>CACWUV010000089.1 GCA_902764185.1 uncultured Eubacteriales bacterium
GTCGTGCAACATCCGCCATTGGCGGGGTCCGGGGTGCAACTTGCACCCCGGTGGGGTATGGGGCAAAGCCCCATCGTTCTCCCCGTCAAATTTCTGTTTTCCCTTCCGAAGCTGTATGAGAAACAGCTTCAGCCCCAGTTCAGCTTATCCGCCGCCTCCCACATGCTTTTCTTGACGGTTTTCCCTTCATGATCCCGCTGAACATGGAAAAACTGGAACAACTATTGACAAAAATGGCAATTTCTGATATAAATATGAAGATCGAAGAGGACCGGCGCAGCGCCGGAATTACAGCGTGTCTACCGCCGGACGGCATGGTGCGGCGAGACAGAATATATTCATTTAAAAAGGAGGAATTCCTGTATGAAAAAGTTCCTTGCCCTTTTGATGGCCCTGTGCATGCTGCTGGCCGCCGTGCCCGCACTGGCCGACGTGGCCGACACCGTGGCTTCCGCCGCCGATCTGACCCATGACGAATTGGTGGAAAAGGCGCTGGCCGAAAGCGGCACCTTCGTGGTGGCCGGCACCACCAGCCGCATCACCACCGCCGCCGAAGCCTTCGCCGAGCTGTACGGCATCGAAATCAACTCCACCAACCTCAAGGACCTGGAGATCTACACCAAGCTGGAATCCGAATCCATTGACATGGTGATGATCCAGGATGGCGCCCAGCTGCTGGACGCCATTGACGCCGGCATCGTCATCAACTATGTGCCCGCCAGCGTGAAGGACACCGTGAGCGAGGAGGACCAGTATCCGCTGGCCCATCAGTTCACCAACAAGCTCTTCATCTATAATAACCTGGGCGACGACGTGCCCGCCATCAAGAACGTGTGGGAGCTGACCGATCCCTCCATGAAGGAGCGCATCATCTTCAAGAGCCCCACCGGCGAGCAGGTCAACATGAACTTCCTGATCATGCTCACCAGCGAAAAGTGGTCCAAGAAGCTGGAAGAAGCCTATAAGGCCTGGAAGGGCGAGGACATCGACCTGGGTGATTATCCCACCGCGGGCCACAAGTGGATTGCCGAATTCCTGCCCAACTGCCAGTTCGGCAAGTCCGACACCAACATCGCCGAGGAAATCAGCCAGGAGACCGCCGCGGGCAAGATCGGTCTGTTCGTGCTCTCCAAGCTGCGCTCCTCCTCCGTCATTGGCGAAAACCTGACCCCTGCCCAGTACGCCGCCTCTGCCGAGGGCTACACCATCGAGCCCTTCGCCGGCTTCATGTATCCCATCTACGCCATGGTGTCCGCCAACGCCAACCGCCCCTACACCGCCATGCTGTTTATCGAATACCTGATGACCGCTGAGGGCTTCGCTCCCTGGAGCAAGAGCATCGGCGCCTATTCCGGCAACAGCGCCATCCCCGAGAAGGAAGGCGATCTGCCGCTGTCTGTGTGGAAGGACACCCTGGTTGTGGAGGACCCCGAGTACATCCTGGACAACTTTGAGGTGGAGGACTTCGTCCGCCAGTATCTGCAATAATCCATCGGTCTTGTAATTCCGGCGGGGCGGGTTTCCCGTCCCGCCGGATTCTTTTTATTCCTGAGACATCCTGCGGCAAGCCCTAAAAGGGGGATCGTACTATGCAACAAACCCAGACCGGAAAGGTCAGGCTATCCAGACTCAGGGGCCGCCTGCACGCCTGGTTCTCCAAGCCTGCCAACATCATTCTCCTGGTCTTCCTCATCGCGCTGACGGTGCTCACGCTCTACCCGCTTTTGTCCCTGCTGGTGGAGACCGTCACCGTGCACCTGGGCAAGGAGGCACGGGCGGCCAAGCTGCCGGTGGGCGCTTTTACCTGGTATCATTTCCAGCGCGTTTTCGCCACCAAGGAAAACAATTACAGCTGGATCCAGTTCTATAAGCCGCTGCTGAACACCCTGGCGGTGTCCGTCACCTCCTCCGTCATCGCCATCCTGTTTGGCGGCGTGGTGGCCTTCCTGGTGACGCGCACCAACCTGAAATACAAAAAGTTCGTTTCCGCCGTGTTCACCTTTCCCTATATCATGCCTTCCTGGACGCTGGCGCTGTTCTGGGAGACCTTCTTTAAAAATGTGAACATCGGCCTCAAGACATCCAACGGCATCATGGCTTCCGTGTTCGGGGTCTTTATGCCCGAGTGGTTCGTGTACGGCTATTTCCCCATCGCCCTGGTGCTGGGATTGCACTACGCGCCCTTCGCCTACATCCTCATCGGCGGCATCCTGCGCAACATGGACGCCAACTTGGAGGAGGCGGCCACCATTCTGCGCACCCCCCGGTGGCGCATCATCTGGCGCATCACCCTGCCCATCGTAAAGCCCGCCATGCTGTCCACCTTCCTCCTGGTGTTCGCCAGCTCCATGAGCGCCTATTCCGTGCCTGTGTTCCTGGGGTCTCCTGTGCGCTACTACGTGCTCAGCACCACCATGAAGGAGCTGATGAACACCTATAAGGGCCAGGCCTACATCATCGTGGCCGTCATGATCCTCTTTGGCGTGGCCATCCTGATGCTCAATCAAAAGGTGACCAACAGCCGCAAGCAGTTTACCACCGTCACGGGCAAGTCTGGCCAGATCAGCAAGATCAATCTGAAGCGGGCCAACGCGCCCATCGCCATCATCCTGGTGGTCATCCTGCTGCTGGTGGCCGTGGTGCCCCTGGTCACCTTCGCCCTGGAGTCCCTCATCATCAAGGCCGGCGATTACAGCCTGGGCAATATGACGCTGGACTTCTGGGTCGGTACGGAGCTGGATAAGCGCCTGGATCAGGGCGACAGCACCGGCATCCTGCTCAATCCCAAGGTGTGGAAGGCCCTGGGCTACAGCCTGGCGCTGGCCGTCACCTGCTCCGTCATCGCCGGTACCAGCGGCATCCTGGTGGGCTACGGCGTGGCCAAGCGCCGGGGCAGCCGCCTGGCCTCCTGGGTCAGCAGCCTGTCCTTCTTCCCCTACCTCATGCCCTCCCTGGCCTTCGGCGCCATTTACCTGGCCATGTCCTCCAATATCACCTGGCTTCACGGCTTTTTGCTCCTGGCCCTGGTGGGCTCGGTCAAATATCTGCCCTTCGCCAGCCGCAGCGGCGTCAACGCCATGCTGCAATTGTCCGGCGAAATTGAAGAGGCCGCGCTGATCACCGGCGTGCCCTGGTGGAAGCGCATGCTGCGGGTGATCTTCCCCATCCAGAAATCCAGCTTCCTGTCCGGCTATCTGCTGCCCATGGTCAGCTGCATGCGCGAGCTTTCTCTGTTCGTGCTGATCGTGCCCACCAGCAACACGATCCTCACCACCATGCTGATGCAGTACAGCGAAAAGGGCTGGGCACAGTTTGGCAACGCGATCAACCTGCTGATCATCGTCGTCGTGCTGCTGGTGAACTTCACGGTCAACAAGCTGACCGGTGCATCTATCGATAAGGGAGTGGGTGGCTGATATGCCGGAAATCATTCTGAAAAACGTATCCAAGCGCTTCGGCAAATTTGTTGCCGTGGACAATCTGAACCTGAACATCGAAAGCAACAGCTTCATCACCCTGCTGGGGCCCTCCGGCTGCGGCAAAACCACCACCCTGCGCATGATCGCGGGCCTGGAGACCCCCACCGAGGGTACCATCACCATCGACGGCAACGTGGTGTTCGACGCTGACCGGGGCATCAATCTGGCCCCCAACAAGCGCGACGTGGGCTTCCTGTTTCAGAATTACGCCCTGTGGCCCCACATGACGGTGTATCAGAACATCGCCTTCGGCCTGGAAAACCTGAAATGGGACAAAAAGAGGATCGCGGACCGGGTCCACGAGCTGCTGGAGATGCTGCGCATCGGGGAGTTTGAAAAGCGCTATCCCGCGGAGCTCAGCGGCGGCCAGCAGCAGCGCGTGGCCATCGCCCGCACCCTGGCCCCGGGCCCCAAGGTGCTGTTCATGGACGAGCCCCTCAGCAATCTGGACGCCAAGCTGCGCATGGAGATGCGCACCGAGCTCAAGCGATTGCACCGCGATACGGACAGCACCTTCGTCTATGTGACCCATGACCAGCTGGAGGCCATGACCCTGTCCACCTGGGTGTGCATCATGGAAGGCGGCATATTGCAGCAGTACGCGCCGCCGCTGGAAATGTACAATAACCCCGCCAACCTTTTCGTGGCGGACTTCATGGGCAACCCCACCATCAATTTTATCGACGGCACGGCGCAGGCGGAGGGCAATTCCGCCGTCATCGCCATGGGCAATATCCAGGCGGAGTTCACCGCGGACGCGCCCATCAGCCTCACCGGCAAGGAAGCGGTGCTGGGCGTGCGGCCCGAACATATCCATATCAGCGACGCGGGCAAGCGGGAGGCCGTGGTCTATTCCACCCTGCCCACCGGCATGGAAACCACCGTCAAGCTGGACGCGGACGGCATCATGCTCACCGCCGTGGTTTTCGGTGACGTGGACTATCCCATCGACAGCCGCGTGCGCTTCGACTTCAGCAAGACCGCCGTGCTCTTCGATAAGGCCACAGGCAAAAACGTGGCCCGGGGCGCGCTGCGGATCAAGTAACACGAAACTCAAAAAGATAATTCAACAAGATCCTTCGACTCCGCTGCACTCCGCTCAGGATGACAAGAATAGCTGGCTTCATCTACCGGTGTCATCCTGAGCGAAGTCGTTCGCTTGCCCTGGCCGAAGGCCAGCAGGATCTTGTTAACTATTGTGTTTGCAGCAAAAAACGAAGCGGAGGGTTTTATGCTTTATCACGGTACGATCCTGCCGGGCTTGCGGGTCATTCGAGCGAATGCCCGATCCCATGCGGCCGGAAAGCAGGTTGCCTATTTCACCGAGGACAGGTGCTATGCGCTGGTCTGCTGCAGGAGCAGGGATGAAAACTTTGTGACCCTGGGCCTGCGGGAAGATGGAAGGCAGCATTATTTTGAACGGTTCCCCGATCAGCTGAAAACGCTTTACGGCGGAAAACGCGGTTATCTATACATAGTTGAGGATTTGACCGGCTTGCAAAACATAAAAGGCCATACCTGGGAGAGCGAGCAGGACGTGGCCGTCCGGCGGTGCGAATCGGTGCGGGACGTGTATGCGGAAATATTAAAAGAAGAAAAAGCCGGAAATATGATCATTCACCGGTACGCGGAAATCAATCCCGCAGAGCAAAAAATGAATGCAAACTACATCAGAGATCATTTGCGCGATGAAGGAGAAGAAATGGAACGGTTTTATCGGACGCATTTTTCGATGCTGTGGGATTGAAGGAGGCACAATATGGATATATGGGAAAAGCTCTACGAGGCGGCCAAGAAGCAGTATCATCCGGAGGACGTGTCACCCTTCGTCTACGCCCATCACGTGGTCGCCGCTCTGGAGGCGGAAAACGGGGAGATCTTCACGGGCTTTTGCATCGAGGGATGCAGCGGCGTTATGAACCTGTGCGCCGAGCGGGTAGCCGCCCTCAATATGTATGTAAACAGCGGCCAGACCGTCATCCGGCGGCTCATCGCCTTCCGGGATCAGCCGCCCCGGGGCGATATAGAGGGCAGCGGCATGCCCTGCGGCGCCTGCCGGGAATTTTTGATGCAGCTGGCCTATGAAAATCGGAACATGGAAATCATGACCGATTACGAGTCGCGCCAAACCGTGCGCCTGGGCGAGTTGATGCCCGGGTGGTGGGGGACCAGCCGATATGAGACTGGCGCGGATTCCTGACGCTCTTTTCCACAAATTATTACAAGAGTAAAAATTTTTTGCAAAGGGCTTGCAATCTTATCCCGCATATGATAAAATAATCAAGCTGTCAAAAGAGCTTTCCCGCGGCAATGCCGCGTGACTAAGGCATTTCCGACAGGGAGGTGTAACGAAATGGGCAAGTTTTGCCAGGTGTGCAACAAGGGTTTGATGAATGGCAACCGCGTGAGCCATGCTGAGAACAAGACCGGTCGTATGTATGCGCCCAACGTCCAGCGCGTCCGCGTGCTGGTGGATGGCCGTCCTACGCACCTGAACGTGTGCACCCGCTGCCTGCGCAGCGGCAAGGTTGTGCGTGCGCTGCCTAAGATGAGCGCGCCCGTCGAAGCCTGATTCCGGCACACATAAAAAAGCCTTCCGCCCTTTGGCGGGAGGCTTTTTTGTGCTGCTGTTTTCCGTGGACTTTTTCTTCCTGTAATGCTATAATGAATCGAATACTGCGGAAAAAGAGAGGGTACGCGCATGGCAAAGCGGGCGGTGTGCATCAGCTGCTTCGATTTTTACGATCATCGGGTGGAGCTGGTGATGGACCAATTGCGGAACCAGGGATACGAATGCACCTACATCACCGGGGATTTCAGCCATTTTTCCCGGCAGAAATACAAGATCGACGTGCCCGGCGGCGAGCAGGTGCCCACCATTCCTTATCATAAAAATATGTCCGTCACGCGGATTTTGTCCCATCTGGATTTTACCCGCAAGGTCTATGCCCGGGTGGCGGAACTGCAGCCCGATCTCCTCTATGTCATGACGCCGCCCAACAGCCTGTGCCGTCGGGGCGGGCGCTATAAAAAGAAGCATCCCAATGTCACCTTCGCGGTGGATATCTATGACCTGTGGCCCGAAACCTTTCCCAGCAGCAAGGCCAAGAAGCTGCTGGCCCTGTCCTTTGCCCTGTGGCGCTGGGAGCGGGACGCCGGGCTGAAATACGCGGACATCGTCTATTCCGAGTGCGATCTCTATCGCCAGGTGCTCCAAGGGCAGCTGCGCGGCAAGCGGGTGTACACCCTGCCCATCTGCCGGGAAGGGGCCACCTGCGGCCCGGATCCCCATGCGCCGGAGGGGGAAGCGCTGTCCCTGTGCTATCTGGGTACCGTCGGCGAACTGCTGGATATGGACGTGGTGGCGGAGCTGCTGCGGCAGATGGCGGCGCTGCGCCCCGTTAAATTGCATATCATCGGCGAGGGGGAGAACCGGCAGCTCCTGGTGGACCGCGCCCAGGCCGCGGGCGCGGAGGTCATCTATCATGGCCGCATCTATGATTCGACGGAGCGCCAGGCCATCTTTGATCAGTGCCATTTTGGCATCAACATCATGAAAACCAGCGTGCTGGTGGGCCTCACCATGAAATCCCTGGATTATCTTGCCGGGGGCCTGCCGCTGCTCAACACCATCGAGGGCGACACCCGCTCCCGGGTCGCCAGCTATGGGGCGGGCATCGAGGTGAACCGGGGCGACCTGGCCCAGACCGCCCGTCAGGCCGCGGGCATGACCGGCGAGGAGAACACCCGCATGCGCCAAAATGCGCTGCGGCTGTTCACGGAAAACTATTCCGTGGAGCGCGTGCGCGGCGTGCTCTCGGACTTGAGGTGAAGCCATGAAACAGACAAAAATCGCCATTCTGCTGGCCACCTATAACGGTGAAAAATATCTGCGCCCGCTGCTGGAATCCCTGTTTGCACAGACGGAGCAGGACTGGCAGCTGCTGGTGTCGGACGATCATTCCCGGGACGCCACGCCGGAGATCCTGGAGGAATACGCGGCCCGGTATCCGGACAGAATCCGCCTGCTTTCCTACGAGACCGCCTCGGGCAGCTCCAAGGCCAATTTTCTGCGCCTCACCAGCCAGGCGGAGGGCTTTCCCTATCTGATGTACTGCGATCAGGACGACGTGTGGAAACCGGACAAGATTCAAAAGACCCTGGCATGCATGCAGCGGCTGGAGAACGGTCAGCCGGAGGTGCCCTGCCTGGTGCATACCGATCTGGCGGTGACCGACGCCGACCTGAACGTCCAGCATGAAAGCATGTTCTATTCCGCCTGGATGGACGCCAAACGCTGCGATCTTCGCTATCTGCTGGTGCAGAATGTGGTCACCGGCTGCACCATGATGATCAATGCCGCGCTGCGGGAGCTGGCTATGCTGCCAGCAGATACCCAGGGTATGCTGATGCATGATTGGTGGTGCGCGCTGTGGGCGTCTGCCCGGGGACGCATCGGCTTTTTGCCGGAGAGCACCATCTTCTACCGTCAGCACGGGGACAACGCGGTGGGCGCCAAGGAGGTGCGCAATCTGCGCTATCTGACCAGCGCCTTTTCCCGCCTGGACGAGCATCGGCAGGATCTGATCGCCACCGAGTTGCAAACTGCCGTCTTCGCCCAGGCTGCCACGGATTATCTGACACCCGAGCAGCGTCGGATGGTGACGGATTTTGCCCGGATACGGCAAAAAAGCAAACCGGGCCGCCTGGCGGTGATCTTCCGCCATGGGATCTGGCTGCTGGGGTGGAAAAGGAAAATCGGACAATTCTTATTGATTTGACAGGAGGCACACCATGATCAAGATCGGCGTCATCGGCTGCGGCACCATCGCCAACGCGGCCCATATCCCATCCTACATGAAGAACCCCGACGTGGAGATCGCGTACTTTTGCGACATCATCCCGGAGCGCGCCGAAAAGGCCGTCCGGCAATATGGCTGCGGCAAGGCTGTGGCGGACTATCATGACGTGATCAGCGATCCCGTCGTGGACGCCGTGTCCGTGTGCACGCCCAACGGCGCGCACCCCATGATCGCCATCGACGCCCTGCGGGCGGGCAAGCACGTGCTGTGCGAAAAGCCCGCCGCCCGCACCTGGCCGGAGGTGGAAAGGATGATCCAGGCCCAGCACGAGACCGGCAAAATCCTGGCCATCGGCGTGGTGAACCGCTTCAATGACAGCGTGCGCAAAATCAAGCAGTATATCGACGAAGGCCGCTTGGGCAACGTGCACCACGTCTACGTCAGCTTCCGGCAGCACCGCAGCATCCCCGGCCTGGGCGGCGCTTTCACCACCAAGGCCATGGCGGGCGGCGGCGTGCTCATCGATTGGGGCGTGCACTATCTGGACATCGTCATGTATTGCTGCGGCGATCCCGCGCCGCTCACCGTCAGCGGCGAATGCTTCTCCAAGCTGGGCCGCGATATTCCCGGCTATGCCTACAAGGACATGTGGGCCGGTCCGCCCAAGCTGGACGGCACCTTCGACGTGGAGGAATCCGTCACGGGGCTGGTGCGCACCAGCGGCCCGGTGATCACCTTCAACGGCGCTTGGGCGCAGAATATCGCCGAAAAGGAATGCTTCATCGACTTTATGGGGGATAAGGCCGGCATCCGTCTGCAATACCTGGGCCATTTCACCCTCTATACCGCCGAGCACGGCGCGCTGGTGCAGTATACCCCCGAATTTGAGCTCACCGACATGTTCCAGAACGAGATCGACGCCTTCGTCCGCAGCGTGCAGACCGGCGAGCGCCTGCCCAGCGTCATCGACAGCGTGGCGCCCACCGCCAGGCTGATGCAGGCCGTGTACGACAGCGCGGAGCAGCACCGGGAAATCGTGCTGTAACGCGGAAAAGAGTAATACTGAATCCTGATTGAAAACAAACACAAACAGAAATTGGCAAAGGGAGACGATAGGGGCCTCTGCGGCCCCGGTAACGCTTACTTAGCGATAAAAATGTGATCTTAGTCTAGAGCCTGTTTCTAAATTCGGAAAGATGCATTTTCGGCATATCAGCCTGCACTTCCGCGTTGCTTTTCCTCGATTTACCGACAGTAAACCATCGTCA
>CACWUV010000090.1:0-6126 GCA_902764185.1 uncultured Eubacteriales bacterium
TGTACCAGGTCTCCTGATTGTCGGCGATCAGGATGCCGGAGCCGGCGTTGGCGCCCGCGGTGTCATAGATATTCAGCAGCAGCGCCACCGCTTCCTTGGCTGTGGCCGCCTCGGACAGAATCACGGTGACGATCTCGGCCTCCTCAATGCCCAGCTCCTCATAGGGGTCCACCGCTTCCACGGCCTCGGAGCAGCCCAGGGTTTCGGTGGCGGTGATGGTGAGGCCCTGATCGTTGGTGCCCGCGGCCTCATAGGGCGTATGGGCGTGCACCTGGCCGCAGTCCGGGCACACGTAATCCACAGCTTCGCCGTTGTCGTCGCGGAAGGCGGTGTAGCCGTAGCTATCATGGGTGAAGGTGTAGGTGAAGCCGTAGCAGCCGCTGTATTCCTCACCGGCGGCGTGGTTGCCCGCCGGGCTGACATAGAACAGCTTGTTCTGGCTGTTGGCGTAATCCTCGCTGCGGGCAAAGATGGTGGAGCCGTCCTCCGTCAATGCAGCGCCTGCATAAAAAGCCGTGCAGGCGGATGCGCCGGACAGGATGGAAAGGATCATCATGCTGGCTAAAACAGCGGAAAACAGTTTTTTCATGGCCATAATCCCCCTTTCGTCCCCCTGTTCTGCGTGGGGACAGGATGAATTATACCTGCATTATTATTCATTGTCAAGTATATTTTTGTATTTCGGGTGTTTTTTCATGCAAAAAAAGATCCTTCGACTTCGCTTACGCTCCGCTCAGGATGACATCGTTAGGCGGTTTCTTCTCTTGTTTCTTGGCGATCGTGCTGCAAATGCAGCCAATAAACCAAGCAAAAAACTTTTGAATGTCATCCTGAGCGAAGGCAGCGAAGTCAATGGATCTAAAACATTCGTCCTAAAATCTTATATTAGTTATAGAAGCAACGCATCCCGCCCTCAAATCTCGCAGGCAGCCCGCAGGGTTTTGAGGCACAGCGCCGCCATGCCGGTGAGGCACAGGGCGTCGCACAAATAGCAGACCCATACGGGGATGGTCTGGATGAACTTGCCGTCGATGAAGAACTCCATGGCCATCACCACCCCCGCCAGCAGGAAGAGGCCCGCCACGGTGATGATCTTGCCGCCCAGAGGCCAATCCAGCCGCCGCAGGGACAAAAGCAGGATGGCCAGCAGCACCAGGGCCGCCACCACCATGACCCAGCGGACGAAATCGAACTTGAGCACCTGATCCCGGCGGGCGCTCTCCCACAAAACCTGGGCGGCGCACACGATGATCAGGGCGGTGCCGGCCACCTCGCCCCGGGGCTTGCGGTCCATGCACTGGGTATATACGCCGGCGATGAGCGCCGTCAGCGCCTCGCCCATGTACACGGCGTAGGTGTACTCGCCGTACATCCCCCGCCGGGCCAGGGGCATGAACTGGAGCGCCGGGCTCATGACCTCGGGGCCGGTGCCATTCATGGTGCTGCCCTCGCCAAAGCGCGCCAGCGCCAGCATGATCAGCAGGCCCGGCATCACGGCGTCCAGCACGTCCGTAAAGGCGACGTATTCGATCTTCTTGGTCAAAAACGCCGCCAGCAGGATGCCGCCGAACACCCCCATGATGGAATATCCGCCGTAAATCAGCTTGAACACATAGGAAAAGCCAAAGTCAAACACATCCACGATGCGGCACATGCAGAACACCGCCCGGCCGAGAACCAGGCCCAGCGGCACCGCCAGCATGGCAAACATGAGCACCGCGTCCGCCGTGACGCCGATGCGCTTGGCCCGCCGCAGCGCCAGGATCAGCGCCAGCACCGCGCCCAGGACAATGAACATCGCATAGGGCGTCACCTCCAGCCCGAACACCCGGAACAACGCCTTGTCCACAACCTCTTCCATTTCTTCTTCGTACATGATGTCTTTCCTTTCAAATGGCGATATACAACCAAATACAGTATAGCATGTTTCGGGGAAAAAGAAAAGACGCAGGTGCACGGGCGATGGAGGCAGCAAAAGCGGAATGCGGAGCGAATTAACAATGAATATTATTTATAATGAATAATTCGATATAGTTCATAAAAGATCCTTCGACTCCACTCCGTTCCGCTCAGGATGACATCGAGAGGTAGTTATCCTCTTGTTTATTGGCGGCTTTTGCAGCAATTTCAGCCAATAAGCAAGGATAAAATTCCCTTCCAATGTCATCCTGAGCGGAACGGAGTGGAGTCGAAGGATCTAAGCTATCACAATCCAATTATTCATTATTCATTGTTCATTATCAATTTTCAAGGAAGCCCTGATGAAAAGCGCTGGTCGGATCAGAGCTTCCCTAATCTGCCCGCTTCTCCATCAGCTCCCGATGGCATGCCTGCAGTTCCTCGCCGGGCTCGCTGTCCAGCAGCTGGCGGCTGAGGCGCACGGCCAGGGCGTATTCCTGGGCGGCCTCCTCCCGGCGGCCGGCGCGGGCCAAGGCGCGGATCAGCTCGGCGCGCAGGGTTTCATCCAGGGGGTCCTGGCGCAGGACCAGGCGGCAGGTGTCCATCAGCACGGCCTCGTCCCCGCGCTCCCGCAGCAGCTCCGCATAGGTGTGGGCGGTTCTGAGGTAGCTGGCCCGCAGATAGCTGGCCTGCATCACGTCGCCCACCGTGCCCAGGGGCAGATAGGGCTCGCCCTGATAGATCTCCATGACCCGGCGGCAGCAGCGCAGCCGCTCCTCCGGCGGCATTTCACCCTGCAAGCGGCCGATGATGTCCAGCATTTCCAGCACGTCCACCGTCACGTTTTCCAAGGGGTGATAGCGGTAGGACTTATGCCCGGACTGCACGCATTCGCTCAGGCCCGGGGCCACGCTGTCCAGCAGGTCCCGCAGGCGGCTGACCCGGGTTTTGAGGGCGCTTTCATGGCTGTGGAGCACGTCCGTCGTTTCCCACAGCTCCCGGGTCAGCTGCTGAACGGACACGGGCTTGCCTTGCTGCAGAATAAGCCGCACCAGCAAATCAACGCCGCGTCGGCTGTGGGCCACCAGGTTCTCCAGCCGCCGTTCCCCCACCGTAATGGTGAAAAAGCCCAGCACCTGAATTCTGATTCCTTGCATCACAGACAGCACCCCCTCGTATTTTAATGTATTTTATTTCATTATTTATTTTATAAAGAAACAGCAGGGTTTTCAAGACGGGGTGACAGAACGCCACATGCCGGATTGCCGCTTGTGATTCGGTGGTTTTTCCTATATAATAGTTTCGGAGGCGAAAAGCATGAGCCAGATATTTCCCGAAACCCTGCGGCGGCTGCGGGCCGAAAGGGGCATGACCCAGCAGCAGCTGGCCAACCTGGTGTTTGTGGATCGATCCAGCGTGGCCCACTGGGAAAACGGCCGCCGGGTGCCCGACGCCATGCTGCTCTCCCGCATTGCGGAGGCCCTGGAAGTGGACGTCAGCGTGCTGCTCACCGCCTCGGCGGACAAGGGCGACAAAAAGCCCTGCGTCATCCTGGTGGACGACGAATACATCGTGCTGCGGGGCGGCCTGCCCATCCTGAAGGAAACCCTGCCCGGGGCGGAGGTGGAGGGCTTTCTTCGGTCCTCGGACGCCTTGGCCTACGCCCGGCAAAACCGGGTGGACATGGCTTTCCTGGACATCGAGATGGGCAAGGTGAGCGGTCTTGCCCTGTGCCGGGAGCTGCTGGCCCTTCATCCGCGCTGCAACGTGGTGTTCCTGACGGCCTACATGGATTACTCCTTTGACGCCTGGTCCACCGGCGCCAGCGGCTTTCTGCTCAAGCCCCTGCTGCCCGAAAAGATCAGGCAGCAGCTTACCCTGCTGCGCTATCCGGTAAGGGGGTTGGAATGAGCCATGTATGAGCTTATCTCGCTGATCAGCGTGGGCATGTGCTTCGCCGGGCTGATGCTGGCTCTGCTGGGGGGATTGTTTCCCCTCATCGACCGCGCCATGGAGCCCTGGACCCGGCGCTTTTTCGCTCTGTTTTTCCTGGTCATGATCCTGTGCGCCGGCGCTGCGTTGGGCTTTGAATCCCTGTACAACGTGCCAGGCCATCGGGTGGCGGCCCAGATNAGATCCTGCTGTTTCTGGAATCCCTGTTTTCCTCCATGCTCATGCCCATGCTGACCGTCTACCTGCTGCACTGCTGCAAGGAGGAATGGCACAAAAACCTGCTGCTGGACAGCGTGCTGGTGCTGTGGTTCGTCTATTTAGTGCTGCTGACCATCACCCAGTTCACCACCAGCATTTACTACTTTGAACCGGAGAACGTCTACCGCCGCGGCCCCTGGTATCCCGTGCTGCTGGTGCCGCCGATGCTGGTCATGGGCGTTGATCTGTACGCCCTGCTGCGCAGGCGCAGCCGCCTGACCGCCAAGCAGTTCACCGCCTTTTTGGTTTATATTCTCTTGCCCACCGCGGCCATGCTGATCCAAATGCTGCTCTTCGGCCTGCCCTTCATCCTGTTTGCCTCGGCTCTGGCCGGCGGGTGCATGGTGCTGTTCATCCTCAGCGACCAGGTGGACCAAAGGCTGAAGCAGGAACAGGAGCTGGCACGCCAGCGCGCCAGCATCCTGGTGCTGCAAATGCGCCCCCACTTCATCTATAACGTGATGACGAGCGTATATTACCTGTGCAAGCAGGACGCGGACAAGGCCCAGCAGGTGATCCTGGACTTTACCAGCTACCTGCGGCAGAACTTTACCGCCATCGCCCGGGAGGACACCGTGCCCTTTGCCGAGGAGCTGGAGCACACCCGGGCCTACCTGGCCGTGGAGCAGGTGCGCTTTGAAGGAAGGCTTTCCGTGGTCTTCGACACCCCCCACACCCAGTTTCGCCTGCCGCCGCTGACCCTCCAGCCCATTGTGGAAAACGCGGTGAAGCACGGCGTGGACCCGGAGCTGAACCCCCTGCATATCGCCGTGTCCACCCGCGCCGTGCCCCATGGCAGCCTGATCACCGTGGAGGATACCGGCCCCGGCTTCACCGACGCCGACGACGACCGCCCCCACATCGCCCTGGGCAACATCCGCCAGCGGCTGCAGGCCATGCAGGCTGGGCGGCTGGACATCGAGGCCCGCCCGGGCGGCGGCACGCTGGTCAAAGTGTTTGTGCCGGATGGGAAAAACAGTTGACGGATTTCCCGCCCTATGCTAAAATAATATGTCAATTCAATTATTGATGGAGGTTTAAGTTATGAAGCACATTCAGACCCTCGATACCCGCAACCTGTGCGAAAGCGCCAAGAACGGCGGCTGCGGCGAATGCCAGACTTCCTGCCAGTCCGCCTGCAAGACCAGCTGCGGCATCGCCAACCAGCAGTGCGAAAACAAAGAAAGCAAATAAAGCTCGCACATGAATGCCGCCTTCGGGCGGCATTTTTTGTAGCGGATCGTTGAAAAGGCAACGGTAGCTCCTTCGACTGCGCTTCGCTCCGCTCAGGATGACAATGTCTATTGTTTTATGTTCTTGTTTATTGGTTTCAGTCAATACGGGAACGGTCAAGAGACAAAGGGAAAAGCGCCAGCTTCAAGCCCGTTATTCCAGATACAATGCCAAACTACAATTTCTATGTCTACATTCTCACCAACACCTCCAACAAGGTCATGTATATCGGCGTCACCAACAATTTGGAGCGCAGGCTCTATGAGCACAAGCATGGGATTTTTGAAGGGTTTACCAAGAAGTATCACGTCGATAAGCTGGTATATTATGAACATTTTTTCAGCATCCGCGACGCCATTGCCCGGGAAAAGCAGTTAAAAGGCTGGACGCGGACAAAAAAGAACGCGCTGGTGGAGACGGAAAATCCAGGGTGGGAAGAAATAGCTTTGGAAGAATGAAGCGCTTTAAATAACGAGGTTCGAATATAGTGATGCGAGATCCTTCGACTGCGCTTCGCTCCGCTCAGGATGACATTGTTAGGTTTGTTTTCCCTTGTTTCGTCGCTTGGTTTGCAGTAAAACAGCCGTCAATCAAGAGAATAACCACCCATCGCTGTCATCCTGAGCGAAGCGAAGCGCAGTCGAAGGATCTGAGTCTAATCATTCGGCCCCGCGATTTAAATCACAAAAAAAACGGGTTAAACAGCAATTGGCTTTTCTCCGTTGTTGATTGGCCTGTAAGCAGCAAAAACAGCCCGCTATCAAAGGAAAAATCAATCAACAC
>CACWUV010000090.1:6174-15701 GCA_902764185.1 uncultured Eubacteriales bacterium
AATCATTCGGCCCCGCGATTTAAAATCACAAGAAAAACGGGTTAAACGGCAATTGGCTTTTCTCCGTTGTTGATTGGCCTGTAAGCAGCAAAAACAGCCTGCTATCAAAGGAAAAATCAATCAACACTGTCATCCTGAGCGGAGTGAAGCGCAGTCGAAGGATCTAAGTCCAAACATGGCACTACTACAACTTTTATGACATAAGAAAAGGACAAAAACACATGATTCACCGTTATCACCTGGATGATTATTACATGGTGCTGGACACCTGCAGCGGCGGCGTGCACGTGGTGGACGAGATCGCCTACGAGCTCATCGGCCTGTACGAAAGCAAAACCAAGGAGGAGATCGTGGCCGAACTGTCCCAGCGCTTCCACGAGGACCCGGCCGAGGTGGCGGAATGCTACGACCAGGTTGCGCAGCTCAAGGAAAAGGGCCAGCTTTTCGCCCCGGACACCTTTGAAAACATGGCGGGGGAGCTCAAGGCCCGCACCTCCGGCGTGGTAAAGGCCCTGTGCCTCCACGTGGCCCACACCTGCAACCTCAACTGCTCCTACTGCTTTGCCAGCCAGGGCAAATATCACGGCGAGCGGGCGGTGATGCCCTTTGAGGTGGGCAAGCAGGCCCTGGATTTCCTGGTGGCCCACAGCGGCAGCCGCCGCAACCTGGAGGTGGACTTCTTTGGCGGCGAGCCGCTGATGAACTTCCAGGTGGTGAAGGACCTGGTGGCCTACGCCCGCTCCATCGAAAAGGAAAAGGGCAAAAACTTCCGCTTCACCCTGACCACCAACGGCATGCTGATCGACGACGACGTGATCGACTTTGCCAACCGGGAATGCAGCAACGTGGTGCTCAGCCTGGACGGGCGCAAGGAAATCCACGACCGCTTCCGTGTAGACTACGCGGGCAAGGGAAGCTGGGAGCAGATCGTGCCCAAATTTCAAAAGCTGGTGGCGGCCCGGGGCGGCAAAAACTATTACATGCGCGGCACCTTCACCCACGCCAACCCGGATTTCCTCAAGGACATCCAGGTGATGCTGGACCTGGGCTTCACGGAGCTGAGCATGGAGCCCGTGGTGTGCGCCGAGGACGACCCCAGCGCCTTGACGGCGGAGGACCTGCCCATCGTCATGCAGCAGTATGAAGACCTGGCCCGCCTGATGCTGAAGCGCTGGAAGGAAGGCCGTCCCTTCACCTTCTATCACTATATGATCGACCTCACCGGCGGCCCCTGCATCTACAAGCGCATCAGCGGCTGCGGCTCGGGCACCGAGTACATGGCCGTCACGCCCTGGGGCGACCTGTATCCCTGCCACCAGTTTGTGGGGGAGGAAAAATTCAAGCTGGGCGACGTGTGGCACGGCGTTGAGAACACCGGCGTGCGCCAGGACTTTGCCGACTGCAACGTCTACGCCCGGGAGGAATGCCGCGATTGCTGGGCCAAGCTCTATTGCTCCGGCGGCTGCGCCGCCAACGCCTACCACGCCACCGGCAGCGTCCGCGGCGTATATAAATATGGCTGCGAGCTTTTCCGCAAGCGCATGGAGTGCGCCATCATGCTGCAGGCCGCCATGCAGATGGAGGGGAAGGGAGAATAAAGCATGAAAAAAGCCGCCGCGTATTGCCGTACGTGGTGGCTTTTCCGCATTTTATCCCCGGTAGGCGACAAACTCCGGGAAGGTGCCATTCTCCCTGTCTTTATTGTATGTATTTTTCCTTATCTGCCAATCGAAAGGAACCTTATGACCACCCCCATCATTGATTTTGTCCGCCGCTACGCGGAAAGAAACGCCGCCCGCATGCACATGCCCGGCCATAAGGGGCGGGCTGTCATCGGCCCGGAGGCTCTGGACATCACGGAGATCCGCGGCGCGGACGAGCTCTATCACGCCCGGGGCGTCATCCGGGAGAGCGAGGAAAACGCGGCGGCGCTGTTTGGATCGGCGCGGACGCTGTATTCCGCCGAGGGCAGCAGCCTGTGCATCCGGGCCATGCTGTATCTGGCGCTGATGCAGGGCAAGCCCCCCGTGCTGCTGGCCGCCCGCAACGCCCACCGGGTGCTGACCTCCGCCGCAGCGCTGCTGGACATCGACGTGCGCTGGCTGTATTCCGAGGAAAACAGCCTGCTGTCCTGCCCCGTTTCGCCCTCGGCGCTGGATGCGGCCATCCGGCGGGAGCAGCCCATGGCGGTGTACCTCACCAGCCCGGATTACCTGGGCCATATGCAGGACATCCCGGCGCTGGCGGCGGTATGCCACGCCCAGGGTGTGCCGCTGCTGGTGGACAACGCCCACGGGGCCTATCTGCGGTTTTTGCCGGAGGATCGGCATCCGCTGACCCTGGGCGCCGACCTGTGCTGCGACAGCGCCCACAAAACCCTGTCCTGTCTCACCGGGGCGGCCTATCTGCATGTGAGCAAACACGCGCCCGCCGTTTTTGCGGAGCAAGCGGAGCGGGCCCTGAGCCTCTTCGCTTCCACCAGCCCCAGCTACCTTATTTTGCAGTCCCTGGACGCGGCCAACGCCGCTCTGGCGACGGATTTTCCCGGCCAATTGGCAAACGCCGTCCATCGGCTCTCCGCTCTCAAAGGCCGCCTGGCCGCCCACGGCTATACGCTGGCGGGCGAGGAGCCCATGAAGCTGACCCTCGCCCCCAAGTCCTTCGGCTGCACCGGGGACGGGCTCCACGATCTGCTGCGGGCGCAAAACATCGAGTGCGAGTTTTCCGACCCCGATCATCTGGTGCTGATGCCCGGCCCGGCCACCCCCGATGAAGACTGGCGGCGGGTGGAAAGGGCGCTGCTGGCCGTTCCCCGCCGGGCGGCCATTGCCGACGCGCCGCCGCCTCTGCCCCATCCCGCCCGCGCCTGCTCCCTGCGCCAAGCCCTGCTAAGCCCCCAGGCGCAGCTGCCCATCCAGGACGCCCTGGGCCGCGTCCTGGCCGACGCCCACGTGGGCTGTCCGCCTGCCGTGCCCATCGTCACCGCCGGGGAGATCGTCGATGGGGACGCCCTGCGGTGCTTCCGGTATTATGGGTTTGAAACCTGCCATGTAATAAAATAAAAAAGCTCCTTCGCCTCCGCTTCCACTCCGCTCAGGATGACATCGTTGGGTGGATTTTATCTTGTTTATTGGCGATTATGCCGCAAAGACGGCCAATAAACAAAGGAAAAATCTTCTTTCAATGTCATCCTGAGCCAAGCGCAGCGAAGTTGAAGGATCTTTTTTCAGCCCTTCACATAGAACGTCTGCTTGGGCCCGGTATCCCGCATCAGCGTGCCGGGGTCCCGGAAGCGGAACAGGTACAGCCCGGTGTCATAGAGGTCGCCCACGCAGCCGCCCAGGTGGATGGCCAGCACGGCGGCGGCGAAGGTCTTGTCCCAGGGATTCTGCAGCAGCGCCGTCAGCAGGCCGAACACCACCGTGAACACGCAGAAGGGAGCCAGCAGGGAGATCATGGAGGCCCGGCGGTAAACATAGATATTGGGCACGCCGCAATAGGCCACGGTGGCGGTGAGGCCAAAGGTCAGCTTTTGCCGGGTCAGCAGCTTATAGGCCGCGCCGTGCACCAGCTCATGCAGCACCAGATAGACCAGCAGCCCGCCGAAGGTGATCAGATATCGGGAAAAGGAAAAGCCCTCCAGGATATTGCCCGGACGAATGATCAGGATCGCCGGGATCATCGCCGCCACCATGATGACCGCCGCCACCAGGTTCAGGGTGACGCCGGTCTTTTTGTTGGCGGCGTCGATGGTGAAGGCCTCGCGGTAGCCCGCGGGCAGTTCAGTTTCGTAATGCTTCATGGTTTTCTCCTTCGTTTCAACAAAATGGAATGATAAACAGATATTTGATAGTGTTATGCTGAGATCCTTCGACTCCGCTACGCTCCGCTCAGGATGACAATGATGGGTTGTTTTCCCTTTATTTATTGGCTTTTTGCAACAAATGAAGTCACTATACAAGAAGAAAACCATCTTACATTGTCATCCTGAGCGGAGCGCAGCGGAGTCGAAGGATCTAAATACGAGTATCTCTATTCCCCGTCAAATTTCTGTTTATCAAGGTATTTCTCCCCTTTCCAGGAAGCCCCTCCATTATATCAACCTCCGCGTCCTTCCGCAACCTGGCATTTTCTGCCCGTGGGGGTGATTTTTGCCCCGGGCTGTGATACAATGGAGGCAACTACGGAGGAAACGCCATGAAACTACCCAAGCTTTTGATCTTTTGCGTCCTGATCCTGATGATAACCGCGGCCTCCGCTCTGGCGGACAGCGCCCGGGTGCTCACTCCCGGCGGGCCGGTGAACATGCGCAAAAAGGCGAACGCCAAATCCAGCATCGTGGAGGCCGTGCCCAACCGCAGCCTGGTGGAAGTGGTGGAGACGGCTGGCGAATGGAGCCACATCCGCTACAAGGGCAAGACCGGCTACGTCAAAACCGAATTTCTGCTGCTGCCGGCATCCCTGGCGGGCAAAACGGTGTATCCCGACGCCGACACCCTGCTGCGGGCCGCGCCGCAGGCCGACGCTGATCTGCTGCTGCCCGTGGGCGGCTGGGACGCGCTGACGGTGGACAGCGTGGCAGACGGCTGGGCCGCCGTCACCTGCGGCGATGTCAGCGGCTATGTGCCCGCGGAGGATCTCAGCTACCAGCTGGAAACCCCCTCCGGCGACATGACCTGGATCAAGGAGCCCGGCCTGCTGGCTGAAACGGGGGATGAAGTCGCCGTCACCGTCATCGACGGGGCTTCCTGCCTGGTGATCGACGGCGGCAGCTGCAGGTGGGCGCCCGTGTCCGACGTGGTTTTGCAGGGTCCCGCCGACGAAACCGCCAACATGGAGGCTGTGTCCCTGGCCCAAGCCGCCCTCAAAAAGGCCTACAATGCCTTTGACGCCCAAAAACTCTACGCCACCGTGGCGGCCCAGGGCGACGCCTGGCGGGTGGGCTGGTTCACCGCCCAGGATCAGTACGTCTACGGCGCGCTGGTGCAGGGAGAGCAGGTGATTTTCACCGCCCGGTACACGGATTTCGCCGCCCCGGTGAAGGTCCCCAGCCTGCTGCCCGCGGGGCAGATCGACCTGCGGCTGAGCGCGGACACCCTGGCCGCGGGCCAGGTGCTGGACATCGCCGTGTCGGCCTGGACCCGGGAAAAATGCGCGTACAGCCTGACCCTGGACGGCGCGATCATCGCTGAAAGCAAAGACGACGGCCACTTTGCCGCCGCCTATCGCCCCCGCAAGGCGGGAAACTATACCCTCACCGTTACCGTCACCGACGAAACGGGCAAAACCGCCAACGTATCGGCGGATTTCACCGTCACCGAAGGCGGGCCCGAAGCCCTGGCCCTGCCTTACAGCCAAAAGGACGGCTGGTGGCTGGATCAGCGTTACCGCACCAGCACCCTGGATCATTCCGGCTGCGCCATCTTCACCCTGTCCCACGCCCTGCAGCGCATGGGCAAAACCGGGGACGATTTGCAGCCCGCGGCCTTGGCCAAAACCTTTGCCCTGTGCCTGACCCCGGACGGCACCAACAACGAGCGCCTGATCCGGGAGGCCGCCGCGGTGTACGGCTTTTCCACCCGCTCCGCCCTGATTGAAGACGCCCGGCAGATCCGCACGCTGCTGCAAGGCGGCGCGCTCTTCAGCTTTTCCATCGCCCGGGGGCACATCGCCCTCATCGACGGTCTCAGCGAGGACGGCAGCATGGTGCACGTGGTGGATTCCGCGCCGGGAGCCACCTTTACCCGCATCGTGGGCGACAGCCTGTACCGCCGCATGAACAGCGGCTCCTTCCGGGCCGTGCTGAGCCTGGACGATGCGCCCGGCGCGCGCTGGTATTTTGAAACCGACGAATACGGCGGCCTGGAATACTGGCTGCGGGTGGAATACGCCGCCAAACGCGGCGTGCGCCTCATTCAGCCTTAATGGCTGCCCGCCGACGCGCTGGCGGTCACGGCGGCGCACATGGCGGCCTGCTGGGCGGCGATCATGGCCACGGTGCTGCTCATGATGGCGGCCTCGGCCCGCTCGTCGGGCACATAGCCGTGGGAGGTCAGCATGGCGGCGTGCATGAGCCGGGTCTTTTTGTCGATGGAAAACACGCCGTAGCCCTTTTGATGGGACAGAAATTCATCCACCGCCAGCATATCGGCGATGGCGTCGTCAATGCCCATGGGCAGCACGGACAGCGCGGCCAGCACGGCCAATTCGTATTGTCTGCCATACCGGCGGCCCGCCCGGCGCAGGCCATCGAAGAGCGCCAGGAAGCGGCTGCACTTGTCCAGGGTGGCCCCCTGGGTCATGGCCAGCACGTGGCTGACGGTCTGCACGCCGTCGCCCCGGCCAAAGGTGGGCCGCAGCTTCTGATAGCAGTCCTCCATGTCGGCGATCAGCGCCTCGTCATCCTTGTCGGAGAAGGCCATCAGCACCGCGAACACGCTGTCCTCGCCGCCGGTGAGGAAGGGGTGCTCCCGCTTCATTTTGTCGTAGATGGCCCGTCCCCGGGCCACGATCTCCTCCATGGGGCGCGGGCTGTGGGTGTTGGTCAAAAGCAGCGCCACCAGCGCCAGATATTCCGAGCCGTGGAAGTGCCGTTTCAATAGGTCGTAATTTTCCAGCATGGCCCGCAGCTTTTCCTCGGGTTCCAGGCTCACCGCCAGCATGGAGATCACCGCCATGCGCACCGTGCCCCGGAAATTGGAAAAAGCGCCCACCCTTTCCTTCAGCAGGTCCCGGCACGCCCGCAGGGTGTCCTCGGTGATGGGGATCTGCCGTCCGGTGAGGATATTGGCGGCCACGGGGTACATAGAGCTGCTTTCCATTTTAAACACCCGCTTCAGGGTATCCCGATTTTCGATGAACAGATCGCAGCGCTGCTGCAACGCCTCTCGCATTTTCATGCCTCCTTGGTGTTTTGTGCTCCTATCATAGATGCAAAAAGGCCCGCTGTCAAGAACAGGAGGAACGCCCATGATCGTCTGCTGCAAGGTTTCCTCGCCCCTGGGCCCGCTGACATTGGCGGCAAAGGACGGCGCGCTGATCGGCCTTTGGCTGGAAAACCAGCGGTATTTTCGGGCCGGAGTGCCGTCGGACGCCCCCATTGAGCCCCAGGCCGCGCCCTTTCCCCAGGCCCGCGCCTGGCTGGACGCCTATTTTGCCGGTCTGCATCCGCCCGTCGATTTTCCGCTGCGTCCCCAGGGCACGGCCTTTCAGCGGCGGGTGTGGCAGGCGCTGACCGCCATCCCCTACGGAAAAACCGCCTCTTACGGCCAATTGGCTCTGGCCCTGCGCTCCTCCGCCCGCGCGGTGGGCAGCGCCGTGGGCCGCAACCCCCTGAGCATCCTGATCCCCTGCCATCGGGTGCTGGGGGCGGACGGCAGCCTGACGGGCTACGCCGGGGGCCTGGAAAATAAAAAGCGCCTGCTCCGCCTGGAGGGCGCATTGGAGGAAACGCCATGAAACAGCGCACGGCAAACCAAAAACGCCTGCTGCTCATCGCCTTTGCGGCCTTGGCGCTGCTGCTGGGGCTGCTGATCTGGCAGGGGGTCCGCCGGGGCGACGCCGCCCGGGTGGGCATTCCCCACAGCGCCGTCGCATCCGGCGCGGCCATGCTGCTGCAAAGCCCCGCCGCCCAATATTCCTGCGCGGTGGGCTCCACCGCCCAGGTGCTGGCCGCCGCCTTGGAAAAGGGCGATCTGGACGCCGCTCTGCTGCCCGCCCAGCTGGCCTCCGGCATAGACGGCGTGGAGATCCGGGCGGTGGTGGGCTACGCGCCCTTGGTGATCCTGTCGGAGCAGCCGGAGATCAACAGGCTGGACGACCTGGCGGGCTGCACCCTGACCCTGGACGAAGGCCTGCAAAACACCCCTGAGGATCGCGCCCTGCGCGCGCTGCTGGACGCGGCGGAGGTGCGCTGCACCCTGGTGTACGGCGCGTCCGGCGATCCCTTTGCCTGCTCCCTGGACGCCGCCGCCAAGCTGAATACGCCCATCCGCTTTTCTCTCAGCAAGGCCTGGCGGCAAAGCCTGGGCTCTTTGCCCCCCGCCGGACTGTGCCTGGCCGTGCGGCAGGACTATCTGGCCCAGGCGGGCACGGATTTCGACGCCTTTGAGCGAGCCCTCAAAAGCGCCATGGCCTACGGCGCGGACAAGCGCAAAAAGACCGTGGCCATGGCTGCCGCCGCGGGCCTGGCCCCCGACGAGGACACCGCCGACCGGCTGTACCCCTTCTGCGATTTCGTGTACCTCACCGGCGCGGAGATGCGCGCCGCGCTGCAGGCGGGGCAGGGGATTTCAATTAGGAATTAAGCGAATACTTTAGCAGTGATAGTTTAGATTCTGAACAGAGCGTAAGCGAAGTTGAAGGATCTGTTGTTATCAATTATTTTCCCTTCCAATTTCCAATTGCCACTATCCTGTTTTTGTAATATGATATAACCATAGACAAAAACCACATCGGGAGGCGCGCCTGGCGCTGCGGGGGAGGCCGCCGACCGGCGGGAGTTCCGCCCCGCCCTGCCCTGGATGAAAGCGCTCTGCGGCTGAACAGCTCCGAAGCGCTGGCACAAAAAATAATCATCAAATGGAGGATATGCCCATGTCCATGATCATTCACCTCTTTTACACCGGCCGGAACGGCAGCGCCCGGGCCTTCGCCCAGGAAATGATGGATTCCGGCGTGGTGGCCGCCATCCGCGCCGAGGACGGCAACGAGCGCTATGCTTACTTCGCCTCCCTGGACGACCCGGAAACCGTGCTGCTCATCGACGCCTGGCGGGATCAGGCCGCCCTGGACGCCCATCACGCCTCCCCCACCATGGGCCAGATCATGGCCCTGCGGGAAAAATACGACCTGCACATGCAGGTGGAGCGCTGCGTCACCGACGCGGAGGCCCCGGCCAGCGATGAAAGGTTTATCAGGAAATAAGCAGCAGATAAACAGTAGCGCCTGTTTTTAGAAACAGGCGCTGCTAATTTGTTGGTTAGACACCACGAGATCCTTCGTCTTCGACGCGCTTCGCTCAGGATGGCATCGAGAGGTGATTTTTCCTTTGTTATTGGCGATTTTTGCCGCAATTTCAGCCAAACAAACGAAGGAAGATTTCCTTCCAATGTCAACCCGAGCGGAGCGCAGCGGAGTCGAAGGATCTTGTATAACGATATTTGTCGCCCGCGCCGCATCCGTCGAACAAAACGGCGCGGCTTGACCGCAAAAAATGTAAAAAGTCCGTCATTTTGGCCGAAAAAAGGCCTGCTTGCTTGACAGAAACATCGGAATCAAGTACAATGTAGTTTGAAATAATGCCGTTCCACGCGCTGTGCGCGTATCAGGAAGGGGGGTTGGGCATGTTGTTTGCCCCGAAAATCAGAAAGTATGCCGCGTTGCTGCTGTCCATCCTGGCAGTGATGCTGTTATTTGCGCTGCCCGCTTCGGCCGCCGAATCCATCAGCTTTTCCCTGTCCGTGGAGCCCGCCGCCTCCTTCCTGGATTACTTCCACGGCAAGCGCCTGGTCGTGATAAACGCCACG
>CACWUV010000091.1 GCA_902764185.1 uncultured Eubacteriales bacterium
AAAATGAATGCATTCATTTTCTGGTCTGTCCAGCGGTTTTTCGCTGTGCGCTTCGCGCACAGCACGCCAGCAAAGCTGGCTGCCCGGAAGCGGTGGACTGCGATACTCAAATAGCTGCGGGAAGCTGCTTGTTATTGAAGTTCCGCATCATCCGCCGCTGCCGGGTCCAGGGAGGGGCTCCCCTCCCTGGTGGGGTTTGGGGCAAAGCCCCAACGTAACCCTTTCCTCGTCAAATTTCTGTTTGTGTATGTTTTCAATCAGGGATCAGTATTAACAATAATTTCCGCCGCCTTGCTTCTTCTTATTTGCCAATTTCGCAAAAATATAGTAAAATAAAGGGTACGCTATAAAGAAGGAGCCAATCGCCATGCCGAAAACACCCACCCCGCCGCCCATTACCCCGGACATCATTCAGATGCCCCTGGAAGACGTGATGCACATGAGCATGATGCCCTATGCGGAGCACGTCATTCTGGAGCGCGCCCTGCCCCGGGTGGAGGACGGCCTCAAGCCCGTGCAGCGCCGCATTCTCTACACCATGATGGAGCTGGGCAACACGCCCGACAAGCCCCACCGCAAGTGCGCGCGCATCGTGGGCGACTGCCTTGGTAAATACCATCCCCACGGCGACAGCAGCGTGTATGACGCCCTGGTGCGCATGGCCCAGGATTTCAGCATGCGCGAGCCGCTGGTGGACGGCCACGGCAATTTCGGCTCCCTGGACGGCGACAGCGCCGCCGCCATGCGCTATACCGAAGCCCGCATGGCACCGCTGGCCCTGCAAATGCTGCGGGATCTGGACAAGGACACCGTGCCCTTCAGCCTGAACTTTGACGATACCCTGAAGGAGCCGGACATCCTGCCCGCCCGCTATCCCAACCTGCTGGTGAACGGCGCGTCGGGCATCGCCGTGGGCCTGGCCACCAACATTCCCACCCATAACCTGCGGGAAGTCATCGCGGCGGTGGATCTGCGCATCGACAACCCCAAGGCCACGCTGGACGACTTTATGCAATTGCTGCCCGGCCCGGATTTTCCCACCGGCGGCATATTGCTCAAGACCCCCGAGCTGCGGGTGGCCTATGACACGGGCCGCGCCAAGCTGACCCTGCGCGCCCGGGCGCACATCGAAAAGGGGCCTCTGGGCCGCAGCCTCATCGTCATCACCGAGATCCCCTACGGCGTCAACAAGGCGGACATGCTGGCCAAGATCCTCAAGGTTTCCGAAGAAAAAAAGGCCATGTTCTCCTGCATCCACGACATCCGCGACGAGAGCGACCGCAGCGGCCTGCGGGCTGTCATCGAGATCAAGAAGGACTTTGACGCCGAAAAGATATTGCAAAAGCTGTACAAATACAGCGATTTGCAGGTGACCTACGGCGTCAACATGGTGGCCATCAAGGACGGCAAGCCCATGCAGCTGGGCCTGATCCCGCTGCTGGACGCCTTCATCGACCACCAGAAAAACGTCATCACCCGCCGCAGCCAGTACGACCTGGACCAGGCCAAGGCCCGCGCCCATATCGTGGAGGGGCTCATCCGCGCCGTGGACGTGCTGGACGAGATCATCAAGACCATCCGCGCCAGCAAAAACGGCAAGGAAGCCCGGGAGCGGCTGTGCGCCCAGTTTGAGTTCACCGAGCTCCAGGCCCAGGCTATCCTGGACCTGCGCCTCCAGCGCCTGACCGGCCTGGAAATATTGGCCCTGCAAAACGAATTTGAACAGCTCAAAAAGACCATCGCCGAGCTGGAAGGCATCCTGGGCAGCGAAAAGAAGCTGCTGAAGGTGATCAAAAAGGAGCTGGCGGAGATCGGCCAGCAGTTTGGCAGCGACCGCCGCACCACCATCCTGGAGGAGGAAACCGCCGCCGGTCCCCTGGAGGAAGAGGAAATCGATCTGCCCGTGCCCGAGGACTGCGTGGTGCTCTACACCCGGGGCGGCCAGCTGCGCCGCATGCTGCCGCGCATCTTTGATAAGATCGACCTGAGCACCCAGGAGGCGGATATGCCGCGCTTCCTGCTGCGCACCCAGACCGACCATACGCTGCTGTTCTTCACCGACCGCGGCCAGTGCTATATGCTGCCGGTGACCGCCATCGCCGACAGCCTGCGGCCCAAGGAGCGCGGCGTGGCGCTGACGGGCATCCTCAGCGGCTTTGAGGCGGACGAAACCTGCGTGCAGATATTGGACATCGCGCCCGGGGCCTTCGACCACCTGCCGGACATCCTGTTCTTCACCCGCAGCGGCCTCATCAAGCGCAGCCCCGCCAAGGAATACGCCGTGCGCCGCAACCGCTTTGCCGCCCTGTCCCTGAAGGACGGCGACGCCGTGGTGGCGGTGGCCTATTGCCAGGAGCGCGGCGACGCCGTCATCATCACCCGGGGCGGCATGAGCATCCGCTTCACCCTGGACAGCGTGCCCGCCCAGGGCCGCGCCAGCGGCGGCGTGAAGGGCATCGCCCTGGCCGACGGCGACCGGGTGATCCTGGGCGCCACCCTGCAAAACAGCGACCAAATGCTCCTCTTTACCGAGTGCGGCTACGCCAAGCGCGTGCCCGGCGCCATGCTGGACCAGCAGGGGCGCGGGGGCAAAGGCGCGCGCATCATGCCCTTCAACAAGAACGGCAGCACCGGCAGCTATGTGGCCGCCTGCAAGAAATTGACCGGCATCCGCGACTTCACCGTCAGCCAGAAAAACGGCATGCTCACCCCCATGAACAGCGAAACCATCGCCCCGCAAAGCATGGCCGACAAGGGCAAAACCGCCGTTATCGCCCTGATGGACGACGTGGTGACCGATGTGATTATGTGGTAAACCAAAAATCGGCGGCCATGCTTGACACACGGCCGCCGATGCTGTAAAATGGATTTGTCAGAGAGCTGCTCCCCGCTGGTATAGTATCAGCAAAGAAAGCTCCTGAGTAGCTGCAACTACCCAGGAGCTTTTTCTATCCCCTTAACGTTTACCGAAGTAAACAGTCACTACGAGACTTGCGACGGCAATCAGGGCCATGAAAAGTTCCACGGTCGTCATGACGCATCACCTCCCGCTTTTGTATTCCAGCGGGAGCAGCTTCCGGGCATTTGCCCAGCCATTGAACAGCAGGTTTATTGTATCATAGATCGATGCGGCACGCAACTGCGTGCACATGACAAGCCCTTGCATTTTCTCCCGTTCTTTGTTATAATACCCCATGATCGCATTGAACGGGAAAAAGCGTCCCGCCCCTGCGAAGAGAGCCGTTGGCTGGTGGAAAACGGCGTGGGGCAGGCGTGGGTCCGCCCGGGAGCGCGCGGCGAGGAGCCGCGGGGGAGCGCCCCATACAGCGCAGGCGAGCGGCATGGTCATGTGCCATGCAAGCTGGGTGGCAACGCGGAATCCTTCCGTCCCAGAAATGGGCGCGGAAGTTTTTTTATTATCAGCAACAAAAAAGGGAGAAAAGCAACCATGATCGACATTAATCTGATCCGTACCAACCCCGACCTGGTGAAGGAGAACATCAAAAAGAAGTTCCAGGACCAAAAGCTCCCCCTGGTGGACGAGGTCATCGACCTGGATAAGAAGAACCGCGAGGCCATTCAGCGGGCGGATTACCTGCGCAGCGAGCGCAACCGCATCAGCAAGATGATCGGCCAGCTGATGGGCAAAGGCCAGAAGGAAGAGGCCGAGGCCGCCAAGCAGCAGGTGAAGGACATGCAGGACGAATTGGCCGCTCTGGAGGTCAAGGAAGCCGAATACGCCGAGGAAATCAAAAAGCGCATGATGGTGATCCCCAACATCATCGATCCTTCCGTGCCCGTGGGCCGCGACGACAGCCAGAACGTGGAAAACGAGCGCTTCGGCGAGCCCGTGGTACCCGCATGGGAGATTCCCTATCATGTGGACATCATGGAGCGCCTGAACGGCATCGATCTGGACGCCGCCCGCCGCACCAGCGGCAACGGCTTCTACTACCTGAAAGGGGACATCGCCCGGCTGCACAGCGCCATCCTGAGCTACGCCCGGGACTTCATGATCGACCGGGGCTTCACCTACTACGTGCCGCCCTTCATGATCCGTAGCAGCGTGGTGAACGGCGTCATGAGCTTCTCCGAAATGGAGAACATGATGTATAAGATCGAGGGCGAGGACCTCTACCTCATCGGCACCAGCGAGCACAGCATGATCGGCAAGTTCATCGACCAGATCCTGGACGAGAGCGAGCTTCCCCAGACCCTGACCAGCTATTCTCCCTGCTTCCGCAAGGAAGTGGGCGCCCACGGCATCGAGGAGCGCGGCGTGTACCGCATCCACCAGTTTGAAAAGCAGGAGATGATCGTGGTCTGCAAGCCCGAGGACAGCATGACCTGGTACAACAAGCTCTGGCAGAACACCGTGGACTTCTTCCGCAGCATGGATATTCCCGTGCGCACCCTGGAATGCTGCAGCGGCGACCTGGCCGACCTGAAGGTCAAGAGCTGCGACGTGGAAGCCTGGAGCCCCCGCCAGCAGAAGTACTTTGAGGTGGGCAGCTGCTCCAACCTGGGCGACGCCCAGAGCCGCCGCCTGGGTATCCGCGTGAAGGGCGAAAACGGCAAAAAATATCTGCCCCACACCCTGAACAACACCGTGGTGGCCCCGCCCCGCATGCTCATCGCCTTCCTGGAAAACAACCTGCAGGCCGACGGCAGCATCCGCATCCCCGAACCCCTGCGGGTGTATATGGGCGGCAAGAGCGAGATCCGGTAAGGGGGGGACGCTTGGGGGCTTACGCAGCCCCCAAGCCCCACGCGCCAGGAGACTTCGCCTCCTGGACCTCGGCCCACAATGCAGCGCGAAGCTGGCCTGCCCGAAAGCGGCTCGCTGCGACCAAACGCACTTTCTTTGCAGCTTTCTTTCTTAGAAAGAAAGCGCGTAATCTCCTCCTTTCACACATATTCCCATCCCTTTCCTCATATCCTATCAAGAAAAGGAGTTTATTGCATGGGTAAGTATTTTGGCACCGACGGCTTTCGCGGAGAGGCGAACAAAGACCTGACCGCCATGCACGCCTTTAAACTGGGCCGCTTCCTGGGCAGCTATTACAGCAGCGCCGCCCGGCGGGCCAAGGTGGTCATTGGCAAGGACACCCGCGCCAGCGGCTATATGCTGGAGGACGCATTGTGCGCCGGCCTCACCAGCGCGGGCGCGGACGCCTATCTGCTGCACGTCACCACCACACCCAGCGTCAGCTATGTGGCGCGCACGGAGGATTTTGACTGCGGCGCCATGATCAGCGCCAGCCACAATCCCTATTGGGACAATGGCATCAAGCTGATCAACAGCGAGGGGGAAAAGATGGACGACATCGTCATCCAGCGGGCGGAAGCCTTCCTGGATGCCGAGGACACCGCGCCCTACGCCCAGCGGGATCACATCGGCCGCGTCATCGATTACGCCGCCGGCCGCAACCGCTATGTGGGCTATCTGATCTCCCTGGCCACCCACAGCTACAAGGGTGTCCGCGTGGGGCTGGACTGCTCCAACGGCAGCACCTGGCAGCTGGGCGAGGCCGTGTTCAAGGCCCTGGGCGCAGACGTCTACGTGGTGGGCAACCGCCCCGACGGCGAAAACATCAACAAGGGCTGCGGCAGCACCCACATCGAAAACCTGCAACGGCTGGTGATGGACAACAAGCTGGACGTAGGCTTCGCCTTTGACGGCGACGCCGACCGCTGCATCGCCGTGGACGAGAAGGGCCAGGTGGTGAATGGCGACCGCATTATGTATATCTATGCAAAATATATGAATGAACGGGGCAAGCTGGGAGAGACCCACGTAGTCACCACCGTCATGAGCAACATGGGCCTTTACCGGGCTCTGGATCAGCTGGGCATCGGCTACGAGCAGACCGCCGTGGGCGACCGCTTCGTCTATGAGCGCATGCGCGAGCGGGGCGACCTGATCGGCGGCGAGGAAAGCGGCCACATCATTTTCAGCAAGTACGCCACCACCGGCGACGGTCTGCTCACCGCCATCAAGCTGATGCAGGCCATGCTGAGCCAAAAGCGGCCCCTGAGCGAGCTGCACGCCGACATGATCACCTATCCCCAGGTGCTGGTGAACGTGCGGGTGGACGACAAACAGGCCGCCATCGACGATCCCGACGTACAGGCCGCCAAGAAGGCTGCCGAGGAAAAGCTGGGCGCGGAAGGCCGGGTGCTGCTGCGCAAAAGCGGCACCGAGCCCGTGGTGCGCGTCATGAGCGAGGCCGCCACCCATGACGCGGCCCAAGCCGCGGTACAGGGCATCGTAGACATGCTGCACCAGACCGGCCACGCGCTGAAAGGGGTATAAGTATGTATAAAATTACAGATTTGTTCGATCTGACCCATACCCGGGCGGCGGATTATCTGGCCTCCTTCACCTATCCCCATGAAGCCCTTAACGGCATCAAGGCGCTGATCGAGGAGATCGGCGCACGCCTGCCCGCGGACGAATACGAGCATCCCCAGGAGTTCGTGTGGATCGCCCGGGACGCCCAAATCGCCCCCACCGCCTTCATCGGCGGCCATGTGATCATCGACCACGGCACCGAGGTACGGCAGTGCGCCTTCATCCGCGGCAGCGCCCTGGTGGGCAGCGGCTGCGTCATCGGCAACAGCACGGAGCTGAAAAACGTGATCATCTTCGACAGCGTGCAGGTGCCCCATTATAATTACGTGGGCGACAGCATCCTGGGCTATCACAGCCACATGGGCGCGGGCGCCGTGACCAGCAACGTGAAGGGCGACCGCACCCCGGTGACCCTCCACGACGGCAGCGAAAAAATGGAGACGGGCCTCAAAAAGATGGGCGCCATGCTGGGGGATTGGGCCGAGATCGGCTGCAACAGCGTGCTGAACCCCGGCACCATCATCGGCCGCCACGCCCAGGTGTATCCCTTGACCTCCGTCCGCGGCACCGTGCCGAAGAATTGCATCCACAAGGGACATGAGATCGTGGAGAGACGATAAAAGTCAAAAAGCGCCATGCGGCGCTTTTTTTGTTCCACGTGAAACATTGTCAAAACAAATCGGAGTGCGAACCAGGTCGCAGTGATACAGCTCCCTGATTAAAACAAGGCGCAAAAAAAGAAATTGGCAGAGGATTTGAAATGGTTTGCTCTTAGATCCTGCTGGCCTTCGGCCAGCAGGATCTATTTATGATACTATCAAATTTCTGTTTTGTGTATCCTTTTAATCGGGTATCAGTATGACGCGGCACTTCCCGAATCCCCGGTGCTGACCCAACCGCCCGTGATCGCAGTATTTTCCCAATTTCAAATCCCACTTGGTCAGCATATATTTGCTGTTTTACCTTGCAATTTCTGTCGTGTATTTGTTAATGGATTATATCATTGTTTCACGTGAAACATTGTGGTAAAATAACAACAGGAGAAGCGCAATGTTTCACGTGAAACATTTTTATTGTTCGGAGGTATGCCATGCCCCAATGGACGGAAGCCCAACAGCAGGCCATCGACGCCCGCAACAGCGAAACCCTGGTCAGCGCCGCCGCAGGCAGCGGCAAAACCGCCGTGCTCATCGAGCATGTATTGGGCCTGCTGCGGGAGGGCGGCCGGGTGGATCGGCTGCTGATCATCACCTTCACCCGGGCCGCGGCGGCGGAGCTGCGGGAACGGCTCACGGTGGCGCTGGAAAAGGAGGCCGCCACCAATCGCCATCTGCGGGCGCAGATGCGCGCGGTGCGCCATGCCCAAATTTGCACGCTCCACGTGTTCTGCCACAACATCCTGCGGATGCACTTTCAGGCGGCGGACGTGGACCCGCTGGCCAAAATCGGCGAAACCACCGTGCTGGAACCGCTGCTCAGCCGCGCCGTGGACGAAAGCATGGAAGAGCTGTGCCAGAGCGAGGATCCGGAGGATCGGGCGCTGGTGGACCAATACGGGGACGCGCAAATCGTGGAGATGGCCCGGCAGCTGTACGGCTTTTTGCGGGCCCAGGCCGAGCCCAAGGCCTGGCTGGAAGAAAAGCTCCGCGATCCCGCGGGTGCGGGCGTTGACCCCTTCCTGCTGCTGCTCCGCAAGGAAGCCCTGCTCCAATTGGAGGGCGCGGCCCAGCTGTGCAGGCAATCCCTGAGTCTGACGGAGCGCGCCGGCGGACCGGACTACTTGGCTCAAACCCTGGAAAGCGATCTGATCATCCTGGAAACGCTGTATAGCGACCTGCGGGCAGGACATCCCATGCCGAGCGAAATCAAGTTTGCCCAGCGCGCCCGTGCTCCCAAGGGTGGGGAATACGATCCCGCTCTGGTGGACCGGTGCCTGGAAAGCCGGGAGGCATACAAGGAGCTGGTCAAGGAAGCCTTGTCGCTCCTGCCCGCCGATCTGGCGGAATCCCGTCAAGAGATCGCCTACACCCTGCCCGCCCTGCACGCTCTGGTGCGGTTGGTGTGGGCCATGGACGAAAAATACGCCAAATACAAGGAAGAACGGAACCTGCTGGACTACGGCGACCTGGAGCACAAGGCGCTCGAGGCACTGGAGGACCCCCGGGTGTGCCAAAGCGTGGCGGCGGGCTTCGACGCCATCTTTGTGGACGAATATCAAGACGTGTCCGCCATCCAGGAGGCCATCGTCCAGCGCGTGCACAACGACAAAAACCGCCTGTTCATGGTGGGGGACGTGAAACAGAGCATCTATCGTTTCCGTCTGGCCGATCCCACCCTGTTTCTGGCCAAATATGAAGCCTTTAACGAGAACGCCGGAGCGTCCGCCCGCCGCATCCTGCTCAGCAGCAACTTTCGCAGCCGCGGCAATATTCTGGCAGCGGTGAACAGCGTCTTTGAGCGCGCCATGCGTCGCGGGGCCACCGAAATCGATTATGACGCCGCGGCCCATCTGCGGGCAGGGGTGCCCACCCAGGACGACCCGCCGGTGGAGCTGCATATCATCTCCGACGAGGTGGAAACCGAGGAAGCGGCGGAGGGGGAAAGCCGCCGCGGCTGGATGTACGAGGCCCAATTGGCCGCCCAGCGCATCAAGGAGCTGGTGGGCACGCCGGTACGGGACAAGGACGGCCTGCGCACCCTGCGTTATCGGGACTGCGTCATCCTGCTGCGCTCCGCTTCAGGCCGCGCGCCCCAGATCGCCAAGATTCTGGCGGAGGAGGGCGTGCCCGCCTACAGCGACGCCGACGCACAATATTTTGACCTGCCCGAGGTACGGGACATGATGAACGTGCTGCGGGTGCTGGATAATCCCTATCAGGATGTGCCCCTGCTCTCCGCCCTGCGGTGTCCCTGCTTCGGGTTCAGCAGCGAACGGCTGGCCCGCATTCGCCTGACGGACGAAAGCCGCCAAAAGCCCTTTCATCAGGTGTTTTTCGCCCTGCGGGATACGGACGAGGACGTGCAAAAGGTCTGCGAAAAGCTGGAATTCTGGCGGTTTTTGGCCCAGCATATGGACACAGACGTCCTGATCTGGCGGCTGTTGCGGGAAACGGGCCTCTATGCGAGGGCAGGCGCGCAGCGGATGGCGGTCTGCGCCAGGCCAATCTGCGGCTGCTATGCGATCGGGCGGGAGCAGAAGGCGGGCGGTTCAATCTGCACGCTTTCCTGGTCACCAGCGACGTGGCCCGGCGCACCGGCGACGCCTCCACCGCCAAGGAAATGAGCGAAAACGACGACGTGGTGCGCATCATGACCCTGCACAAGTCCAAGGGGCTGGAGTTCCCGGTGGTGATCCTGATGGAAATGGCCCGGCGCTTCCGCATGCCCAGCGACAGCGAAATGCTGCGCTGCGACGCCGAACAGGGCCTGGCTCTCAAGCGCTGCGATGTGGAAAACCGCGTCACCGGCCACACCCTGGCGGGCCGCGCCCTGGAATACAAGCGCCGCCGGGAGATCCGCGCCGAGGAAGCGCGGCTGCTGTACGTGGGCATGACCCGTGCCCGGGAACGGCTGATCCTGCTGGCGTCCCCCCGCAGCCTGTCCACCGCCCGCATGCGCTGGTCCCTGCCCACGGGGGATTATGCCGCCGGTCAGGCGGATTGCATGCTGGACTGGATCGGCCAGGCACTATGCAGCGGCCTGGAGGACGGCCAGGATCGGAATTTCGCCGCCGAAAACGGCAGCCTGTGGGCGCTGCGGTGGCACAATGGAGCGGAGTTCAAGCAGCATTTGCCCGCCGAGCGGGCCTTTGCCATCCCGGACGGCGCGGGCGAGGTGCCAAGCGATTTTCTGCGGGTGCCGCCGCAGCCCCGGCATAAGGTGCTCAAGACCAGTGTCACCGCTTTGGTGCGGGGGGAAATCCCCGGCGAGGATGAGGAGGAGACCATCGAGACCAAGCGCCGCGCCCTGAAGCTGGACACTCTGCCCCAGGAATTTCCCAATTTCATGCTGCAGCAGGAAACCACCGGCGCGGATCGGGGCACGGCCACCCATAAGGCGCTGTGCGCCCTGTCCATGGACGCGCCCATCCCGCCGCAGCTGGACGCGCTGCAATCCCACGGCACGCTGACCCCGGAGGAACGGGCGCTGATCCGCCCCCGGGACATCCAAGCCTTCTTTGAATCCGACCTTGGCCGGCGGGTGCGCCAGGCTGAGACGGTCAAACGGGAATGGGGCTTCTGCATGCTGGAAGGGGATATGCTGGTGCAGGGCGTGCTGGACCTGTGCTTCCGGGAGGCGGGTCGCTGGGTGCTGGTGGATTACAAGACCGACCGGGTGCCCGCCGACGAGCTGCCGGGCCTCTACGGCGATCAGATCCGCTGGTACGCCCGGGCCTTGACGGAGATCACCGGCGGCGACGTGGCGGAAATGTGGCTGTACAGCCTGCGGGAAGGACGCGCCGTACAGGTGCAAAAAGCCCTTCCCTCAGAGCAAAAATAATTGCGCCCCATGTAAGAATACTTGCTGAAATCAAAAATCAGTTTACTTTTGCGAATAGTAGATAATCTGGTATAATTTATCTACCGTATTTTACAAAAATAAGGCGATGATGAAGGTCAGGCTCGCCATCACCGAAAGCCGCTGCCGCCGCCTTCAACATGCAGTACCCGGACGGCGGACGGGTGAAGCTGTGTGGAGAGCGGGTGTGACTGGTAGAAGGCGATAAACAGAAATTGGCAGAAAAAATTAGAGTCTGTTTCTAAAATGAGGAATGTGCAGTTTCAAGCGGATCGGCTTGCAGTTCAAGGCGCTTTGACGATGGTTTACTGTAGGTAAATCGAGGAAAAGCAACGCTGAAATGCATGCCGAGACGCCGAAAATGCATCTTCCCGAATTTAGAAACAGGCTCTAATAATGAATCATTAATAGTTTTATATAGTTAAAAAAGCTGCCCAGCAAAAGGAATAATATCCTCTTGACTGGCAGCTTTTATCAAACACTCTAAAATTATTCATTATTCATTGTTCATTTGCTGATAAATTTTTGTTTTCCCCCTCCAAATTTTCCCTTGCTCCTCACCCATTTTCGCGATATACTGAAAGGGAAAGAAAAACGCGAGGTACGCTATGGAATACAAATACGAAACCCACCTGCACACCAACCAGGGCAGCGCCTGCGGCAAGGTTCCGGGACGCGATTACATTGCCAAGTACAAGGACCTGGGGTATGCGGGCATTTTTGTCACGGATCATTTTTTCCACGGCAACTGCAAGCCGGACCGCAATCTGCCCTGGGCCCAATGGGTGGATGAATACTGCCGGGGCTACGAGGACGCTTTAGAGGAAGGCGAAAAGCAGGGCCTGCAGGTGTTTTTCGGCCTGGAGGAGCGCTTTGACCACTGGGATGAGTGGCTGGTGTACGGCCTGACCAAGGACTACATGCTGGCCCATCCGGACATGCGGGATTGGACCCGCAAGCAGTGGGTGGACAACGTGCACGCCGCGGGCGGCTGCGTGGTGCAGTGCCATCCCTTCCGCCAGGCGGCCTACATGCAGAACATCGCGCCTTGCCTGGACGTGGACGGCGTGGAGATTTGCAACAGCGGCAACAAGCCCGAGTGGGACGCTCTGGCCGCCCGGTATATCGCCCGCATGCTGCCGGATATTTTCACCACAGCGGGCAGCGATATCCACAACACGGCGGATCGCCAGGGGGAAGGCGTTTTCGGCGTCAGCTTCGATCATCCCTTGACCAGCGTGTATGATTATGCAAACGCCGTGCGTCAACATCATTCCCGCCGGCCGCGACACCCCCTCCACCGGCGTACCCCAGCTGGCCTATCCCCTCACCGTCTTCGGCTGGGACTGCCAGCCCACCAGCCTGACCTGGGCGGACATATTGTAAGGAGCAAAGCCCCCAGCATCCGCTGATCAAAAGCTGCATTTTTCATTATGAATTTGAGTTTATCCACCCCTTTTCCGATGGCAACGGGCGAACAGGCCGTTTCTGGCAGTCGCTGTTATTGCAGCGCTGGAAGCCGCTGTTTGCCTGGCTGCCCGTGGAAACCCTGATCCATGAGCGTCAGGCCGGATATTATGAAGCCCTGAACGCCGCCAACACCCAAGGCGAAGCTACGGTTTTTGTAGAATTTATGCTGTCCGTGATCCGGGACGCGCTGCTGGAAATCAAGGAAAACCAGTCGCGTCATGTCGGAGTAAATGTCGGAAAAGAAAACGCTGTCCTCCATATCCTGCGCCGCTATCCCCAGGCTTCCGCCAGAATGGTGGCCGATATGGCCCAGCTATCCTCCCGCCAGGTGGAGCGTATCCTCGCCCAGCTGAAACGAAAAGGACGGCTGATCCGCCACGGCTCTCCCAAGGCCGGATATTGGCAGGTAATGGAGGACGAACCAGAAGGAGCACCCCATGCACGTATTTGACATCATCGGGCCCATCATGATCGGGCCGTCCTCCTCCCACACAGCGGGCGCCGCCCGCATCGGGCGCATCACCCGCATGCTGCTGGGCGAGCCTGTGCGCCAGGCGCACATCCGTTTTCATGGCTCCTTTGCCAAGACCTGGGAGGGCCACGGCGCGGATCGCGCGGTGATCGGCGGGCTGCTGGGCCTGCAGGTGGATGATCCCGATCTGCGCCGCAGCCGCCATCTGGCCGCGGAACAGGGCATGGCGTATGATATTTCCTCCGTGCAGCTGCGGGACGCCCATCCCAACACCGTCATCATCGAGGCCACCGGCGACAGCGGCAAGACCGTCACCGTCCAGGCGGCCTCCGTGGGCGGCGGCAGCGTGATGGTGCAATACCTCAACGGCATGGAGGTGGGCTTCAGCGGCAGCAAAACCACCCTGATCATCCAGCACAAGGACGCTCCCGGCGCCATCGCCAAGGTGAGCCGGCTGCTGGCCGCCAGCCGCACCAACATCGCCACCATGCGCGTCTTCCGCGAGGAGGCGGGAGGACGGGCCGTCATGGCGCTGGAGCTGGACAGCGAGCCGGAGGAGACCCATATCGACGCCCTGAGAAGGGTGCCGGGATTTGAGAGCGTGACGCTGCTGAGGGTATAGTAATTAGTTATATATTATAATTAGTCGCATTTAGATCCTTCGACTCCGCTTCGCTCCGCTCAGGATGACAGCCAAATTTGCGTTCTCTTTTGCTTGTTGGTATTTGCCGTTACATTACAGCCATCAAGCAACGAAAAATAACCTTCCAATGTCATCCCGAGCGAAGCCGAAGGATCTTGATAAACGATAATCAGGAGTAATTATGGAAAGATCAGTCACCAAGCTCCTCACCCGCGCGGCATCCCTGGGGGGCATTGCCGCGGCCATGCGGGAATGGCAGCTGCGCCACGATGACACGGTGCGCACCGTCGAGGACATGGACGGGCGCATGCGCCAAGCCTTGGCCGTCATGCGGGAATCCGTCAGCCAGGGTCTGGACCCCAAGACCCGGTCCGTCAGCGGCCTCACCGGCGGAAACGCCGCCAAATACATGGCCGCCGCCCTCACCGGGCGCACGGCGGGAGGCAGCCTGATGGGGCGCATCTGCGCCCGCTCTCTGGCGGTGGCGGAATGCAACGCCGCCATGGGCCGCATCGTGGCCGCGCCCACGGCGGGCGCCTGCGGCATCCTGCCCGCGGCGCTCTTGACCATGCAGGAGGAATACGGCTACACCGACGGCCAGCTGGTGGATGCCCTCTACATCGCCGGGGCTTTCGGGCTGATCATCGCCAACCGCGCCAGCATCGCCGGAGCCCAGGGCGGCTGCCAGGCGGAATGCGGCAGCGCCGCGGGCATGACCGCCGCCGCCATCACCTTTTTAAAGGGTGGCAGCCCCCGTCAGCAGGCCGACGCCTGCGCCTTTGCCCTCATGAACCTGATGGGCCTGGTGTGCGATCCCGTTCATGGACTGGTGGAGGTGCCCTGCGTGTTCCGCAACGTGGGCGCGGTGTCCGTGGCCCTGTCCGCCGCGGACATGGCCCTTTCCGGCATCGACTGCCCCATCCCCTGCGACGAGGTCATCGACGCCATGCGCCAGGTGGGCGACGCCCTGCCCTCCACCCTGCGGGAAACCGGCGAGGGCGGCTGCGCAGCCTGCCCCAGCATGTGCAAAAAATAAAACGCTTCTCTTTCAGGAGGTCGTACCATGCAAGCCATCGTCAACGGAAAAATCCTGCTGCCGGACCGGGAAGCGGTTGGGCAAGCGTTGCTGTTTGATCAAAGGATCGTTGGGCTCAGCGACACCGTGCCCGCGGGGTGCCAGGTCATTGACGCGGGCGGGGCGTATGTGGCCCCCGGCCTGGTGGACGTGCACATCCACGGGTATCTGGGGGCGGACGCCTCCGACGGCGATGCGGACGGCCTGCGGACCATGGCCCAGGGCATCCTGCAAAACGGCGTCACCAGCTTTCTGCCCACCACCATGACGGTGCCTTGGCCGGAGCTGGAGCGGGCCTTTGGCTGCATCCGCGCCTTCATGGCGGAGAGCGCCCGGCCCGATTTTGACGGCGCCCAGGCCTTGGGATGCCATGCAGAAGGCCCCTTCATCAATCCCAAGCGCAAGGGCGCCCAGGCGGAGAGCGCCATTCTGCCGCCGGACGCGGAGAAATTGTTGGCCCATCAGGATGTGATTCGCCTGGTGACCCTGGCCCCTGAAATGCCCGGCGCGCTGGACTGCATCCGCGCTCTGCGGGGCAAGCTGCGGGTGTCCATCGGCCACACGGACACGGGTTTTGAAACCGCTCTGGCTGCTCTGGACGCCGGCGCGGATCACTTTACCCACACCTTCAACGCCATGACGGGGCTGAACCATCGCAATCCCGGCGCGGTGGGCGCGGCGCTGGCCTCGGAGGCGTTCTGCGAGCTCATCGCCGACACCTTCCACGTGCACCGCGGCGTCTTTGCCATCCTGCGCCGGTGCTGCGGCGACCGCTTGACCCTGATCACCGATTGCACCCGGGCAGGCGGCCTGCAGGACGGCCAATACGAGCTGGGCGGCCAGCCCATCTACGTTCACGGCATCGAATGCCGCCTGGCCGACGGCACCATCGCAGGCAGCGTGCTCAAGCTCAACGACGCCGTGCGCAATTTCCGCGACGCCACCGGCGCACCCCTGTACGAAGCCGTCGCCCGCGCCTCTTTGAGCCCCGCCCGCTCCATCGGCCTGGACGCCCGCAAGGGTTCCCTGCTCCCCGGCCGGGACGCCGATATTCTGCTGATGGACGGCGACTGCCAGGTGCGGAGCGTGTGGGTGGAAGGCGTGCGGAAGGTGTGAAAGCAGGGCATTGACGAGGGAAGGATTCCGTTGGGCCTCCGCGGCCCAAACCCGCGCCAGGAGACTTCGCCTCCTGGACCTCAGCGGGCGAACTGGCTTAATTGCGTTATCAAACAACTTTCGCCAGTTTAGCTTTCAGTTTGGTTGCAAAGAATCGTCTGGGGCCTTGAAAAAGCCGTCATCCGTCAGATTGTCGCAAGCGCCATCTGACGTCTGCCTGCTTTTTCGGAATCGCTG
>CACWUV010000092.1 GCA_902764185.1 uncultured Eubacteriales bacterium
CCCAAACGCTTTGAAGAACTGGCCGCCGAAAGCGGCATTGCGCCGGACGTGCTGACGGGAGAATTGACCCTCCTGGAGCTGGACGGCATCGTGGAACCCCGCGCAGGGCGCATTTACGCCCTGAGAACATAAAAACCAATCGTCGGAGGAAACAATGGCTGCATCAAAACTCGTTATCGTCGAATCCCCTGCCAAGGCGCGCACCATCGCCAAATTCCTGGGTAAAGGCTACAAGGTGGAGGCATCCCAGGGTCACGTGCGCGATCTGCCCAAGTCCCAATTGGGCGTGGACCCGGAGCAGGATTTCGCCCTCAAATATATCACCATCCACGGCCGCGGCAAGATCCTGGCCAAGATCCGCAAGGAAGCCAAAAACGCCAGCAAGATCTATCTCGCAACCGACCCGGACCGTGAAGGCGAAGCCATTTCCTGGCATCTGGCCCAGACCCTGGATATGGATCTGAACGCCCCTTGCCGCATCGAATTCCATGAAATCACCAAGAAGGCCGTCACCAATGCCCTGGAGCATCCGCGCACCCTGGATATGGGCCTGGTGGACGCCCAGCAGGCCCGCCGCGCCCTGGACCGCCTGGTGGGCTACAAGATCAGCCCGCTGCTGTGGGCCAAGATCAAAAAGGGCTTATCCGCGGGCCGCGTGCAGAGCGTGGCCACCCGCATGGTGGTGGAGCGCGAGCAGGAGATCGAGGCCTTCATTCCCGAGGAATATTGGGACATCACCGCCCATTGCGTGCTGCCCAACGCCCGGGCCCGCAAAAACACCTTCAAGGCCCGCCTGGTCAGCCTGGATGGCAAAAAGGCCGTGATGGGCAACGAGCAGGAGATGCTTGCCGCCCGCAAACGGGTGGAAAGCGCCTCCTTCAAGGTGGGCGAAATCAAAAACGGCGAAAAGAAAAAGCAGCCCGCGCCGCCCTTTACCACCTCCTCCTTGCAGCAGGAGGCGGGCCGCAAGCTCAGCTTCACCACCCAGAAAACCATGCAGGTGGTGCAGCAGCTCTACGAGGGCATCGAGCTGGAAAACGAGGGCATGCAGGGCCTGGTCACCTATATCCGTACCGACTCCGTCCGGGTCAGCGACGAGGCGCTGTCCGCCGCCCGGGAGTTTATTGCCCAGGAATACGGCGATAACTTCCTGCCTGCCGAGCCCAATGTTTACAAGGGCCGCAGCAACGCCCAGGACGCCCATGAGGCCATCCGTCCCACGGACGTGCGCCGCACGCCGGATTCCATCAAGGGCTCTCTGACCAAGGAGCAGTTCCAGCTGTATCGGCTCATCTATTCCCGCTTCCTGGCCAGCCAGATGAACAACGCGCTGTATGACACCATGAGCATGGAAATCAGCGGCGACGGCGTGGGCCTGCGCTTCTATGGCGAGCGCAAGCGCTTTGCGGGCTTCACCTGCATTTATGAGGAAGGCACCGACGAGGCCGCCGAGGCCAGCGAAACCGTGCTGCCCCAGATGCAGGAGGGTGACGCCGTCACCATCCAGTCTATCGACAGCGATCAGCACTTCACCCAGCCGCCTGCCCGCTATACCGAGGCTTCCCTGGTGCGCATGCTGGACGAGCGCGGCATCGGCCGTCCCTCCACCTACGCGCCCACCATCACCACCATCATCGCCCGCGGCTATGTGACCCGGGAAAACAAGCGCCTGTTCGCCACGGAGCTGGGCCGCATGGTCACCAACGTCATGATTCAGTATTTCGGTGAGATCGTGGATATCGAGTTCACCGCCCAGATGGAAGACAAGCTGGATGCCATCGAGGAGGGCAACGTGGAATGGCAGCAGGTGCTGCGGGACTTCTATCCGCCCTTTGAGGATATGCTGGAAAAAGCCGAGGCTTCTCTGGAAAAGGTGGAACTGCGGGAGGAGCCCAGCGACGTGATCTGCGACAAGTGCGGGGCCAACATGGTCTATCGCGTGGGCCGCTATGGCAAGTTCCTGGCCTGCCCCAATTTCCCCGAATGCCGCAACACCCTGCCCGTCCTCAATTATATCGACGCCAAGTGTCCCAAGTGCGGCGGCCGCCTGCTGGAAAAGACCAGCCGCAAAAACCGCAAGTTCTATGGCTGCGAGCACTTCCCGGAGTGCGATTTCGTCAGCTGGGATCTGCCCGTGGACGAGCGCTGCCCCAAGTGCGGCAGCTATATGACCTTGAAGCGCAACAGCAAGGGGGAGCAGTGGCATCTGTGCGCCAATGAAACCTGCCGCCATCGGGTGGAGGTCAAGCAGCCCGTGGAGGACGCCGAATGAAAGCAACCGTGATCGGCGCCGGTCTGGCGGGCAGCGAAGCGGCCTGGCAGCTGGCCAAGCGGGGTATCGACGTGACGCTGTACGAAATGAAGCCCCAAAAGATGAGCCCGGCCCACAAAAGTCCCTTGTTTGCGGAGCTGGTGTGCAGCAATTCCCTGCGTTCTGACCGCCTGCAAAACGCCGTGGGCCTGCTGAAGGAGGAAATGCGCCTCCTGGATTCCCTGGTCATGCGGGCGGCGGATCACGCCCGGGTGCCCGCCGGCGGTGCGCTGGCGGTGGATCGGGAATCCTTTTCCGGCTATATCACCGATACCCTGCGGTCAAACCCGCACGTGACGGTGATAGAGGAGGAGATCACCCGTATTCCCGAAGGCCCCGTCATCGTGGCCACGGGTCCCTTGACCAGCGACGCGCTGGCGGAGGACATCGCGGCTCTGCCCGGCATGAGCACCCTGCATTTCTTTGACGCTGCCGCGCCCATCGTCATGGCGGAATCCCTGGATAGGAACAAGGTGTTTCGCGCCTCCCGCTATGGCCGGGGCGACGATTATCTCAATTGCCCCATGGACAAGGAGCAGTACGACGCCTTTGTGGAGGCGCTGCTCGCCGCGGAGACCGCGCCTGTCCATGGTTTTGAGGAAAACATGGTCTTTGAAGGCTGCATGCCCGTGGAGTCCATGGCCCGCCGGGGACATATGGTGCTGGCCTTCGGGCCTATGAAGCCCGTGGGCCTGCCCGACCCCAAAACCGGCCGGGAAGCCTATGCCGTGGTCCAGCTGCGCCAGGACGACGCGGCGGGCAGCATGTACAACCTGGTGGGCTTCCAAACCCGGCTTAAATTCGGGGAGCAGAAGCGGGTTTTCGGCATGATTCCCGGCCTGGAGAACGCGGAGTTCGCCCGCTATGGCGTCATGCACCGCAACACCTTCCTGCACAGTCCCGGATTGCTGGATCACAATTATTGCATGCTCAGCCGGCCGGATACCTATTTCGCGGGCCAGATGACCGGCGTGGAGGGCTATGTGGAAAGCACGGCCAGCGGCCTGACGGCGGGCTTGGCTCTGGCACAAAAGCTGAACGGCCGGGAGAGCGTGGAATTCCCCACCGCCACCGCCATCGGCGCTTTGAGCCATTATATTTCCACCCCCAACAGCGATTTTCAGCCCATGAACATCACCTTCGGTCTCATCGACGGGCTGGACAAGCGCGTGCGCAACAAGGCCCAGCGCTATGAGCTGATCAGCCAGCGGGCAATCGCTATCCTGCGGGATCTGAGCGCAAAACTTGACAATTAAGACGAAAACGGTTGTAAACAGAGGGAATGAGCGGTATATTTACGCTGTCCCAAATTCAATCCAAAGGAGAAAAAGAACATGGCGATGATGGGTACCACGATCTGCGCAGTCAAACGCTTTGGCAAGATCGCCATCGCGGGCGACGGCCAGGTCACCATGGGCGAAAATACCATTTTCAAAAACAGCGCCCGCAAGGTGCGGCGCATCTATAACGACAGGGTGGTCACCGGCTTTGCCGGCTCCGTGGCGGACGCTTTTTCCCTGTGCGAGCGCTTTGAGGAGCGGCTCAATCAATGCAATGGCAGCCTGGAGCGGGCGGCAGTTTCTTTGGCCCAGGACTGGCGGTCGGACAAGGCCATGCGGCAATTGCAGGCCATGATGATCGTGGCGGACAAGGAAAATATGCTGATCATCTCCGGCACCGGCGAGGTCATCGACCCCGACGACGGCATCTGCGCCATCGGTTCCGGCGGCAATTACGCGCTGGCGGCAGCCCGCGCGCTGATGGAAAACACCGAGCTTTCCGCCACCGAAATTGCCGAAAAGGCATTGCATGTGGCGGCCTCCATCTGCGTGTTTACCAACGACCACATCATTGTGGAGGAAGTGTAAAATGAAAGAATTGACACCCCGTGAGATCGTGCGGGAGCTGGATCGCTATATCATCGGCCAGGAGGAGGCCAAGCGCGCCGTGGCCATCGCCCTGCGCAACCGTTATCGCCGCGCCCGGGTGGAAGAGGCCATGCGGGAGGAGATCTTTCCCAAGAACATCCTCATGATTGGTCCCACCGGCGTGGGCAAAACCGAGATCGCCCGCCGTCTGGCCAAGCTGGTGCAGGCCCCCTTCGTCAAGGTGGAGGCCACCAAGTTCACCGAGGTGGGCTATGTGGGCCGCGATGTGGAGAGCATCGTCCGCGACCTGGTGGAAAACGCCGTGCGCATGGTGCGGGACGAGCATGAATCCCGGGTGCGCACCCGGGCGGAGGTGCTGGCGGAGGATCGGCTGCTCAATATGATCGTCTATCCTCCCAAGAAGCCCAGCAACAACCCCTTCACCGCCTTGCTGGCCCCCCATGGCAGCAATGAACCCTCCATCTCCGACGAGGAGAAGGACCGCCTGCGCTCCTGCAAGGAGCAGGTGCGGGAAGAGATGCGCCGGGGCGAATGGGAGGACAAGGAGATCGAGATCGAGGTGGCGGAAAAAGCGCCCGAATTGGAAGTGGGCGGAAACGCCATCAACCTGGGCGATATGATGGGCGGCCTGATGCCCCAGCGCACCAAGCAGCGCCGCATGAAGATCAAGGACGCCCGCAAGATCCTGATTCAGGAGGAAGCGGAGAAGCTCATCGACCAGGACGCCGTGCAGGAGGAAGCCGTGCGCCGTGCCGAGCAGAACGGCATCATCTTCCTGGATGAAATCGACAAGATCGCCGGTCACGGCAGCGGTCACGGCCCGGATGTATCCCGGGAAGGCGTGCAGCGGGACATTCTGCCCATTGTGGAAGGCAGTACGGTCAATACGAAATATGGTCCGGTAAAAACCGACTTTATGCTCTTTATCGCCGCCGGTGCTTTCCACGTGGCCAAGATCAGCGATCTGATCCCCGAGCTTCAGGGACGTTTCCCTGTGCATGTCAACCTCAAGAGCCTCACCCGGGAGGATTTTGTCAACATCCTGGTGAAGCCCGATAACGCCTTGACCCGCCAGTACGCGGCTTTGCTGGAGACCGACAAGGTGCATTTGACCTTCTCCGAAGAGGCGCTGACCGACATCGCTGAGGCGGCTTTCGTGGCCAACGAGACCGGCGAGGACATCGGCGCCCGCCGCCTCCATGCTGTATTTGAGGAGCTGTTGGAGGATATTTCCTTCAACGCCGGCGGCGAGGAGATGCCCGACGTTTATCTCAACATCACTCCGGATTATGTGCGGGAGCACCTCAGCAGCTTCCACACGCCTCTGGATACACGGAAATATATCCTGTAAACGGTTCTCACATAAAAAAGTCCTTCCAAACCGGAAGGGCTTTTTTGTTATGGCACCAGGGGCTCTTCGTCCTTTTCCGGCTCCGGCGGCTGGGGCAGATCCTCCAGGGAGGCCAGACCAAAATGGGAAAGGAAGGCGTCCGTGGTGCCGTACAGGATGGGCCGTCCCAGGGCTTCCTTGCGGCCCACTTCCTCGATCAATCCCTTGTTCACCAGGGATTGCACCGAGTAATCGCATTTTACGCCGCGCACGGCCTCGATATCCAGCCTGGTCACGGGCTGCTTGTAGGCCACCACGGCCAGGGTTTCCAGGGCGGCCTGGGACAGGCTCTGCTTCTGGATGGGCTGCAGCAGCTTTTCGATTTGGGGCGCGTAATCCGCCCGGGTGGACAGCTGAATGTGCGTGCCAAAGCGCTTGAGGCAGATGCCCCGGCGATGATAATCATAATCGCTGGCCAGCTCGTCCGCGGCGGCGGAGATCTCCAGCTCCGTCACCTCCAGGGCCGTGGCCAGGGCGGCGATTTGCAGGGGCTCGCCGGCCACGAACAATATGGCTTCCAGGATCTTGCTCAGTTCAGACATGTTTTTCCTTTCGATTTTCAGGCGGCGGATACGGTAATGTCGCCGTAGATCCCTTCCTGCATGCAGGAGATTTTGCCCAGCTTGAGCAGCTCCAGCAGGGCCAGAAACAGGGTGACCACTTCCTCCCTTGAGGCATGCACGCTGAGGAGCGACAGGAAGGGCACGCTGCCATGGCGCACCGTGCGCAGAATATGGGCCATGCACATGGGCACCGTGTGCTCGTCGCGGATGATGTTCCGCGCCCGGACGGGGGCTTCCTCCTCGTCGTCCTTCTCGGCCCGGGCCATCACCCGGGCAAAGGCGTTGATCAGCCCTTCCAGCGTCAGCCCCGTGATTTCAAAGGAGGGCGGCGGCAGGGGATATTCCTCGGGCAATTTGTGATACACCAGGGCCGCAGCCTTTTCAAAGGACTGCATTTCTTGGGCGATCTGCTTGAAGGCGGCGTACTCCTCCAATTGCCGGATGAAGGCCGCTTCCGGGTCCTCCTCTTCCTCGGCAGGCGGACGGGGGAGCAGCTTGTAGCTTTTGATCTCCAGCAGTCGGGCGGCCACGGCGATGAAAGCGCTGGCTTCCTCCATATCCAATTCCGGGGAGTTGTGCACCGCCTGGATATATTGATCGGTGATCTCCGAAATGAAAATATCCCGGATGTCGATCTTGGCCTTGTCCAGCATAAACAGCAGCATGTCCAGCGGCCCGTCAAATTGGCTGAGATGGTAGGTAATTTCCATGCTTCGCCTCCTTTATGACAGGCCAAACAGCCCAAGAAACGCCGACAGCATGCCGCCTTGGATGAAATGGGTCACAGTGGAGATGAACCGGGAAAAGATGTTGGTCACGTTCATGCCCACCAGCAGCACCAGCATGGAAATGCGAAAGGCCTGGGCGCTGAGCTGCAATCTGCCCCGCAGCAGAATATCGTTGAACACGTGAAAGCCGTCCAGGGGCGGGAAGGGCAGGAGATTGAAGACGCACATGCCCAGATTGCAGAAGGCAAACTGATAAAAGAACCTTTGCAGGTGGATCAGCCAGGGCGTCCGCATATATTGCGCCGCGTCCAGCACGCGGTAATAGCCGTTGCCCACGGCTTCCACCAGGATGTTGCTGTCGCCATAGAGGATCTGCATGAAGTTGGAGCCTGCAAAGGAGAGAAAATCCCTCCGGGTGGTCAATGCCGCGCCTATTTCAAAAAGCTCTGGATTCCATAGCCTTTCGTTCAGGATCACCATCATCAGCGTGGCGAAGGAGAACAGGAAAAAATTCATGGTTACGCCTGCGATGGAGACGAGAAAGTCGTCCCGTCTGCCGTGACGGTAATTGTTGGGATTCACGGGCACGGGCTTTGCCCAGCCCATGCCCACCGTGAACATCATCAGGGTGCCAATCGGGCTCAGGTGCTTGAAGGGGTTCAGGGACAACCGTCCCATGTCCTTGGCCGTCCGGTCGCCGCAGAGATAGGCCACATAGCCGTGGCTGATCTCATGCAGCGTCAGGGCGATCAGCACCGCGGGCGCGCGGTATAGCATAAAAGTAAAGAAACCCAGCGGGTCCGTGCGCATCCAGTCCAGCAAAAAGGCGGCCTCCTCCCAAAAGAAAATCCTTCACACAATTATACTCCATGTGCGAAGGATTGGCAAGTTTTTTAACGCTCATCGCCATTGCTCTTTGATGCGCAGGAATCCCTCCAGATAGCCCGGCAGCCGGACGTCCTGTGCCAGCACCGCGGGCAGCACGGCCACCACCGTATCCTCCAGCAGCACCCGGGCGCTGCCCACTTCGGTTCCCGCCGCCATGGGCGCCTGGATGGATTCGGGCAGCGTCAGCTCCACCCGCAGCTTCTCCGCCTGTCCAGGGCGCAGCAGCATGGAAAGCCCCTTGCCCACGGCGATGTCCACGGTGTCCCGGCTGCTGCGCGTCACGGGCAATTGATAGCCGGTCAGATCGCCCGCGGCGATGACCTGGGCGCGCTGATAGGCCGAAAAGCCGTAGCCCAGCATAGCCCGGGCGTCATCAAAGCGTTTCTGGCTGGTTTCCGCGCCCAGCACCACGGCGATGAGCCGCATGCCGTTTTTTTCCATGCTGGCCGCCATGCAGTATTTGGCCTCGTTGGTGCTGCCCGTTTTCATGCCGTCGCAGCCGGACATAAAGCGCACCAGTCGGTTGGTGTTGGTCAGGTCTGTCACCCGGCCCGATGGATGGGTCAGGCTGGACAGCCATAGGGAAGAATAGGTGAAATACAGGGGATAGCGGGCTACGGCGCAGGCGATTTGTCCCACATCCCGGGCGCAGGTGTATTGGCCCTGGGCGGGCAGGCCGGTGCAGTTGACATAGTGCGTGTTCTGCAGGCCCATGTCCGCCGCCTTCTGATTCATCCTGTCCACAAAGGCCTGCTCGCTGCCTGCCGTATGCTCCGCCAGCGCCACGGCGCTGTCGTTGCCGCTGGCAATGATGGTGCTGCGCAGCAGATCCTCCACGGGATAGACGGAGCCCGCGTCCAGCAAAGCCGTGGAGCCGATGGTGGCGGCGGCGTTTTTGGACACCGTCACGCTGTCCGTCAGCGACAGCCGTCCCTGGCCGATGTCCTCCAGCAAAAGCAGCAGCGTCATCAGCTTGGTCACCGAGGCCGCCTGCCGCCGCTCGTCCGCGTTCTTTTCAAAGATCACCGTGCCCGTATCCGCCTCCACCAGCAGATAGGCCGGGGCGGACAGGGCGATGGGCGCTGCGCTCTCCAAGGGCGCGGCGGATGCGGGTACAGCCGTCAGACATACAAAAATCCCCGCCAGCAAAAGGGCGGGGATGCGACAGAGCTTTTTCATGGTGCTTCCCTCCTGCTTTACAGGAGATAGTATGCGGCGCTTGTCCGCCTTTATCCGCGGATGCGCGCAATTTCTTCCTCCACCATGGGTTTGGTCACGTGGTTGAGGGGGGAGAAGCGACCCTCCAGCGCCGTTTCCAGCTTGTCGATGGCTTCGTCCTTGTTGCCTGCCTCCAGGTCATACCGGGACAGGAACCACAGGGTGTCAATCTGGCCGGGCTTTTGCTCGTGGGCCTTATTGAAGTATTCCAGGGCCTTTTCCTTATCGTCCAGCAGCCGGTAGTAGCATTGGCCGATGTTGTCCAGCACCACGGGGTCCTCGTCGTCATATTCCAGAGCGTCCAGGTTGAATTTCAGCGCCTTTTCGCCGTCTCCCTGCTCCACGTAGAGATAGCCCAGCGCGCCGTAGGTTTCGCCGCTGGGAGATTTCTGGTGCACCCGCTCCAGCAGCTCCACGGCCTTGTCCAGATTGCCCAGCTTGTAATCGGCCACGGCAAAATTGACCAGCAGATCGCTGCGGCGCTGCGGCGTCAGATCGGGCGCCT
>CACWUV010000093.1 GCA_902764185.1 uncultured Eubacteriales bacterium
CAGAAAATGAATGCATTCATTTTCTGGTCTGTCCAGCGGTTTTTCGCTGTGCGCTTTGCGCACAGCACGCCAGCGGAGCTGGCTGCCCGGAAGCGGTGGGCTGCGTTATCCAAGCAACTGCGGGAAGTTGCTTGTTATCGAAGCTGCGCAACATCCGCGGTTGGCGGGGTCTGGGGTGGGGCTCCCACCCCAGCAGGAGTTTGAGGGCGGCGCCCTCATCGTAACCCCGTCAAATTTCTGTTTATCGGTTTTCTGCTATATCAAAAGAAGATTTTCCCCTGCTTTTTTTCCAATTTCAGCTTTTTTTCATTGACACCGCTCCTTCCCGGCGATAAAATATTATATTGAGGATTTGTCTACCGACCCCGGTGAAGGAGGGCCTGCAATGGATAAATGGGATCGCCGTTTCATGGAAATGGCACGCCTTGTATCTTCCTGGACCAGCTGCTACACGGAAGGCCGCGCCATTGGGGCGGTGATCGTCAAGGACAAGCGGGTGCTGTGCACCGGCTATAACGGCGCGCCTGCGGGCCTGCGCACCTGCAAGGAGCGGGGCGAATGCATGCGGCGCAGATTGGGTGTCCAGAGCGGCACCCATGCGGAGCTGTGCTTCGCCATCCACGCCGAGCAGAACGCCATCATCCAGGCCGCCAAGCTGGGCCTGTCCATCGACGGCGGCACCCTGTACTGCACCCATCAGCCCTGCTCCATGTGCACCCGCATCATCATCAACGCGGGCATCAAGCGGGTGGTGTATGAGCAGGGGTATCCGGATGATTTTTCTCTGGCGCTGTTCCATGAGTCCGCCACCCGTCTGGAGCGCTATGATCCCGAGACGGGGGAAACCACGGAATGCTGAGGCGGCTGCTGGCGTTGATCCTGGCGCTGCTGCTGGTCCTTCCGGCTGCGGCGGAGCGGCTGCCCGACCCCATTGTCCCGCTGACGGACGCGGAGATCCCGGCCACGCCGGAGGGCATGCATTATTATCTCCTGCTGTGCTCGGATCGGGACGCGTCCAGCGTCGAAGCCCCAGGCAACACCGACGGCATCATGCTGGCGGCGCTGGATACCACGGCCAACCGCGTCATGCTGATCTCCATCGTGCGGGATCTGCTGGTGATGCGGCCGGACGGCCAGCCGGGGCGCATCAACGGCATCGGCAAGCGCTTTTCCCTGGAGGATACGGCGCGGGTGATCAGCACCCATTTCGGCATCCGGGTGGAAAAGTACGTGCTGGTCAATTGGAAGGGCGTGGCGGACATCATTGACCTGCTGGGCGGGGTGGAGCTTACCCTGACCAACGGCGAGGTGACGCGCCTCAAGGATAAGCTGGCCTACAAGGTGGATTGGGCCACGCCGGAATTGACCGGCGCGGGCACCTATCGCCTGCGGGGTTATCCCGCGGTGATCTACATGCGCATCCGCTCGGAGATCCCCGTGGGCGGCGAAACCTATGACTACCGCCGCACCACCCGCGCGCGCACGGTGGTGGCCTCGCTGGCGGAGAGCCTGCGGACAATCAGCTGGCAGGAGGCTTTGAAGCTGGCCACCGTGGACATCTGGCAGTGCATCGCCGCCACCAATATGACCCTGGCGGATTTCACCGCCGCGGCGGGCTATGCCTTTTCCCTGCGCAGCGCGCCCATCGAGCAGTTCCGCCTGCCCGTCAACGGCACGGGCGGGGAGCTGATTTATCTCAACATGTCCACCCAGCAGATCGATTACCCCGCCAACCGGGAGGCGCTGCGGCAGTTTTTGAACGGCGGCTACACCATCCGGGACGGGGAAGACGAGGGGTGGGACTGACCCCACGATTCGTACAGGCAGAGTAGCTGCAGGCGCGTTAAGTGCTCATGAACGGGGAGTTGTCATGAGACGAAGCCGGTTTCCGGCGCGGTGCCTGCGGCGCATCCCGCTGCAAGGTATAAACTGCCTCAACGGATCTCTGTACCCTTTTGGAGGTGGTTTTATGCCTAAAAATGGCTCCCCGCAGACCAAAACCCTGTTTCCTGCGCCGTTCTGCAAGGCCTATTGGCGGCAGGCGGCGTCGGAATTCAAGAGCCTCAAAATGCTGCTTTTTGCCGCCTTGGTGGTGGCGCTGCGGGTGGCGCTGAAATCCGTCAGCATCCCCATCGCGGCGGACCTGCGCATCGGGGTGGGGTTCTTTGTCAACGCCTTTGGCGCCATGATCTATGGGCCGGTGGTGGCCGCGGCAGGCGCGGCGGTATCGGACACCCTGGGCGCGCTGCTGTTCCCGTCGGGCCCCTATTTTCCGCTGTTTCTCCTGACGGAGATCGCGGGCTCGGTGATCTTCGCCCTGTTTCTGTACAGCACCCGGGTCACGGCGCTGCGGGTCATCCTGTCCCGGTTCTGCATTGACTTTTTTGTCAATATCGTGCTCAATACGCCCGTGATGATGGCCTATTACAGCGTCATGCTGGGCAAGAGCTACAAGGTGCTCCACTGGCCCCGGATCGTCAAAAACCTGGCCATGTTTCCCCTGGAATCGGTGCTGCTGATCCTGTTCCTGCGGGCTGTTATTCCGGCGGTGAAGCCGCTGGGCGCTGTTCCCGGCGGCGTGGAGGCGCTGCGCTTCACCCGCAAAAACATTACGCTTTTGGCTGCTTTTACGGTTATCGGCCTGGCCGCCGTGATCCTCTATGCCATTGCTCGCTGAAAAGGAGCGCTGATTATGAAAGTACGCAAAAAAGAGATCCTGCGGGTGCTGGAGGAAAGCTATCCCGACGCCCGGCCGGAACTGAATTTCAGCAATCCCTATGAAACCCTGGTGGCTGTCATGCTCTCCGCCCAATGCACGGATAAGCAGGTCAACAAGGTTACGCCCGCTGTTTTTCGGGACTTTCCCGACGTGGCTTCCATGGCCGCCATCGACGCGGATACCCTGTATCCCTATGTCAAAAGCTGCGGCTTTAAGTCCAAATCCCAGAATATCGTGGCCGCCTGCCGCATGATCATGGAGCAGTATGGCGGCCAGGTGCCCGCGGATATGGACAAACTCACCTCCCTGCCCGGCGTGGGCCGCAAGACCGCCAACGTGGTGCTGGCCACAGCCTTCGGCCAGCCCGCCATCGCCGTGGATACCCATGTGTTCCGGGTCAGCAACCGCCTGGGTCTGGCGGAGGCGGACAACGTGCTGGATACCGAGATGCAGCTTCGCCGCGCCATTCCCAGGGTGGATTGGAGCGCCGCCCACCATTGGCTCATTTTCCATGGCCGCAGGGTGTGCAGCGCCCGCAATCCCAAGTGCGACACCTGTCCTTTGAAGGACCTTTGCAAAGATTATCATTTGCGGACCCATCCGCAGAAGGAAAAAGCCCATGAGCCAGACGCCCTATCCCTATGATCCAACCCATCGGCACGACCACCTGCACAGCAGCCATTGCGGTCTGTGCCGCATCGAATTGGATCATATCTCCGTCATTGCCCAGGGGGAAACCCTTTTGCAGGACGTCAATCTGCACCTGCACTGCGGCCAGCTGACGGCCCTGGTGGGCCCCAACGGCGCAGGCAAAACCACTCTGGTCAAGGCGCTGCTGTCCCAGATTCCACACACCGGCACGGTGCGGCATATGGACGATCAGGAACGGGTGCTGCGCTCGGTGCGCACGGGCTATGTGCCCCAGCAATTGCCCTTTGATAAGCAGATGCCCGTCACCGTGACGGATTTCCTGGCCGCGTCCCTCACCCGCCGCCCGGTGTGGCTGGGGGTCAGCAAGCGCACCCGCCAGGAGGTGCAGAGCGCCTTGTCCCTGGCTCAGGCGGAGCATTTGCAAAACCGTATGCTGGGCCAGCTCAGCGGCGGCGAACTGCAGCGGGTGCTGCTGGCCATGGCGCTGACGCCCACCCCGGACCTGCTGATATTGGATGAGCCCGTCTCCGGCGTGGATCAGAACGGCCTGGCCTTGTTCCTGGACACCGTGGATCAGCTCAAGCGCAAGCACCACCTGGCCATCCTGCTCATCAGCCACGATTGGGCCTTGGTGCGCCAGTACGCGGACGAAATGGTGCTGATCAACAAGACCGTGCTCTGCGAGGGCGCGCCGGAGACCGTGTTCGCCTGCGATACCTTCCGGGAAGCCTTTCCCGCGGCGGCAAAGGAGGTGGAGTGAATGCAGGGGATTTACAACGTAATGGACGCCCTTCTTCCCTTCGCCATCTTCCGCTATTCCTTCATGAAAAACGCGCTGCTGGCCCTGCTGTTTTTAACGCCGCTGCTGGCGCTGCTGGGCACCATGGCGGTGAACAAGCGCATGGCCTTCTTTTCTGACGCCCTGGGCCACAGCGCGCTGGCGGGCGTGGGCATCGGCGTGCTGCTGGGCCTCAGCAACGTGACGGTGATCCTGGTGCTCTTTGGCGTCTGCTGGGCCATCCTCATCACCCGCATCAACCGCACGGGAGGCTCGTCGTCGGATACCACCATCAGCGTGTTTTCCTCGGCGGGCATCGCCCTGGGCCTTTTGATCCTGTCCGGTAGCGGCAAGTATAACCGCTATTCCAGCATCCTGGTGGGGGACATCCTGGCCATCACGCCCACGGACATCCTGTGCCTGGGCATCGCGCTGGCCGTGGGCTTGGCGCTGTGGGTGCTGCTGTATAACAAGCTCCTGCTCACCGCCATCAATCCGCAGCTGGCCCAAAGCCGCGGCATCCCCACCAAGGCGGTGGAATACGGCTTTGTGATCCTGGTGGCCGTGGCCGTCATGCTGTCCATCCGCTGGGTGGGCGTGCTGCTGATCAACGCGCTGCTGATCCTGCCCGCCGCCGCCGCCCGCAATATCGCCCGCAGCGCCGCCCAGCATGCCCTGTACAGCGTGATCATCTCGCTCCTCAGCGGCATCACAGGTCTGTGCGTCTCCGTGCCCCTGGGCACCAGCGTGGGGGCCGCCGTGGTGCTGTGCGCCGCGGTGTGCTATGCTTTGAGCCTCCTGCTGGCCCGTATCCTGCGCGTCCGTCTCCAAGCATAATCTTTTTTCGTAAGGGGTTTTCCAACCGATGAAGCTGTACCATGATTCCCGTTCCCTGGACTGCCGCGCGCCCTTTGGCGCTGTTCCCTGCACCACCATCGTCCGCCTGCGCGTCTATTGCGAGGGCAATCCCCGGGCCGTCAACGCCATCATTTTTGAAAACGGAAAAAACACGGTTTATCCCATGCAGGCCTCCGATAACAACGCCTATGAGCTGCGCTATCGCACGCCGGAGGAGCCCTCCTTGGTGTGGTATCATTTTTCCGCCGTGTCCGAGGAGGGCTTCACGGACTATCTGGGCAACGCCGGCGATCATCTGGGCGGCGTGGGCCAGGAATACGATCAGACGCCGCCGGCGTTCCAGATCACGGTGTATGACAAGGATTACGCGCCGCCCGCCTGGCTGCGGGAGGGGATCATGTATCAGATTTTCCCGGATCGCTTTTGCCGCAGCCGCGCGCCCTGGTACACCCGGGAGGACATCTATCTGCACGAGGATTGGGACGAGCCGCCGCTGGCCCTGTTCGATCCCCGCAACGGCGACACCCACAGCCGGGATTTCTTTGGCGGCGATCTGAAAGGCATCGCCTCCAAGCTGGATTATCTGCAATCCCTGCACGTCACCGTGATCTATCTCAACCCCATCTTCCTGGCCCGCAGCAATCACCGCTATGATACCGGCGATTACAAGCGCATCGACCCTATGCTGGGCGACGAGGAAGACCTGAAGGCATTGTGCCGGGAGGCCAAAAAGCGGGGCATTCGGGTGCTGCTGGACGGCGTTTTCAGCCATACGGGGGATGACAGCCTGTATTTCAACAAGTATGGCCGCTATCCCACCAAGGGCGCTTATCAGAGCAAGCGCTCGCCCTATTATCATTGGTACACCTTTGAGGAATATCCCGATCGCTACCGCAGCTGGTGGGGCGTCACCACCCTGCCCGAAATCAACAAAGAGGATGAAACCTATCGCCAGTACATGCTGGAGCCCGACGGCGTGGCCCGCAAATGGGTCAAGGCGGGCACCGGCGGCTGGCGGCTGGATGTGGCGGATGAGCTGCCCATGCGCTTCCTGCGGGATCTGCGGGTCAGCGTGCAGGCGGAGAACGACGACGCCATCCTGCTGGGAGAGGTCTGGGAGGATGCCAGCAACAAGGTTTCCTACGGCCAAATGCGCTGCTACTGCCTGGGGGATACCCTGGACAGCGTCATGAATTATCCGCTGCGGGAGGCCGCCTTAGCCTTCGTGAAAGGCGAGATCAACGCCTATGATTTCACCCGCCGCATCGAAAGCCTGCGGGAAAACTATCCCGTGCCCTTCTTCTATTCCCTCATGAACCTCATGGGCAGCCACGACCGGGAGCGCGTGCTCAACGTGCTGGCCGGGGAGTGCTGGGATTACGTGGATCCCCTGAAACGGGGCGAATGCGCGCTGTCGCCCGAGCAGCGGGCATTGGCGGTGCGCCGCCTGCGGGAGATGTGGAAGATCTTCGCCGCCATGCCGGGCATTCCCAGCGTCTATTATGGCGATGAAGCCGGCCTGGAAGGAGCGCGCGATCCCTTCTGCCGCCACACCTTCCCCTGGGGCAAAGAAGACCCGGAAATCATGCAGATCACCCGGGACGCCCTGGATCTGCGCGCCAGCAGGCCTGTGCTGCGCACCGGCGCCATTTCCATTACCCCGGTGGATTGCGACACCGTCTGTATCCGCCGTTTCGGTTACTCCGGCCACGATGTCTTTGGCGACGTGCTGGAGGACGAGGATTATGAGGTGACGGTGCGCGCGATCCGGGGATAAAAGGGATATATGCGCTTTCAAAAAAGCCTGCAAATTTGCAGGCTTTTTTTTAGAAAGCGCGTAACCCCGTACTTTTACGCCTTAATATCCTCTTTTTGCAGCCTGGTGTACATGCTCAGCCGGATTTCCCGCTCCAGCGACCAGGCCTCGTTGGCGTCGCAGGGCATTTCGATGCGCATGGTCACGCAGCGTGCGTCGCTGGCGATGGCGGGATAGAGGCGCGGAATGGTTTTCAGGGCCAGCCGCTCCTTGATCCGGATGCATTCGTCCTCCAATATCTGCTGTGCCCGCAGCAAATCCTGGCCGTGGGCGATGGTCACGTTCACCTGCGCCACCTGATTGCCCCGGGAACGGCTCACGACGGTGCGAATGTCGCCATTGGGCACGGCATACAGGCTGCCGTCAGTGCCGCGCAGGGTGGTGGTGCGCAGGCTCAGGCTTTCAATGCGCCCATTGTAACCGCCGATGGTGACCACGTCGCCCACATTCAGATTTCCCTCTGTCCACAGGAACAGGCCGCTGATGATGTCCTTCACCAGCGTCTGCGCGCCAAAACCGATGGCGATACTGCCGATACCGGCCACAGCCAGCAGGGAAGCCAGGTCGATGCCGAAGATGCGCAGCACCACCAGAGCCACAAAAAAGTAAATCAGGTAGGAAATGATGCTGCTGGTCAGCGACCGCACGGTTTCCGCCTGCCGCGGAAGCCTTTTGCCGTTCTTCTTTCTTACTTTGAAGTTGATCAGCCTGCGCAGAATGCGCAAAACGATCAGCCCCAGCAGGATCACAAGGCCCGCGATAATGAGCCGGGAAATAATGGTGGGAATCTGACGATACACGTCCTTGAGCATATCCAGGGCGGTATCGTAATAATGGTCCATTGTTTTGGCCAGCTTTTCGCTGGTGGGCGCAATAATTTCCGACATCTCAAATCACCTCCTGCGTAATAAAACTGGGGCGGAGGGAACCCATCATGGATTCCCGCCTGCCCCAGCATTGTTTCTGTCGGTTCAGTCCAGCTCGGCCGCGTTCAGCATGGAGCGCAGCTCGTCCATCAGCCCGATGATCCGGTCGCGGTAGGTCTTGGCGTTCATCTGCATATCGTCCACCTGCTTTTGCAGGGCGTCTTTTTTGTCCAGCAGCTCGGTGCTCACGCTGTCCTTGGCCTTGGCCACAATGGCGGCGGCCTCCTCCTTGGCCTGGGCGATGGTCTCGTCATACAGGCGCTGGGCGTTGGCCATCAGCTTCTGGGCGCTTTCGGACACATCCTGGGTCATCACGGGAGCAGGAGCCGGGGCAGGCCGCTGGGGCGCGGGCTGCACATAAGCCAGATCGCGCTTTGTCTGTGCAAGCTGTGCCTGCAGGCGGGCGATTTCCTCCTGCATGACGATCATCTCGTCGCAGATCTCGTCCAAAAATTCGTCCACTTCCACAGGATCATAACCGCGAACCTTGGTTTTGAATTCTTTTTCTTCGATCATGGGCACGGTGATAGGCATGACAAAGGCTCCTTTCGCAAGTAAATGCTGTCTTACATCACGGCGTCGGCAGCGTCCTGATCAGGGGTATAGCCCTGGGCAGGCTGCTGGGCGGAAAAGCTGGGCTGCTGCGGCTGCTGATAGGCAGGCTGCTGCGGCGCGGCGGCATAGGGCTGCTGATAGCCGGGCTGATAGGCGGGCCGGGCGGTGTAGGCGTTTTGCTGCGGCGCCTGATAGGGATTCTGGAACACAGGCTGCGCGCTGCGGGCCCGCTGGGGAGCCCGGGACTGGGAATTCATCTGGGTGGTGGTCTGATCGGTGAGCACCTGCATGCCCACGGGAGCCAGGAAATATACGCCCACCCGGGAGGACGTGCGGGTCATGGTGCAGCCCAGGGAGAAGCAGGCGCCGTTCAGCGTGTCCACATAGCGGCGCACCTCGGCCTGGTCCGCAATGCTGTCCATCACGGCGATCACGCAGTCGCCCGTGCGCAGAATGCCAATGGCGCTGCGGCAATCGCTGATGCTGCGCACGTTGATCACGCAGGCAGAAATCTGCTTTTTCTGGGCGCTTTGAGGCTCGGCAGGCTGCTGAGGCTGCTCCGGTGTCATGGGGAAGGGCACCACGTTTTCCGCAGGCTGGGCGGCATGCTGGGCAGCCCGGCGGTTGCGGGGCTGCACGTAGGGCTGGTTCACCGTCTGCTGTTCCATGCCGTAGCCCTGGGGCTGCATGGGCTGCTGATAGCCCGCCTGGGTGCGATACTGCACCGGCTGCTGCTGGGGCTGCTGGTAAGGCTGCTGATACCCCTGCTGATACTGGGGAGCGGCCTGCTGATAAGCGGATTGCTGCTGCGCATACTGCTGGTATTGGGGAGCCTGCTGCGGCGCTTCCTGATGGTATGCAGGAGCCGCAGGCGCGCTCTGCTGGGGATAATAATCCTCCGCGGGATCATCCGGGACGAATATCCTGTCACCCGCGGGTTTAAGCTGGCTGACGTGGACCCCCGGCTGGAGCAGTTGAAAAACTGTACCACCGTCTCCGACAAGGCCCGCTGCATCGCCGGGAGCGTGCTGGAGCTGGTCAGCTGGATCGTCACCCGCGTGCGCACCCGCAGCATCCAGAAGACCCTGTCCGGCATGCAGAAACTCAGCGATCCGGACGAAGAAGAGCAAGGCGGGTGGCTGCCATGAACGTATGGGCCATCGGCGATCTGCA
>CACWUV010000094.1 GCA_902764185.1 uncultured Eubacteriales bacterium
GCGTGGGCGAATCCCCCAGGGGCGTGCGGATATGCCGCCACTTGACACGGGTGGTCTGGGGAGTAACGTTGATGGGCGTGCCGCAGTGCTCGCAGATGGGCGTGGCGCTGTCCGCCTTGCATTTTTTGCAGTAATACACGTACATTCTCGTCTTCCCCCTTTCCCGGATGAATCGGTAAGAATATATTATAGCACAAATGAGACTTTTTTTCAAAATATAAATATTTGGCAAAAATTGACGCGGTAAATTCCGCGCAGGCGGGCCATGCTATGGATGGACGCAGGAAGGCGATACGTCCAATCCCGCGACATTGCCCAGGGACGCGGCCTTTCGACGGAGAGGCGGCGGACAGCGGCCTCGCGTGGAATTGCACGTTCCAGCCCCAGCAGTTCCGCGCGCGAGGAGCTGCCGCGTCCTTTTTTTTTTTTTTTTGGCAGAAAGGAAGGAACAGCATGAGCCATCCCGAATCCGGACATCAGAGCATCGAATGCAGCGTGGTTTCCTGCAAGTACCATGACAAGGAAGGCCGCTGCGGCCTGGAGCGCATCCAGGTGGAACCCACGCCCATGGCCTATACCGGCGAAGCGGCGGACGAGAGCATGTGCGGGAGCTACAAGAATCGATAAATAAGGCAGAATAAAAGATCCTTCGACTGCGCTCCGCTCCGCTCAGGATGACATCGTTGAGGTTTTTCCTCTTGTTTGCTTGCTTTTGCAGCAAAAAAGCTGCCAAACAAAGGAAAATACACCTTACATTGTCATCCTGAGCGAAGCGCAAGCGGAGCCGAAGGATCTCGTTTTTTATCCGATATTATTTCAGATGCCAGATCTTCTCGTTGTACTCCCGGATGGTGCGGTCAGAGGAGAAGATGCCGGACTTGGCGGTATTGATGATGGCCATGCGCAGCCACTTGTCGCGGTTCATATAGTCGTCGTTCACGCGGCGCTGGGCCATGGAATAGCTGCCGAAGTCCTTCATGACGAAGTAGCGGTCGTCGAACATCAGATCATGATAGAGGGCCTGTAGCGCCGTGGGCTGATCGGGGGTCAGGGTGCCGTCGATCATCTGCATCAGGGCGCGGCGGATCTCGGCGTTCTGCTCGAACACGTTGATGGGGTTATAGTTGCCCTCCCGCTCCATGGCGGCGGCGGTATCGGCGCGCATGCCGAAGATGTAGATGTTCTCCATGCCCACCTGCTCGCTGATTTCCACGTTGGCGCCGTCCATGGTGCCGATGGTCACAGCGCCGTTCATCATGAACTTCATGTTGCCGGTGCCGCTGGCTTCCTTGCCGGCGGTGGAGAGCTGCTCGGAAAGCTCGGTGGCGGGCATGATGGCCTCGGCGGCGGAAACATCATAGTTTTCCACAAAGATGATGCGCAGCATCTTGCGGGCCCGGGGAGAAGCGTCGATGAGCTTCGACAGGGCCAGGATGTAGCGGATGATCAGCTTGGCCTTGTAGTAGCCGGGGCTGGCCTTGGCCGCAAAGATGAAGCAGCGCGGCACCATGGTGTAATTGGGATCATCCATGATGCGGTTGTAGAGCACGTGGATATGCAGGGCGTTAAGCAGCTGGCGCTTGTACTCATGCAGCCGCTTGCACTGGGCGTCGAACATGAAGTCCTCTTCCACCCGCATCTCCTGGCGCTGATAGAGCATGTTGTTGAACTGGTGCTTGTTGAACTGCTTGACCTGCTGGAACTTTTCCCGGAAAGCAGCGTCGTCCGCGAAGGGCATCAGCTCCTCCAGGCGCTCGGGTTCCTTGTACCAGGCATCGCCGATGGCCTCGGTGATCAGGTTGCGCAGGTGGGTGTTGCAGGCCATGAGCCAGCGGCGGTGGGTGATGCCGTTGGTGATATAGGTGAACTTCTCCGGCATCAGGGTGTAATAATCGTGGAAGGTGACGTTTTTGAGGATGTCGCCGTGGAGCTTGCTGACGCCGTTGACGGCGTAGCTCATGGCCACGCACAGGTTGGCCATGTGCACCTGGTCATAGGCCAGGATGGCCATATGGGCGATGCGGTCCCAATCGCCGGGGAAGGCGTTCCACAGCCGGTCGCACAGGCGGCGGTTCATCTCCTCCAGGATCATGTAGATGCGGGGCAACTGCTCGCGCACCATCTGCTGAGGCCACTTCTCCAGCGCCTCGCTCATGACGGTGTGGTTGGTGTAGGCCACGGTTTTGGATACGATGGACTGGGCTTCGTCCCAGCCCAAACCTTCCTGGTCCATCAGGATGCGCATGAGCTCGGGAATGGCCAGGCCCGGATGGGTGTCGTTGATCTGCACGGTGATCTTTTCGGGCAGGAGATTGAACCGGGTGCCGAAGCGGCGCTTGAAGTCCTTGATGGCGTATTGCAGAGTGGCGCTGGTGAAGAAGTAATGCTGGATCAGGCGCAGGCGCTTGCCCTCGGCATGGTTGTCCTCGGGATAGAGCACCTTGCAGATGATGTTGGCCAGATCGCGCTCCAGCGCCTTGTCGTAATCGCCGCTGGAGAAGGCGCGGAAGTCCAATCCCTCCCGGGGGCTGCGGGCGCGCCACATGCGCAGGGTGTTGACGGTGTTGCAGTCGTAGCCGGCGATGGGCATATCATAAGGCACGGCCAGCACCTTATGGGCGTCGCGCACCTCAAAATTGGTGCGACCGTCCACCTCGTAGGATTCCACGCGGCCGCCGAAATGCACCTCCATGGTGTCGTCGGGGGCGGGCACTTCCCAGGCGTTGCCGTTTTCCAGCCAGTTATCGGGCATTTCCACCTGCTGGCCGTCCACGATGCGCTGGCGGAACAGGCCATACTCATAGCGGATGGTGCAGCCCATGGCGGGCATATCCAGGGAGGCCAGGCTGTCCATGAAACAGGCCGCCAGACGGCCCAGGCCGCCGTTGCCCAGGCCGGGCTCCGGCTCCTCACGGAAGATGCGGCGCCAGCTGATGCCCAGCTCCAGCAAGGCTTCGCGCACGTTGTCCATGCTGCACAGGTTGACGGCGTTGCAGTGCAGGCTGCGGCCCGTCAAAAATTCCACGGACAGATAATACAGGCGCTTGCCCATGTAGGTCTTGTCCTGTTCGCGGGCGGCCACCCACTTCTGCATGATCTGATCGCGGATGGTGGAGGCCACGGCCTGATAAATCTGCTGATCCGTGGCGTCGGCCAGGGTGCGGCCGCTGTATCGCTGAATTTTACCCAGGATCGACTGCTTGATCGATTCCTTATCAAAAGACGTAGTCGGCATAAAATTCCTCCAAAAAGGTAATGGCTAAAGACAGCCAGCGGATATTATACCACAGTTTTTTTATAAAAACAAATGTTTAATCCGGCTTATGTGCTGGAAGGTTCGGATCATATGCGGAATTTTACATGCCGCGCGGTTGCGGCGAAGCGCCAGGCTGTGATATACTGGGTGCATTAACCGATGGAGGACCTGCATGCGAAAGCATTTGATTTATTTGTCTATCCTGGCTTTTATGCTGCTTGCGCCCCTGGGCGCGCAGGCGCGGGAGATCAATCGCCTCTACGTGTGGGACGGCGCGACGCCGCTGCCCGCCGACGGCAGCCTGCCCGACGGCGCCATCCAGTGGTTCACCCGCAGCAGCGTGCGCTATCTGTTTTTGCCCTCCGGCCTGGACGCCGCCAACCTGCACGTGCATTTTACCGGGGCGGACAGCTTTACCGTGGGCGACAGGCTGATCGGCAACGACGCCATCACCGACGTGTTTGTGCCCGGCGAGACGGTGACCATCACCAGCGGCAGCACCAGCTACAGGGTATGCGTGCTGCAATCCCAAAACACCGCCGGCGTCTATCTCAAAACCCAGTCCGGCAGCATCGCAAAGATCAGCGAAAGCAAGCGCAACCATGAAGCGGGCTCCATGCTGGTCGTGGACGAAAACGGCAAAAGCAACTATCGCAACGATTTTGAATACATCCGCGTGCGGGGCAACTATTCCTTCTACCCCTACAAAAAATCCTTCCACATCAGGCTGAACGACGGCGCGTCCATCCTGGGCATGCCGTCGGCCAAAACCTGGCTGCTGCTCGCCAGCTATGCCGACAACAGCATGCTGCGCAATCCCCTGACCTTCGATCTGGCCGCCGCCGCGGGCATGAACTACACCAGCGAATACCGCTTTGCCGACGTCTATGTGAACACCGTCTATTACGGCACCTATATCCTGTGCGAAAAGGTGCAGGTGAACAAAAACCGGGTGGCGGTGGAGGACCTGGAAAAGGCCACGGAAAAGCTGAACGAAAAAGACCTGAGCGCATACAAGCGCCTGGGTACCAACGCCTACCAGCGCAGCACCAGCAAGTATTACGACATTCCCAGCGATCCGGCGGATATTACCGGCGGCTATCTGCTGCAGCTGGAGCTCAAGGACCGCTATACGCCCTCCGCCAGCGGGTTTGTGACCAGCCGCGGCCAGGCGGTGGTGATGAAATCGCCGGAATACACCAGCAAGGCACAGATGCAGTATATCAAAGGCCTGGTGCAGTCCTTTGAAAACGCGGTGTGGGCGGAGGATGGCATCGACCCGGACACCGGCAGGCATTACAGCGAAATTGCCGATATGAGCTCCCTGGTGGGCAAATATCTGATTGAGGAAATCACCAAGAACGTGGACGGCAACAAATCCAGCTTCTACATCTACAAATACAGCGACAGCGTGAGCGACAAGCTGTATTTCGGCCCGGTGTGGGATTACGACATCGCCTACGGCAACTATACCGCTTCTTACTATAAGGAACGCCGCCTGCAAAGCGGCGAAGGCCTGATGACGGCCATCGACGACTACGAGCGCTTCTACTGGTATCCCCAATTGTACAAGCACGAGGACTTTAAAGAGGCGGTGAAGCAGGCCTATCGGGAGCGCTTCCGTCCCTGCCTGCTGGTGATATTGGGATTGGCGGAGCCAGGCGAGGATCTGGGCAATCTGAAATCCCTGACGGAGTACGCGGAGCTGCTCTCCCCCGCCGCTGCCCTCAACTTTACCCGCTGGCGCACCTTCAACGCAAGCGAATTTTCCGTCAAGACCGGCGCGGATTTTGAGGAAAATATCGCGTATTTGCAGAGTTTTTTGACCGATCGGCTCAACTATCTGGACGCTCTTTGGCTGGAGTAACGGAGGCGAAAACATGGCAAAGTATGAAGATCATCTGACCTGCAGCTTCGTCGAGGCCGCGGCTTGGCTGCATCAGCATATCCTGAACAGCAGCGTCAGCGCCAATCTGGAAGAAGAAAGCGCATGGCAGCAGAACGGCGTCCAATGCGTAACCCGCGTGTACGAGCGTTACAGCTGGCTGGGCGGCAACCGCCTGAGCCTGACGCTGACCCTCTTTGGGCGGGACGGCGACATCTGCCTCTCCGCCATCACCGCAGGCGGCAGCCAGGCCCTGTTTTTCAAGATCAACACCTTTGGAGAAAGCAGCTTTTTGGACGTTCTGATCCGGGGCGTAGAGCAGCTGAAACGAAATAGTTAAAATTTTTTCAAAAAAGGGCTTGCATTTTTTGCCGAACTGCGTTATACTATATAAGCTGTTTGAGCGACAGCAAATGCGCCCCTAGCTCAGCTGGATAGAGTGTTTGACTACGAATCAAAAGGTCGTGGGTTCGAATCCCGCGGGGCGCGCCACGAACCCGGAAAACGTTAGTTTTCCGGGTCATTTTTCAATATTGAAGGTGATTCCGGTGGCACGTCTCTACTCCATGGAGGAGCTTAAATCCATCCTAACCCCTGTTTTTCGGAAAAACGGGGTTAAAAAGGCGACGCTTTTCGGCTCATACAGCAAAGGGACAGCCACCCCGGCCAGCGATGTTGACCTGATGGTGGACAGCGGCCTGAAAGGCCTTTCCTTCTTTGGGCTGCTGGAAGATGTTTGCAGTTCATTGGATTGTCCGGTGGATCTGATCGACAGACAGGACATCGTACCTGATTCCCGCATCGATCAGGAGATCGCACAAACCGGAAAGGTGATCTACGTACATGAATAAAACTTTCCAGATTTTAGATAAGATTATCGCGCATATACAGAAAACGACTGGATATTGCGCCGATAAGTCCTATGATGATTTTCTGGAGAATACCATGCTCCAGGAAGCCTGCGTATTCAATGTGCTCCAAATCGGTGAACTATCCAACCTGCTGGACCGCGCGTTTTTCGATCGGTATCCGGATATCCCCTGGCGCAGCATGTACGGCATGCGGAATCGGCTTGTACATGATTACGACGGCGTAAAGCTGCGCATCGTATGGGATACAATCGTAGAAGATTTTCCCAGATTGCTGCCGCGTCTGAAAGAAATACACGACGCCATAGAACAATAACCAACGCAAAGGCTGCCTTGCCGCAAATGCAAGGCAGCCTTTGTGTTAGTGTTACTCTGTCATCCTCTTTTTAAAATACCTGCCCACCTCGGCCTGCATGCGAATGGCGGCTTCGGTGAGGGCTGCGGGGTAATCGCTGACGCCGTGATGGGCCTCGAAGTTGAGATCGCCCTGGTAGCCGACGGCCTTGAGGGTGTCGATGAACAGCTCCCAATCCACGGTGCCGGTGAAGGGCGTGCGGTGCTGGTCCAGATGGCCGTCGTTGTCGTGCATATGCAAGGCCTTGACGCGGTTGCCCAGCACGTAAAGGGCGCGCTCGGGATTCTGGCGGGCCAGGTTCAGATGGCCCACGTCCAGACAGAAGCCGAAGCACTCTTCCCCCGCGATCTCATTGAGGCGATCCACCCACATCGCCGCCTCATAGGGATCGGCGCAGGCCGCCGCCACGCGGCCTCCCTCGAAATCCCGGCAGAACATGTTTTCCAGCAGCGCCATGACATGATATTCCTTGAGCACCGGTATGAAGCCGCCGTAAAACGCCCGGTTCAGCTCCCACTCCGCCTCCGGCGGATGGCGCCTGGTATTTTCATTGGAAAAAGCCGGATGGATGACGCAATAGGGGCTGTCCAGGAAGCCTGTGATGGCGATGGACTTGCCGATCACATCCACCATGCGGCGGTTAGTGGCCTCGTCGTCCCAAACCCAGCTGGGATAGGGCGCGTGCACCTGGGTAAAGGCGATATGATGCCGCCGGGCCGCCTCCCGATAAGGCGTCATGGCCGTCAGGAGCTCCGGCAGCGGCTGATCCAGCAGGCTGGGCGCGCCCCGGGTAACATCCCGATAGGGCAAAAACAGCGCGCCCAAGGCAAACTGAATGCCCTCGATACCCGCGCGTTCCAGCAGGGCGAAGCCCTCCTCGATGCCGCCGGCGCGGGTGAACAATTCTGCCGGGAGGATGGAAATCTGATACATGGCGATTCTCCTTTAGTGGTATCTAACTTCACTATTATACGCAAAACCCCCGTTTTCGTCAATCAAAGAACCCCGTGAAAAGCTGTTTTCACGGGGCGGACCGGTGTTTTCTGTCCGGCAGGCAAACGAAAAAGCCGCCATCCTTCCTCACATCCGGTCGCTTGGCGCGGGGACGATGCAGGGAGAAACACATCGCCCCGCGTCGTCTGCCCGCCTTGTCAGCCTGCTCTTGTTCAGCTGACGGTATCAGTATATCCGCGGCCGGTCCGTTTTATGCAGCCGCAAAATCTTGTCAAACCGCGCAAAACATGCTATACTATACCGTCGTATTAATGGAAGGATGTGAGTGCAATGATCCACATTTACCTGGACGCCATGGGCGGCGACAACGCGCCGGGCTGCACGGTGGCGGGCGCCATCGAGGCGCTGCGGGCCAACAAGGATTTAACCGTCACCCTGGCGGGGGACGAAAGCGCTATCCAGCCGCTGCTCAAGGACTGCGACGACGTGCGCGGCCGCCTGACCGTGGAGCATTGTAGCCAGACCATCACCAACCACGACGCCCCCGTCATGGCCGTGCGCACCAAGAAGGACAGCGCGGTGGTGAAAGGCATGCTGGCCGTACGGGACGGCAAGGCCGACGGCTTTGTGTCCGCCGGTTCCACCGGCGCCACGCTGGCGGGCGGCATGTTCCGCCTGGGGCGCATCGACGGCATCGACCGGCCTGCGCTGGCTCCGCTGATGCCCAACGGCAAGGATTTCTTCCTGCTCATCGACTGCGGCGCCAACGTGGACTGTAAGCCGGAATATCTGCAGCAGTTTGCCATCATGGGCGACGCCTACATGCGCTGCGTGCGGGGCCTGCAAAATCCCCGGGTGGGATTGCTGAACATCGGCGCGGAGGCTGAAAAGGGCAACCAGCTGGTGAAGGAAACCTATCCTCTGCTGGAGAAAACGCCCGTCAACTTTGTGGGCAACATCGAAGGCCGGGACGTGACCGCCGATATGGCGGACGTCATCGTGGCGGACGGCTTCAGCGGCAATTTGATCCTCAAATTCATGGAGGGTGTGGCCGGAACGCTGTTTGGCATGATCAAGGCCGAGATGATGAGCAGCCTGCGGTGCAAGCTGGGCGCGGTTCTGGCCAAGCCCGCCTTCCGGCAGATCAAAAAGAAGATGGACTACACCGAGGTGGGCGGCGCGCCGCTGCTGGGCGTCAAGGGCGCGGTGGTCAAGGCCCACGGCTCCAGCAACGCCCACGCCATCGCCTGCGCCATCCGGCAGGCGGTGAACATGGTGGAAGGCGGCGTGGCTCCCGCCATCGAAAAGAAGCTTTCAGAAACCCTGAAAGGCGAATAACGCATCATCCGATGCGATACTCAATATTACAGAGGAGGACGAATCCCAATGACTTTTGACAAAGTAAAAGCGCTCATTTCCCAGCAGCTGAAGGTGCCCGCGGACAAGGTGACCAGCGATGCCCGTCTGGTGGAGGATCTGGGCGCGGACAGCGCCAACGTGATGGTGCTGATCATGGAAGTGGAAGATCAGTTTGGCATCATGGTGGAGGACGACGCCATCATGACCCTCAAGACGGTTGCCGACGTTGTTGCCTACATCGATTCCAAGCTGTAATAAGCGCCCGCGGGTGGAAAACAGGCTGCCATTTCTTTTGCGCAGCCCGTTTTCTGTGCGCGGATAAGGAGTGCATACCGTGGATCTGTCTAAACTGGAAAACGCCCTGGGCTACCGCTTCCAGCGGCCCGCCTTTTTGCGTCTGGCGCTTACCCATCCCTCCTGCGGCGCGGAAAACAACCAGCGGCTGGAGTTTTTGGGCGACGCCGTGCTGCAATTGTCCATGAGCGACATCGTGTTCCGCGCCCACCCTGAGCAGGAGGAAGGCGGCATGACCTTCCTGCGCGCCCGGATGGTGCGGGAGGAAACCCTGTGCACCGTGGCAAGGCATTTGAAACTGGGGCAATATATGCGCATGGATCACGGCTGCGAGCTCAGCGGCGGCCGGGACAGGCCCGCCGTGCTGGCGGACGCCATGGAG
>CACWUV010000095.1 GCA_902764185.1 uncultured Eubacteriales bacterium
GTCGATACCCCCTACACCTAGCATTCATCGTTTACAGTGTGGACTACCAGGGTATCTAATCCTGTTTGCTCCCCACACTTTCGCGCCTCAGCGTCAGTTGCAGTCCAGTTACCCGCCTTCGCCACTGGTGTTCCTCCCGATCTCTACGCATTTCACCGCTACACCGGGAATTCCGATAACCTCTCCTGCACTCAAGCCCGCCAGTATCCAAAGCAATTCCCATCTTGAAAACAGGACTTTCACTCCAAACTTAACAGGCCGCCTACACGCCCTTTACGCCCAATCATTCCGGACAACGCTCGCCCCCTACGTATTACCGCGGCTGCTGGCACGTAGTTAGCCGGGGCTTCCTCCTAAGATACCGTCTTCCCCTCTTCTCTTAGGACAGAGATTTACAATCCGAAGACCTTCTTCACTCACGCGGCGTTGCTGGGTCAGGCTTTCGCCCATTGCCCAATATTCCCCACTGCTGCCTCCCGTAGGAGTCTGGACCGTGTCTCAGTTCCAGTGTGGCCGATCACCCTCTCAGGTCGGCTACCTATCGTAGGCTTGGTGGGCCGTTACCTCACCAACTACCTAATAGGACGCGAGCTCACCTCAGACCGGATTGCTCCTTTGATCCCTTAGCCATGCGGCTCTGTGGTCTCATGCGGTATTAGTGCAACTTTCGCTGCGTTATCCCCCTGTCTGAGACAGATTGCTCACGCGTTACTCACCCGTCCGCCGCTAGAACTTACCGGAATCCTGCCGAAGCTCTCATCCAATAAGTCCCCGCTCGACTTGCATGTGTTAGGCACGCCGCCAGCGTTCGTCCTGAGCCAGGATCAAACTCTTGTGTTTAATCCTTAACTTGGTTTATCTGGTGTCTCACCCTCTCGGATGATACCGCGATCCAAGTCAAAACTCATTTCAGAATTAACTGTCGTTTTTCGCTTCCATTTTCCTGTATCGTTTTCAAGGTCCCCTCGCGACTCTCTTGAGTTGGCGCATCTGGTGGCTTTCGCTCCCATTTTCGCCCGCTCTCCTGAGCGCTCAATTAATATACCACAAACCCTCCCCAATTGTCAACCCCTTTTTTGAAGTTTTTTTCACTTTTTTTCGTTCTTTTTGACGTTTACGAACGCTTTTTACATTCGTTTTGCTAATCGTTCGTGTTTTTAGCGGTATCTTGTGGCTCTTCTCAATTTTTGCCACAATATGCCGTCCGGATTCCGAAAGTTATCCAAGGACTTTTTTGAACTTTTTTCGGCAAAAAGGCCGCCGAAGGGTCAAGACCTCCTTCGGCGGCTCCAAATTTTGCTTTACCTGCCGCAGGTATTGCACCGGTTGCAGCGATTGCAGCCGCAGTTATTGTTGGAGGTATCCGGCGCCACGGCGCCGGCCTCGCACAGGTTGAGCGGCGGGAACAGCGGCAGGGAGAAGAACTCGTCGCACACGTTGTCCGCAAACTCTTCACAGGGAGGAATGGAGCAGAAGCCATAGGTGGGAATCAGGATCTCCACCCGGGCCAGCACCTTGAGGATGATGGACACGCAGATGGTCATGCGGAAGGTGTTATCCCCCAGATAGCTGCCGGAGACGCAGATGGCGCTGGCCATCCCCTCCAGGGAGTAAGGCACGATGGAGTCGTCGGGCACGGACAGCAGCACGTCCTTATTGACCCGCACGGTACCCTTGCCGATGTATTCCACGCAGCGGGAATCGGTGAACAGGATGTCGATGGGGATATCGATATAGCCGCGCACCCGGGCGAAGCAAGGCCGGTCCGCCAGGCGCTCCACCGTCAGGTTGGATACGTCCACGTCCGTGGCGCTGGAACGGCAGCTTTCAAAGTGGATGGGCGGCACCGGTGCGGTGGGCGGCACGGTGGTATCGCCGCCGGCGCAGTTGTTGACCACCTGGGCGTAGCTGGTGATGGTGATTTCCCGGTTGTCCAGCTGCTCCTGCTGCAAGCAGCTGTCGTACACCCGCTGCACCTGGATGCAGACCTTCTCGTTCAGCCCGTCCAGCGCGCTGCCGCTGATCTCGCCGGGGCTGTTGACAGGATCGGCATTCTTATAGGAATAGAAAGACATACGGTATGCCTCCTTTAATATGCGGCCGCAGCCGCTGAGTTGGAATCGGAGCCGATTCACACTTTCACGATATGCGGAGGAGGCAAATGGGTGCAGGGGGGTATCATGGGAGCAAGGACGGATTCCTTCTTTCATATAGTGGGGATACCGCTTTCTGGGGAAAGTCCGTTCTTCCTCTCCCCCAATTTCCCCATACTTTTCAAAAAAGCCCTTGCCAAATTCCCCTGCCTGTGTTATACTTCTATTTGCGGCTCATGGTTGCGCGCCATGAATCCGATCAAGCATGCGCAGAAGAGGTGAAAACAATGAAGGAAGGCATCCATCCCAAGTACGGCGAGGCCGTGGTGCGCTGCGTGTGCGGCGAGACCTTCACCACCGGCTCCACCAAGAAGGAGCTGAAGGTTGAAATCTGCTCCAAGTGCCACCCGTTCTACACCGGCAAGCAGAAGCTGGTGGACACCGGCGGTCGTGTGGATAAGTTCAAGAAGCGCTACGGCGATCTGCTGAACAAGTAATCACATCATCTGGAGGGCGAAAGCCCTCCATTTGGTTTATATTGGAAATTTCTCATGGAATTTTCATTTGCCAGCCTGTATATTTGCGTGTATAATAGGAAACGGTAAGCGGCATCTTACCGGAAAGGAATTATAATTTGTATGGCAGATAAAGCAAAGAGAGTGGATATCGGCGGCCAGGCAGTGCTGGAAGGCGTGATGATGCGCTCTCCCGAATATGTGGCGCTGGCGGTGCGCCGTCCGGATGGCAGCATCGTGGTCAAGCGCGACCCCTATGTATCTCCCGCACAGAAGCACAAGTGGATGGGCCTGCCCTTTATCCGCGGCGCGGTGAGCATGATCACCATGCTGGGCACGGGCATGAAAACCCTGGAGGAAAGCGCCAAGATGAGCGGCGAAACCGAGGAGGAGCCCACCAAGTTTGAGCTTTGGCTGGCGAAAAAGCTGGGCAAAGGCGTGGACAAGGTGGTCATGGGCATCGCCATCGTGCTGGCGGTAGCAATGAGCCTGGGGCTCTTTGTGTTTCTGCCCAACCTGATCATCAAGGCTTTCCCCGCCAGCGCCACCGGCGGCATGCTGCTGGTCAAAAACCTGGTGAGCGGCCTGGTGCGCACGGCGCTGCTGATCGGCTATATGATCGCCGTGCGCCGGGTGCCGGATATGATGCGGGTGTTCCGCTATCACGGCGCCGAGCACAAGACGGTGTATAACCATGAGGCGGGCATTCCCCTGACCCCGGAAAACGCCAAGACCTTCAGCCGCCTGCATCCCCGCTGCGGCACCAGCTTTTTGCTGATCACCTTCATCCTGTCCATCGTGTTCTACTCCATCGTGGACGTGGTGATCCTGCAATTGACCGGCTACGATCTGGGCGCGCACTATCTGGCGCGCGTGCTCAGCCGCGTGCTGCTGCTGCCCTGCGTGGCGGGCATCAGCTATGAGGTGCTTAAGGGGCTGGCCCACAACGACGGCAAGGTGTGCACCACCCTGCGCAAGCCCGGCATGGCTTTGCAGCTGCTGACCACCGCCGAACCCGACGAGAGCATGCTGGAAGTGGCCATCGTGTCCATGAACGCCGCCCTGGGCGATATGCCTGAGGGGCCCAAGACCGAGGAAGGCTATATCATCGCCGTGCCCGCCAAGACCTGAGCCCATATGCATGAACTGCGCCCACCCCAAGCCGGGATGGGCGTTTTGATTGGAGGCAGCTATGGAATTATGGGACGCCTACGACGCCCACGGCCGCAGGACCGGCGGCGTGCTGGTGCGGGGAGAAAAGATCCCCGCGGGGCTTTATCACGCCGTGGCAGAGATCGCCGTGCGCCACGCCGACGGCAGCATCCTCGTCACCCGGCGGGATTGGAACAAGCCCAATTATCCCGGCTGCTGGGAGATGGGCGCGGGCGGCAGCGTGTTCGCGGGCGAAAGCTGGCTGGATGGCGCGCGCCGGGAACTGAAGGAGGAAACTGGACTCACCGCCGATCCGCTGGTCAACATTTTCTGGGCGGTGAACCCCGAAAGCCAAGGAATTTATATCGGTTATGCAGGCACGTATAGCGGACCCAAGGACGCGGTATGCTTGCAGAAGGGCGAGACCATCGGCTATCGCTGGCTGTCGCCCCGGGAGGTGGCGGACTTTATGCGGTCGCCGGAATTCGTGACAAGCCATCGGACCCGCTGGCGGGTCTTTGTTCATCAGCTGGAAAGGGAATTGTGATCATGTTCTTCTATTATAATCCCATCCTCATCGCGGCGGCGGTGCTGCCCGCCATCGCCCTGCTGGTCTTCGTCTACCGGGAAGACCGCATGGAAAAGGAGCCCTGGCCGCTGCTGCTGTCGCTGCTGGCGCAGGGGATCGTCTCCACCTCTCTGGCGGTGTTCACCGAGCGGCTGGGCATCAAGCTGCTGGGCGGCATCCTGCCCTCCGATTCCACCGTCTATCAGGTGATTTTTAACTTTCTCGTGGTGGGGCTGTCGGAGGAGGGCTTCAAATATCTGCTGCTCAAGCGCCGCACCTGGTATTCCCCCGCTTTCAACTGCCAGTTTGACGGCGTGGTGTACGCGGTGTTTGTGTCCCTAGGCTTCGCTCTGTGGGAAAACATCGATTACGTGGTGATGTACGGCTTTGGCACCGCCCTGGTGCGGGCCGTCACCGCCGTGCCCGGCCATGCCTGCTTCGGCGTGTTCATGGGCGCGTGGTACGGCCTGGCCAAGCGGTACGAAAATTACGGCTATGCCGAAAAAAGCCGCCGCTGCCGCCTGCTGGCCGTGCTGCTGCCCACCCTGCTCCACGGCGCCTACGACCTCATCGCCTCCCTGGAAAGCAGCGCCCTGTCCTGGGGCTTTGTGGGCTTCATCCTGGCCATGTTCGCCGCCGCGCTGTACGCGGTGAAAAAGCTGAGCCGGGAGGATCGGTTTATTGGGTAATCGCGTCGAAATTTGGCAAGCGGAAATTGGATGGGATGGGGGTACGCGCTTTCCAAAGAAAGCCGTGCCTTTCCCCCGCCAGCACGGCGTTGAGGCTGGACACGCCGCGCTTGCAGCAGTGCTCGGAAGGTTTCGGTCTCCACGCGCAGGCATTCCTCACGGGAAATAAGCGCTGTGTTTTCATACCAGCATACCTCCGGAAATACACCGTGTCTTACAAGCTGCCTGCCCCTTCCCCGCACAATTTACAATTGCCCCTCCCTTGCAAAAGGAGGGGCAATCCGGTATAATGAGAAAAAAAGCAGCGCAAACTGTTCCAAAGAGGTGAAAACCATGGCGGCCAGGCCCATATTGTGGATCGTGATTCCCTGCTACAACGAAGAAGCGGTGCTGCCCATCACCGCGCCCATGTTCCTGCAAAAAATCCGCGATCTGCGGGACGCGGGCAAGATCAGCGACCGCAGCCGCGTGCTGTTTGTCAACGACGGCTCCAGGGACAAGACCTGGGACATCATCCGCGATCTGGCGAAGCAGGACGAGCACTATATCGGCATCTGCCAAAGCCGCAACCGGGGCCATCAAAACGCCGTGCTGGCCGGGCTGATGGAGGCCATGGACAAGTGCGACATCACCATTTCCATCGACTGCGACGGCCAGGACGACATCAACGCCATGGATAAAATGGTGGATGAATACCTGGGCGGCTGCGAGGTGGTGTACGGCGTGCGCTCCAAGCGGGAAACCGACACCTGGTTCAAGCGCACCACCGCCGAGGGCTTCTACAAGGTGATGAACGCCCTGGGCGCCGAGGTGGTGTTCAACCACGCGGACTATCGGCTGATCAGCGCCCGGGTGCTCAGGCACTTTGCGGATTTTGAGGAGGTCAACATCTTCCTCCGGGGCATGATTCCCCTGGTGGGCTTCAAATCCACCAGCGTCTATTACGAGCGCGCCGAGCGCATCGCCGGCGAAAGCCATTACCCCCTGCGCAAAATGCTGGCGCTGGCCTTTAACGGCATCACCAGCCTGTCCGTCAAGCCCATCAACATGATTTCCGGATTGGGCGTTTTCTTCAGCCTGGTGGGTCTGGGCTTTGCCATCTGGGCCATCATCGAGGTGATCCTGGGCAACACCGTGGCTGGCTGGGCCTCCATCCTGTGCGTCATCTGCCTGCTGGGCGGCATCCAGCTGCTCAGCCTGGGCGTCATTGGCCAGTACATCGGCAAAACCTATATGGAGACCAAACGGCGGCCGCGGTATATCATCAGCGAGCGGACGTGGGAGGATAATGCAAGGCACTGGATCGAAGAGGAATAGAGGGTACGCGCTTTCTGAAGAAAGCTGTGCAAAGACTTTTGGCGGGCGATATTACTTGGATCGTCGATCTTTGTTGTTTCCGCCAGTTGATAGCATGGGGTTGACTTGCATCATGCTCCAGAAATACGCCACAACACAAAAGATCCCAGCTTTGAGTAAACTCAAGCTGGGACTTTTGCTTATGTGGCTATGCTGCTGGCGCAGCATTGACGTCGGCAAGCCGCCGTCATTTCTGGAGCGATTGAGTTTCTCCAAGTTTGGTAAGCCAATGCATGCAAGTCTGGGGGCGGCATGCACAGCAGGCCGAGGATTGCGTAGCAATCCCGAAAAAGCCGGCTAACGGCAGATCAAGCTTGCTTGTATCTGACGGCAGCTGGCTTTTTCATTGCCCCAGATGGCTCTTTGCAGGCTCCAAAGCTAAGCTGGCGGAAATTGCCGGATACCGAATTCAAGCGTGTCCGCCCGCCAAAAGTCTTTGCACAGCTTTCTTCAGAAAGCGCGTATCCCCTTATTTCCCTTATTCCCCTTTCTCCATCTTTCCCATCCTTCTGTACACCGTCAGATACATGGTGATATAGCACGCCAAGCCGCCCAACAGGTTGGACACCGGCTCGGCCATGAACACGCCGTCCACCCCGAAGCCCAGGCGCGGGAGGAGCAGGGTCAGGGGCACCACGATGATCACCTTGCGGAAAAGGGAGAAGAAAATGGCGTGCCGGGCATCCCCCAGGGACTGGAAGGAGGACTGGCCCGAGGACTGGAAGGACATGAAGAAGAAGCCGAAGAAGTATAGATTGAGGGCGTGGGGACCGGCGGCCAGCATGGCGGCGTCGGAGGAGAAGATGGACACGAAGAGCCGGGGCGCGGCCAGTATGGCAATCCAGGCGGCGGTGGTATAGGCGGTGCAGGCGATGGTCATAAACCGGATACCCTGACGCACGCGGCCGTATGCCTTGGCGCCGTAATTGAAGCCGATGACGGGCTGGGAGCCGCTGGTGATGCCGGACACGGGCAGAAACAAAATTTCCCGGACGGAATTGACCACCGTCATGATGCCCACGTAGAGGTCGCCGCCGTAGATTTGCAGCGTGGCGTTGCACACGATCTGTACCAGGGAGTTGGTGCCCTTCATGATGAAGCCCACGACGCCCAGGGACAATATCTTTTTAAGCAGCGGCAGCTGGATCTTCATGTGATCCCGGCGCAGCGGAAGCAGCGCCTGCTTGCCCGCGAGGAAGCGCAGCACCCACAGCGCGGACACCGCCTGGCTGATCACCGTGGCGATGGCCGCGCCGCGCACGCCCATATGGAGCACAAAGATGAACAGCGGGTCCAGCACCAGGTTCAGGATGGCCCCCAGCATGGTGGTCATCATGCCGATGCGCGGGAAGCCCTGGGCGTTGATAAAGCCGTTCATGCCCGTGGCCAGCATGGTGAAGGGCGTGCCCAGGAGATAGATGGTCAGATATGCCTCGGCATAGGGATAGGAGGCGTCGCTGGCCCCAAAGAGATAGAGCACCGGCCTTTGAAATGCGTAGCACAGGGCCATGAGCACCAGAGAGCAGCCCAGCAGCAGCACAAATACATTATTTTGAATGCGGCTGGCCTTTTCCTCCTCCTGGGCGCCCCGGGCGATGGCAAACAGCGGCGCGCCGCCGGTGCCGAACAGACTGGTAAAGGCTGCAATCAGCGACACGATGGGAAAGATCAGCCCCACCCCCGTCAGCGCCATGCTGTCCGTGCTGCTGAGATGGCCGATATACACCCGGTCCACCACGTTATACAGCAGATGGACGATCTCCGCCACGGTGAGCGGAATGGCCTGGGCCAGAATCTGCCGCCATACCGGACCCTGAGAAAAATCGTTATTTTGCTTCATCGCACGCGCTCCCCCGCATCACAGCTTCAGCCGGTTCAGATCCATGGCCCGGTCCTCATCCTCGCCCACGCGGCCCACCAGCAGATATTTTTCAGACAGGGGGTCAAATTGCAATTCGGGCAGCAGGTGGAAGCCCTCGATCTCGCCGGTGGAGCGCACGTGCATGCGCGGACCGGTGCAGTGGTGCAGCTTTTCGCCCAGCATGATGTGCTCGTCGTCGTGGAAGGAGACGGGCAGGTCGTCGGCAATGCGCTGGCGCACATAGGCTTCAATGGCCGAAATGTCGATCTCCGGCTTTTCGGCAAACTCCAGAATGAAGCCGTGGCGCACGTCGCTGTGCTGATATCTGTCTTTGTACCGGGGCCAAAGCTGGCGCTCGGTGAGATCCTCGGCGGTGTGGGCCATCTTGCGGTAGCGGATGGAGCGGAACACGATCTCGGCAATGTCCTCCGGCTCCGGGCCAAAGAGGTTGGGCCGGGTGACGATGATCTCCTCGCCAACGCCGATAAGCAATTCCGCGTTGTGGGCCAGATAGGGACGGATCAGGTCAAAATGCTCCACCACCACCCGGCGACCCTTGCCCAAAGCGTCGGTGATGGCCTGGGCCAGTTCGCCAATCTGGGTGAAGCCCAGCTCAAAGCGCACGTCCAGATGATAGGTGTGGGGCTGATAAAAGCCGATCTCGTCCACGCTGAGCAGCGGCAGCGGCCGCACGTTGACGCCGTTGTCGTCGTTGGTCATCTCCAGGCCGGGGAACATCCCCTTGCACAGCAGGCTCTTGCCGCTGCCCGCCTCGCCCACAATGCCGATCAGGCGGTCAAAGGGGTTCAGGTGCCGCTGACCGATCAGGTTGCCCAAATCCGCCATGCGCTGCGTCCCGCGCGGCGCAAAATATACCGAATACATCAGCCGGTCTCTCATTCCAGGCATGAAAAAACGCGCTCCTTTGCACAGTCGTTTCGTTCATTATAATCCAAGAAAAGCGGCGGCGTCAACACAAAGGAAAGAGAAGGCGACAAGCAGAAATTTGACGGGGAAAGGGTTACGTTGGGGCTTTGCCCCAAACCCCACCAGGGAGGGGAGCCCCTCCCTGGACCCGGCAATGGCGGATGATGCGGA
>CACWUV010000096.1 GCA_902764185.1 uncultured Eubacteriales bacterium
TGTTTGAGGCGGGCCATCCCCTGGAAAAGCGCCATTGCCCCATTGACGGCGACAAGGTGAAGAGCTGCATCGGCTGCAAAAGCTGCTCCATCATGAGCGGCTTTGGCGGCGCGGGCGCCTTTTCCGACGGCAAATACAACATCACCAACAGCTTCGGCGGCACGCTGTACGAGTATATCGGCAAAAAGCAGGCCCTGGATCTGATGCGCTACGTGGACGAAATCAACCTGAGCCACGGCGGCGAGGGAACGAAGCTGTACAGCACCGCGGGCACAAGGTTCAAAAAGCTGTGCATCCAGAATAAGCTGAACCTGCTGGACGCTTCGGTGCGCCATCTGGGCACGGACATCAATTACGTGGTGCTGCAAAACCTGTATGACGAGCTGAAGAATCAGGTGGACTTTTTCTTCGACACTCCGGTGAAGGACATCCGGGTGCTGGAGGATGGCTTCGCCGTGGGCGAGCACAGCTGCAAAAAGTGCGTGGTCAGCGTGGGCCGTAGCGGCAGCAAATGGATCGAGCAGGTGTGCCATGAGCTGAACATCGGCACAAAGTCCAACCGCGTGGACATCGGCGTGCGGGTGGAGCTGCCCGCCGTGGTGTTCAGTCACCTGACGGACGAGCTGTACGAAAGCAAGATCGTCTATCGCACCGAGAAGTTTGAGGACAACGTGCGCACCTTCTGCATGAACCCCAACGGCGCGGTGGTGAACGAGAACACCAACGGCATCGTCACCGTCAACGGCCACAGCTATGAGGACAAGAGCAGGCACACGGAGAACACTAACTTCGCCCTGCTGGTCAGCAAGCATTTTTCCGAGCCCTTCAAGGATTCAAACGGTTATGGCGAGAGCATCGCGCGCCTCAGCAACATGCTGGGCGGCGGCGTTATCGTGCAGCGGTTCGGCGATCTGATCCGCGGCCGCCGCAGCACCGTCAAGCGCGTGGAGGAGGGGCTGGTGACGCCCACCCTGGCGGCCACCCCCGGCGACCTCAGCCTGGTGCTGCCCAAGCGCATCCTGGACGGCATTGTGGAGATGATCTACGCCCTGGACCGCATCGCCCCCGGCACCGCCAACGACGACACCCTGCTCTACGGCGTGGAGGTCAAATTCTACAATATGGAGGTGGACGTGGACGAGCATCTGGAGACCCGGGTGCCGGGCCTGTACGTCATCGGCGACGGCAGCGGCATCACCCACAGCCTGTCCCATGCCTCCGCCAGCGGCGTGTATGTGGCGCGGGATTTGTTGCGCCGGGAACGCTGACGGCAAATGTTTTCCGTTTGTTTTTATGCATGAACCCCTCTTGACATTTTGCCTTTCGCCGCGCTATAATCACCCCATTCCAAAGGCGATGACCGGGAAACGTGCCGCGGGAAGGACGCTTTTCAGAGAGCTCCGGAGGCTGAAATCGGAGCAGGCGGATGCGCGGGAATTCCTCCCGGGAGCTGCGCTTGAAGGGCTGCGAAAGCCTGGTAGAGTGTGCCGGATTCCCACCGTTACAGGGGAGGGGCAATGCTGGTTGCCCGGTGAGGCTTCGCCTGCGCGAAGCAAAATATGAGGTGGTACCGTGGAATGCTTTCCGCCCTCTGCAAATGGCAGGGGGCGTTTTGTTTTGGTTCCTGTCCGAGTGCACCGGATTTGGATAGATATGATGTATGGAGGGTTATTTATGAAAAAGCTCGTTTCTTTGCTGCTTTGCCTGCTGCTCACCCTTTGCTCCCTCTCCGCTGTGGCGGAGGACAAGCCTGTCATCGGCATCATCCAGCTGATGGAGCACGTGGCCCTCAGCGCCGCCCGGGAAGGCTTCATCGCGGCGCTCAAGGACAACGGCTATGAGGACGGCGTGAACATCACCATTGATTATCAGAACGGCCAGGGCGAAACCTCCAATCTGTCCACCATCGCCGAGCGCTTCGTGGGCGAGAACGCCGACCTGGTGCTGGCCATCGCCACCCCCGCCGCGCTGCAGATGGCCAGCAAGACCGAAACCATCCCCATCCTGGGCACCGCCATCACCGATTACGTGGAAGCCCGTCTGGCGGACAGCAACGAGGCGCCCGGCTACAACATCAGCGGCACCTCGGACATGAACCCCATTGCCGATCAGATCGCGCTGCTCCGCGAGCTGGTGCCGGACGCCCAGACCGTGGGCGTGCTGTACACCTCCTCCGAGCCCAACAGCGTGCTCCAGGCCCGGATCGCCCGGGAGGCCATCGAGGCCCTGGGCATGGCCTACACCGAGGTCACCGTCACCGGCACCAACGACGTGCAGCAGGCCACCCAGCGCATCGTGGGCCAGTGCGACGCCATCTACATCCCCACGGACAACACCTTCGCCTCCTCCATGGCCATCGTGTACGGCGTCACCGCCGAAAGCAAAACCCCCGTCATCTGCGGCGAGGAGGGGATGGTCAGCGCCGGCGGCCTGGCCACCCTGGGCATCAGCTATTACGATCTGGGCTACCAGACCGGCATCATGGCCATCGACGTGCTGAACGGGACGGACGTGTCCACCATGCCCATCCAGTTTGCCACCGGCTTTGAATACTGCGTCAACAAGACCGTGGCGGAGGAGATCGGCTTTGAGATCCCCGAAAAGTATCTGCCCTATGCCGCCGAAATGGCGCAGTAAAACAAAAAAACAACCCGGTTCCGGAGAGGGTTCGGGACCGGGTATCACGCATGAAATGAGGGCTTTTGTATGACGCAAATCCTGCTGGGCGCGGTGTCCCTGGGGCTGTTGTGGTCCATTATGACCATCGGCGTGTATATCACCTATCGCATCCTGGACATCGCGGATCTGTCGGTGGAAGGCTCGCTGCCTCTGGGGGCGGCGGTGGCCTGCGCCATGATCACCCGGGGCGCGAACCCCTATCTGGCCTCGCTGTGCGCGCTGCTGGCGGGGTGTGCGGCGGGGCTTTGCACGGGGATCCTGCATACCAAGCTCAAGATCCCGGCGCTTTTGTCCGGCATCCTCACCATGATCGCCCTCTATTCCATTAATTTGCGCATCATGGGCGCGCCCAACGTGTCCATCCTGCGGATGAACACCGTGTTTCGGCCCCTGACAAAAATGGGGTTGAGCAGCAGCGTGGCCATCATCATCGTGGGCGGGCTGTGCGCTCTGGCGCTGATCTCGATCCTGTATTGGTTCTTTGGCACCGAGCTGGGCAGCGCCGTGCGCGCCACGGGCAACAATCCCCGCATGGTGCGGGCCCAAGGCATCAACACGGACAATATGAAGATCCTGGGCCTGGTGCTCAGCAACGGCCTGGTGGCCCTCAGCGGCGCTTTCATCGCCCAAAGTCAGAACTTCGGCGACGTGCAGATGGGCGCGGGCAGCATCGTCATCGGCCTGGCCTCTCTGATCATCGGCGAGGTGCTCTTCGGCGGGCGCAGCTTCTACCGCCGCCTGCTGGCGGTGATCCTGGGCGCGGTGGTCTATCGGCTGATCATCGCCCTGGTGCTGGAATTGGGCATGCATCCCAACGACCTCAAGCTCTTTACCGCCATCACCGTGGCGCTGGCTCTCTGGCTGCCACAGGGCAAGCAGCTGCTGCGCACGGTGCGCAAATCCATGGGAAAGGAGAATGCCTGACATGCTGCAAGTGGAAAAGCTGACCAAGATTTTCAATCCCGGCACCGTCAACGAAAAGAAAGCCCTGGACTGCGTGAGCCTGCGTCTGGCCCCCGGCGATTTCGTCACCGTTATCGGCGGCAATGGCGCGGGCAAATCCACCCTGCTCAACAGCGTGGCGGGGGTCTTTGCCGTGGATGGCGGCCGCATCCTGCTGGAAGGCAAGGACGTGACCCGGCTTTCCGAGCACCGGCGGGCAAGCGATCTGGGACGGGTGTTCCAGGACCCCATGATGGGCACGGCCTCCGATATGAATATTGAAGAGAACCTGGCGCTGGCCTGCCGACGGGGTCAGCGGCGCACCCTGCGCTGGGGTGTCACCGCCGCCGAACGCGCCCGCTATAAGGAACTGCTGCGGGCGTTGGACCTGGGCCTGGAGGATCGGCTCACCGACAAGGTGGGGCTGCTGTCCGGCGGCCAGCGGCAGGCATTGACTCTGCTGATGGCCACCCTCAAAGCGCCCAAGCTCCTGCTGCTGGACGAGCACACCGCCGCCCTGGATCCCAAAACTGCGGCCAAGGTGCTGACGCTCACCGAAAAGCTGGTGTCCGAGCACCGTTTGACCACCCTGATGGTGACCCACAACATGTCCGATGCCATCCGTCTGGGCAATCGGCTGATTATGATGCACGAGGGTAAAATCGCCGTGGAGATCGCCGGGGACGAAAAGCGCTCCCTGCACAAAAAGGATCTGATCGCCCTGTTTGAGCAGTCCGCCGGCGGTCTGGACAGCGACCGGATGCTTTTATCGTAAATCGGATTTAGAGCCTGTTTGAAGGTGTAATACTATTTTCCGCCTAAACTGTTATACTTTTTTCTGATTAAAACAAGACACTAAAAACAGAAATTGGCAGAGGAAATTAATAATTAATAATGAATAATTAATAATTTTGTATAGTCAAAAAGCTGCCCAGCAAAAGGCAAAACAGCCTTTTGACTGGCAGCTTATATCAAACATTCTAAAATTATTCATTATTAATTATTCATTGTTAATTCGCTGGTAAATTTCTGTTTTTGCGTATCCTTTTAATCGGGTATCAGTATTATTTCACTTCCGCCAGCAGCCGATCCACATAGTCGGTCTTTTCCCAGCTGAAACCCTCGCGTCCAAAGTGACCGTAGGCGGCGGTGGCGCGGTAGATGGGCTTGCGCAGGTCCAGCCGGTCGATGATGGCGGCGGGGCGCATATCGAACACGCGGCTGACCAGCTCGGCCAGCTGATCGTCGGGCAGCTTGCCGGTGCCGAAGGTATCCACGGTGAGGCTGACGGGCTGGGCCACGCCGATGGCATAGGCCACGGCCACCTGCGCCTTGTCGCACAGGCCGGCGGCCACCAGGTTCTTGGCCACGTGGCGGGTGGCATAGGCCGCGCTGCGGTCCACCTTGCTGGGGTCCTTGCCGCTGAAGGCGCCGCCGCCATGGGGAGCCATGCCGCCGTAGGTGTCCACGATGATCTTGCGCCCGGTCAGGCCGCTGTCGCCCGCGGGACCGCCGATGACGAAGCGCCCGGTGGGGTTGATGAAATACTTCGTGTCCTTATGCAGCAGCTCGGCGGGGATCTCGGCCTTGATCACGTCCTCAATCATGGCGCGGCGGATCTCCTCCTGGGTCACGCTGTCGTCGTGCTGGGTGCTGATCACCACGGCGTCCACCGCCACGGGCTTGCCGTCCTCATAAGCCACGGTCACCTGGGCTTTGCCGTCGGGACGCATCCAGGGGAAGGTGCCGTCCTTGCGCACGGCGGCCATGCGCCGGGTCAGACGATGGGCCAGAGCGATGGGCATGGGCATCATCTCGGGGGTCTCGTTGCAGGCATAGCCGAACATCATGCCCTGGTCGCCCGCGCCCTGCTCGTGGTCCTCGTGGGTGTCCACGCCCTGGGCGATGTCGGGGGACTGGTCGTGCACGGCGGTGAGCACGGCGCAGCTGGCGCCGTCAAAGCCCTTTTTGGCCCGGTCGTAGCCGATGTCGATGACCACCTGGCGGGCGATGTCCGCAATGGGCGCGTAGCCTGTGGTGGTGATCTCGCCCATCACCAGGATCAAGCCCGTGGTGGTGCAGGTTTCGCAGGCCACCCGGGAGTAGGGGTCCTGGCGCAGCAGCTCGTCCAGCACCGCGTCGCTGATCTGGTCGCAGATCTTGTCCGGATGTCCCTCGGTGACGGATTCAGAAGTGAATAGTTTCCGCATGTGTGTTTCCTCTCTTTCTCGCGCAAAAGAAAAGCGCCTGTCCGCAGACAAGCGCCGAATGTTGATCTTTTACGCCTTATCTGCCGGTACTGAGTACCGCCGGATTTAGCACCGCACGGTTTCCCGCCGGTTGCCGGGCATCATCGGGCCGTTCCCTCCGCCGCTCTTGATAAGGTATTCAGTTGACGGGGTGCATTATAGCATGGAAAAGGCGATGCGTCAAGGGGTGGAATGAACAGATGTGCGGAAATGGACAAACAGAAATTTGTAAGTTAGTTAATACGAGATCCTTCGACTCCGCTACACTCCGCTCAGGATGACATCGATAGGTTATTTTTTCTTGTTTGTTGGCTTTTTTTGCAGCAATTTAAGTCACTAAGCAAGAGAAAACTTACCTTACAATGTCATCCTGAGCGGAGCATAAGCGGAGTCGAAGGATCTCGTTCTCCTTTGCCAATTTCTGTTTGCCGAAGGGCTTACTCGTCCCCCTCCTGGCATTCCGCGCCGTTGGCCAGGGCTTTGGCGTATTTTTCGCTCATCAGGTCGATGGAGTACAGGTAGGGTTCGCCGTTGATGGCGGCCTCGCAGCGGCGGATGTCCTGATAGCGGGGGTCATCCTGCATGTGGGCGATGATCAGCTCCATCTTGTTTTTGTCCAGGAAGAAAGGCTGACGGGCGAAGTAATAGAGGGGCGTGGGGGTGGGGAAGGCCTTGCAGTTGAAGCGCACCATCTCCGCCACCGTGCGCGCGTCGTCCTTTTCGATGGTCAGCATGGCGATCTTGGCGTAGTTGTTGGCCATCACTTCGTCGGAATAATAGTAGATATCCTGCTGTCCCTCCACGGTGCGGATGTCCTTGCAGGTTTCGTCCGCGGCCAATTCGGCCAGCAGCGCGTCGATCTCGGGTTCATCCTGGGCGATCAGCGCCTTGGGGGTGATCAAACCGCCACGGGCGCGCTCGCGGATGAAGTCGGCCAGCAGCTGGGCGCGGGTTTTCTCCGGCTCCGGCGGGGCTTCGGGCTCGGGCGCAGAGGGGGGGAAGGGATCATCCACCTCGGGCAGAGACTGCATAAAGTCGATCATGTCCGGCTTTTCCTCGCCAGTGACCGCCGCGGCGGCGGCCTGCAATTCCTGCTTTTCCAGCTTGGGGTTATCCAATTCTTTATTCACAGCCGGGTCCAGCGCATCGCTGAAATGATCCGGGATCTCGCTGGGCTTGAGCATGACTTCCTTGGAAAAACCGGGCTTGCGGCGTCCGAACAATGCCATGGTCATTCCTCCTTCGCGTGTTTTTCTGGTGTTAATATTCTGCGCTGCAAAGAAATACTCCTGCGCACAGGGCCTGCGCAGGAGCATTGTTTACATTTGGTTCACAATTCTCGGGATCAGATCAGGCCCAGAGACTCCAGCTTGTCGGCGCAGTCGGAGAGACCGAACTTCTCCAGGGTGGCGCGGGTGGGGATACCGGTTTCCTTGTCCCAGCCCATGGCTTCGTACCACATATCCAGGCTCTTTTCCCAGTCCTCGCGGTCCAGCTTCACAGTGCCCTGCTCGAAGGGCTTGAAGTCGGGCTCCTTGTCGAAGACCCATTCGGACACCTGGTCATGGTCCTTGCGCAGGTTGGTGCTGCCCAGGTTCAGTTTGAAGCTGATGGCGGTGATGACGCGCAGCAGCTGGCTGATGCGCTCGGAATCGGTTTCCTGATCCTCGCGGGTGTATTCGATGCCCAGCACGGCGCTCATGTACTTGGCGTCCAGATCCAGGTCGCCGATGTAGTTGCGCTTCTTGCTGGTGGCGATGGTCATGGGGTACATCCAGTTGCACAGGGTGGCGCTGTCGTGCCACTGCTTGCCGATGAAGGCCCACTTGGCCAGCTTGATCTTGTTTTCGTTGATGGGGGTGTAGTTCTTCTGGGCGTCGGTGCAGCCTTCGCCGAAGAAGTGCTCCAGCACGGGCTTGGTGATCTCGTTGTAGGGCGCGCCGGACGAGCAGAAGTTGATCAGGTGATGGATCATGCAGTCACGGTTGTACATCATGCTGTACAGCGTGCCGGCCTGCCAGCAGTTTTCGGGACCGTGATGGCGGGGATAGCCGTTGTGACCGATGTTGAAGTTCTTGCCGTTGACGAAATCGTAGAAGTTGACGCCGGCCACGTTCTTGGAAGCGTCGTCCATGCCCCACTTCTGGTACAGCTCGTAGGTGCCCAGGCCCAGGTCGGAGAACACGCCTTCCTTCATGGCGATGCGGCGATAGCACTCCACCACCCAGCGGGGATCGCCGGATTCCATCAGATCCCAGGGGATCTGCTCCCACTCGCCGGGGTTCTGCTTGTCGATGACGTCCTTCAGCACGCCGGTGGTGTAGGCCATGTTGAAGTCTTCGTACAGGTTGCCGTAGTTGCACCACACGCCGTAATCGTCGGCCGCGCGGCTGCCGGCGCCGCCCAGGATCATCTTGGCGTCCTTTTCATCCACAAAGTCGTGGGTGGAGGGCACGGATTCGCCGTTGGCATCCTTGTGGTTGGGATACCAGTCCAGCATCTTGATGATGGGCATGCAGGTGTTGGAGACATGGGTGGGCAGATCGTAATCGGCCAGGGGGTCCATGTCATACTCGGTGTAGCAGCGCACGGGGCAGGAGGAGCAGCCGCCCTGCTTGACGGTGTACTTCTCAGCGATCTCGCCAAAGTCGAACACGCCCTTGTTGCAGCGCAGGGCCGCCACGTTGATCTGGCCGCTGGGCTGCTCGCCGGTGTCGATGGGGCCCTTGGGGGCTTTGTCCCAGGTGATGCCAGGGGCGCCCTGCCAACGGTTGTTGGTGGCCACGTATTCAGACCAGGTCTGGGCATGGCAGGGAACGGTGTGGTTGTTGTTGCCGCCCACCAGGTCCTTGATCATGTAGTTGGAGAGCAGGCGAACCTTCATGGGCTCGGCGATCTTCACAGCGCCGGTGCCGCGCACGGCGATGCCCTTCACCTTCTTGCTGCCCAGCAGCGCGCCGATGCCGGCACCGCCGCTGTTGCCAAAGGAGGTGATGATGGTGCTCATGTGCACCAGGTTTTCACCGGCGGGGCCGATGGTGGCCACGTCGAATTCGGGGCCGTTTTCCTTGGACAGGATGGCGTTGGCCTCAAAGGTGCCCTTGCCCCAGATGTGGCTGGCGTCCTCGATGGTCACGTTCTCGTCCTCGATCTTGATGTACACGGGCTTGTCGCTCTGACCTTCCACGATCATGGCGTCATAGCCGGCATACTTGAAGGCGTGGGCGATATGGCCGCCCATGTGGGCGTCCACGATGGAATAGCCCTTGCTCCAGCAGGAGAGCAGGGTGATGTTCATACGACCGGAACAGGGCACGCCGGAGGCGGTCAGGGGACCCACGCCGAACACGCACTTGGCGTCCGGGCCCAGGGGATCGGCATCCATGGGAACCTCGTCCCAGATGACCTTATAGCCGATGCCCATGCCGCCGATATAGGGGCGGTACTTGG
>CACWUV010000097.1 GCA_902764185.1 uncultured Eubacteriales bacterium
CCATCTGGACCGGCACCCGCTGCGGCAGTATTTGCGGGCGGGCATCCGCTGCGTGCAGGGCACCGACGGCGGCGCGCTGTACGGCACCAACTCCATCGACGAGGAATTGAGCCTGGAAAAGCTGCTGGGGCTGACCTTTGAGGAATTGTGCCGCATGCGGCAGGCGGAGGCGAACATATTAGCGGAAAGCCTGGATGTTTTTGACCGCAAAACCGCGGCCTTCCGGGCGGATTGCCCAGTGGGCGACATCGAGCTGTATTACGCCCGCAAGCTGGAAAACGCGGAGCAGACCCGCAAGGAGCTGTGGCAGGGCGGCGGCCGCGTCAGCGCCGAGGACGCCTTGAAGGACCAATTGGCTCCGCTGCCGGAGGGGCTTTTCCCCATGGTGCTCTGCGGCGGCAGCTTCAACAGCAGCCGCAGGCGGGCGGCCATCCGCGCGGAGGATCGGGCTTTCCTGGATGAGCTGCTGGCCCAGGCCGACCCGGACAAGGTGTGCTTTGTGGTGGGCCACACCCTGACGGGCCAGGAAGGGTATCTGGTGCGCCACGCCCTGCCCCGTTTCCGGGTGTTCGCCATCGTGCCCACCCTGATCACCCGGGCGGAGCGCGCACGCCTGCAGGAGGCCGACGTGGGCATCCTGGTGTCCATCGAGAGCTCCGGCATGGGCCTGTACAAGAGCTTCGCCTACGAGATCTTCAAGCGCACGCCCGCGGCGCTGCTGGCCTTCGACGGCAACAGCGCCGCCCTGAACCTGATCCAGGAGGCCCGCAACGGCCGGCAAAAATGCCGCATCTACATCAATCCCCATTCCCGCGGCCTGGCCGCCAAGGCGCGGATGCTGGAAGGGTATGTGGAGAAATTGGGGAACGCGGGAGAAATGCTGCGGAGGCTGGGGCTCCAGGCTGATTCACTTTGACACAAATAGCGCCTGCTGGCTTTTGGTCAGCAGGCGCTCAGATTATCTGCAAAGCGCTGTTTGAAAACTGCGCTGACAAAAAAAATGCGCGTTGGACGCGAGACAGTTGCAATCCGCAGGCGGCGTGTACGCCGCCGAGGAGAAAATTCCCGAAGGCCCGCTTGCCCGGCCGAAAGAGACTTTTTATTCCGCTCAAATTTTCTGGCCGTGCGCTGTTAAGCGCGCAAGAAAATTTGCACTCCGTGGGAAGTGACTCTTCACTTCCCACGGAAGCATCAGCTTTGCCGATGCGCTGATCGCCTCAGAACCCATGTCCGCCGCCGCTGCCGCCGCCACCATGGCCTCCTCCTCCGCCGCCGCCACCGCCGGAGAAGCCACCGCCGCCGCCCATCCGGACGCCGGAGGAGGACTCCCGGCGGCGCTTGGTGCTTTTGATCAGGTGCTTATTGACCAGGGACAGGCGCACGTCGGCGCGGGCGCTGAAGGTATCGCTGGGACGGGCGGTGGCCCGCTGCACGCTGGCGCGGCGAACGACCAGATAGGCGGCGATGAGGCCGATGCTGAGGGCCAGCAGCAGGTTGCAGATGACCCGCATGGGCGAGAACACGCGGCCTCCCTCCACCAGGGTGAGCACCTCCTGGAAGGCGGCCCGGGCGCACTCGTAATACTGGCCCGCGGAGGCATAGCGGTACACGTTGTCCGTCACGGCATAAGCCCCGGCCTTGCCCACCTTGGTTTCGATGGCGCCCCGGGTGAAAACGTAGATTTCCCGGTTGGCCATGTCCACCATGAACACCACGCCGGAATGATGGACGTCCGGGCTGATGCGGGCGTCGAAGTAATATTCCGCCTTCAAGTCGGTATTGCCGCTCTGGCGGGTGGAGAAGAAGGCCACCGCGCCATAGGCGTTCAATGCCGCCACGTCCGCCTGCAGCTGGCTTTCCTCCAGCGGCGTCAGCAGGTCGGCGTCGTCGTCAATCAAAACGGGATAGCCGCTTTCCGCCAGAGCATTCGCGGCCAGCAGCCCCAGGCACAGGAGCATGGCGAAAAGACGCTTGATCATGCTTCGCTCCCCTCCTTTCCAAAGAAGGGCACAGGCCGGGAGACGAACTCGTTATGCGCCCGGTTGAGCCGGGCCAGGGACAGGGCGGACAGGCCCAGCATCAGGAAGCTGCACAGATAATAGATGGTATCCTCCACGGAGAAGAACATCGCCGCCAGCGTCAGCGCCATGGCGGCAAAGCGCAGCACGCACAGGGTATCGTCCGCGTTGTCCTGACGCTTATAACCGGCGCTGAGGAAGCTGATCAGCCCGCAAACCATCACCGTGGGCGGCAGCCAGGCGTGCTCGGAGATCAGGGAGCCCAGGAACTGATTGAAGTTGTAAGCGTTCATCCAAGCGCCGATGGCCCCGATGCCTGCCACCAGCCCGGCGATCAGCACCGGCAGATACCAATGGCAGCCGGAGGCCCGGGAGAGGCGCTTGGCCTTTTTGTCTTTGGCGTGGGCCGCCAGCCAGGTGGGATCGTTTTCCCGGTTGCGGCGCACGCTCATGTTTTTGGACACAAAGGCGATGACCTGCTGGGCCACGGCGGCGGTGAGCCCGCACAGGGCCGCCAGCAGCCGGGGACGCAGGATCAGGGCGAAGCTGAGCAGCGTCAGCACCGCCAGCGCGACAACGCTCAATTCCGCCGCCAGAGTGCCGAAGCGCCGGTTGCTCACCGGGGTGTCGCACACGATGGCCCCGGTGTCGCCGTTGACGGCGGTATATACCACCCGTTTGCCGCTGCGGTGGGCCAGCAGCCATACGGGCATCAGCGTCATGGTGACGTCGGTGGAAAACTCCCGTTCCAGAAAGCCCACCCTACCCTCGCTGTACTCGCACTTCCGGTCGAATTCCTTTTTCCATGCCTTGCGGGCGAAATCCGTCAGGCCGTGCTGATAGAGGCTGGGGTCGGTATCCGGCGCTTCGGCGTAAAAGCCGCACAGATAGGCGGGATGAAAAGGCTGCGTGTGCTGCACCGAAAAGCCCAGCTGCTGGGCGGTTTCATCCTCAAAGGACACCGAGGCGTCATAGATCACGTCGCTGACGTCCACGCTGCCCACGGCGTCGTAGGCGTATTCGTCGGTGTAGGAATAGCGAGCGTCCGCGTGGTAATGGGTAGCCCTGGCCTTGGCCGTGCCCTGGGCATGGCCCTGATACTGCCAGAAGGGGATATAGACCGGTCGAAAATGATCGATGGTCTCCTGGGCGGCGAAATCCTCCGGCGCAAAGCGGGCCTTTTTCACCCGCATGCGGTAGATCTCCTCGCACCGCTCCCGGCTGACGGCGAAGGGCACAATGCGGTCCGGCCGACGGATGCGGGTGAGCTTTTGATCCAGGATCACGTCCGCGCCGCAATAGCTGCAAAAGCTGGTAACGGCGGTCTGGGAGGTGTGCACCGCCGCGCCGCACTGGGGACAGCGGTACTCCGCCGCGTCCATCAGGCCGTCCGCCGCCTGCCGCGACGGATCGTCGATCTGGCTGAGATCATAGGTACGCTGGCAGCTGTCGCAATACATTTTGCCCAGGCCAATATCATAGCGCAGGCCGCTGCCGCAGCCCGGACATCCAAAGCGCAAGGCGTCGGCGGGATGATCAAACTCTGCCATGGAGGTCTCCTTTCTACAGCGAATATACAATCTCACGCCTGCAGCATCTGCCGGAAGAACGATACGCCCCGCAGCAGGTTTTCCACGCTCAGACGCTCGTCGTAGTTGTGGGTGCGGGCCAGCTCCTCCGGGGGCAGGATGAAGGGACTGAAGCGGTACACGTTTTTGCAGATCAGCTCCATCCGGCGGGAATCGGTGCCGCCGGCCAGCAGGCAGGGCACGATGGCGGTATCGGGAAAATGCACCTGGATGGCGGTGGTCAGGGCGTCCCAGCTGGGGCCGTGGTCGGGACTCACCGCGCCGGGCTCCTCCAGCACGGAAACGGAGAGCTGGATGGGCGTCCTTTGCAGGATGCGCTTCACCCGATCCAGGAGCTTTGAAGTCTCGTCGCCGGGGAGCACGCTGGCGGAATAATGCAGGGTGGGCACGTCGCGCATGAGAGCGTCGCCGTGCTGCTTCCACAGGGAAAGCTGGGTCTGGGTGATGGCCCGGCCCATGGGCGTGCGGCGCAGCCCCATGAGCAAAAAATGGCCAAAGAGGCGCGTATTGCGCAGGCACAGGCGGGAGGCGCGGTCCATCAGCGGGCTCATGGCGGGCAGCATCATCTCCCGCACCGGCTCGCACAGGCGCACCCGGGGCCGGATGCGGCCGATGCGCACGGCGGACCGGGCCAGGCGCTCCATGGCGCGCTCGCCCTCGCAGCGCAGGGTAAAGAGCAATCGGCCCTTTTCGCACACGCCCACATAGGCGGCGTCCCGGCGGCAAAGGGCGTAGGGATGGGACACGTTGCCGCCCTCGTCCAGCACAAACACCGGGCGAATGCCACGGCTTTGCAGGATGCGGGCCATGGCGGCCATGCTGCCGCCCCGGGTCTCCTCGTCGCAGGAGAAGGCGAACCAGATGTCGCTGGCGGGCTGCCAGCCCTCCTGGAACAGCCCCTCCGCCGCGGACAGCAGGGCGATCAGGTGGCCCTTCATATCGGCAGCGCCCCGGCCGTAAATATAGCCGTTCACCACCCGCCCGGCGAAGGGCGGATGGGTCCAGCGGCCCGGATCGCCAGCGCTGACCACGTCCAGATGGGCGCAGAAAACGATGGAGCGGGCGCTCTGGCGGCCCGGCAGATGGATCAGCAGCGCGCCGCCATCCACGGTTTCGCAGCTGCCATAGGAAAAAACAGAGGGAAAAAGCGACCGGAGCAGGGTGTGCAGGCGCTGAAAGCTCTTTACATCATCCCCCGATATGGCGGGCTGCATGATGGCCAGGGACAACGCGCGCACCGCGGCGTCCTTATTCACGTCCGGCTGTATCAAGGCAAAGCCTCCGTAATCATGTACAGGCTGGAAAGAAACAGGTAACAAAATTATATTCGCTGCCCTGCGGCGAACTCCTGCCGCGGGCGGCAAAAAGAATCGCACCCAGCAAAAACCGGATGCGGTTGTTCCATATTATTTTATGCATTTGGGATCAGCGCCCGGGAGAGCCTTTCCCCCGCGTCCTCCATGCTGATGTTCAGCACGCCCGACAGCTCGCTGCACAATTGCTTTTCCGCCCGGCGCAGCACGCTTTCCTCCGTGCCGCTCATGCGGCCTGCCGCGCCCCGATGGGCGAAGCGGATGCTCTTGATGGCCTGGGCCAGCGCCTGCGTGGTGTGGATGCTCAGCATGTGCTGATAGTGCAGCACCACGGTTTTGCGGTCCCTCCGCTCGGGGAGGCTCACCGGAATGTCCCCCAGCCCGTCCAGGAAGGCTTCCGCCTCCTGGGGCGTCATGGGCGGCCGCAGAGGAAGCTGCGTATCCGTGGGCACATAGATCCTGCTTCTGTCGGTGGTAGCTCGCAAAAAGTAATAAGTCCGGTCCTTCTCGCCCGCATTGAAATCCGGTACGCCCACCTGCTCCACCAGGCACAGGCCGCTGTCCGCGTACACCACGTATTCTCCCGCCTGATACACAAAAACACCCCCTTATCCGTATGATATTGTACCATATTTTCTATGGTTTTTAAATGGACCTTGACCATTTTCGCCGTTTAGCGCAGAAAAACGGAGGGCTTTTTAGTGAAACCTAACGAGAAAGTCGCATATACAACATTCTGAATAATGTGAAAAAGATCCTGCCTGTGGGCAGGATCTTCAGACGATCAACAAATCTATTGTTGAATGTCTGGGATGCATGAAGGGGCCGCAGCCCCTTCATCTTTAATCCGCAGGCGGCGGCGTGTACGTCGCCGAGGAGAAAATTCCCGAAGGCCCGCTTGCCCGGCCGAGAGGGAATTTTCATCCCGCTCAAATTTTCTTGTGCGCTGTTAAGCGCACAAGAAAATTTGCTTTCCGAAGAAAATGATCCTTCATTTTCTTCGGGGGCATCGAATTTGTCGATGCCCTGAAGATCCTGCCTGTGGGCAGGATCTTCAATCAGGCATTATTTTATCCGTTGGTGCCGTCGTCGTTGTGCTCGGTCAAGGCGTCCAGCTGCAGGAATTCATCCTCATACAGGAAGCGCTGGGCCAGGAAAGCCTCGTCCTCATAATCCTTCACGGGGAAGCTCTCCACCACCTCGGTATCATTCTCGTAGTCCCGATAGGTCTCCACGATGACGCCTTCGTCATGGCGCTCGGTCCACTGCATGTATTCGCCGTCCGAATTCACGTCCGTTTCGGTCAGGGTGTCCCAGGTGACGGAGCGCAGCCGCTTCATCTGGTTATCCTCCCAGGCGTAAATATCGATCTGGTGCAGCAAGCCGGCATACCCACTGGTGCCGTAGCTCTCCACCAGCTTTTGGGCGGGGAACAGCTGATAGTTCCACACTTCCCGCTGGCTCTCCGTGTCAAAAGCGCCCTTTTCCTCGTTCCACAGGTAGAAGGTGTACACGGTGTTGCTGGCGCCGGCCATGGTGATCAGCACCAGGTCGTCATGGCCGTCAAAGTTCACATCCTGCAAGGCAATGGCGTTGGGATCCTGCTCCAGCAGCCAGGGGCTCTCGGTCAGCGCGTAGAGGCTGGGGATCTCCTTGTCCCCGCTGAAATCCACCCGCAGGATGGACACGTCGCTCTCATCGATCACCTGAACGCCCACCACCTGGGCTTCGATCTTTGTTTCAGCCAGAGCGGGCAGGGTCAGCAGCATCAAAACCAGCAAAACGGTCAAAAACTTCTTCACGGCGGAATACCTCCTTGATGTTTTACAATATTATAACGCATTTCTTTCTAAATTGCACTACTTTTGTAACAATTTTTACAAATTTTTTATTTACAGATGTTGCCTGATCAGGTACAATATAGGAAGCAAAAAGGCAAAAAGGAGCATCGTTATGAGCGATAACAATAAACGGCGCAGCGGCGTGCTGCTGCACGTCACCTCCCTGCCCGGTCCGGAAGGGATCGGCACCCTGGGCCAAGGCGCATACAATTGGATCGATTATCTGCAAAAATGCGGCATGAAGCTGTGGCAGGTGTTGCCCGTGGGACCCACCGGCTATGGCGAATCCCCCTATCAGAGCACCTGCGCGCTGGCGGGCAATCCCTATATGATCGACCTGCAGCTCCTGCATCAAGACGGCTGGCTGCCGGAATATGATCCCGCGCCCGCGCCCTTTGCCCCCCAGGTGGATTTTGAAACCGTGCGCCCGGAAAAGGACAAATGGCTCCGGGCGGCCTTTGCCGCCAGCCGCCCTGCCCTCAAGCGCAAAAAGGTCTTTGACCAGTGGTGCGAAAAATGGCCCTGGCTCCGGGATTACGCCCTGTTCATGGCCATCAAGCAGCACTTTGATCAGATCTCCTGGATGGAATGGCCCGACCAGGACATCCGCCTGCGCAAGCCCCGGGCCATGGCCAAATACCGCAAACTGCTGCAAGAAGACGTGGAATACTACATGTTCCTGCAATTCATTTTCCGGGAGCAATGGCAGCGCCTGCGGGATTACGCCCATCTGCACGGCATCAGCATCCTGGGCGATATGCCCATCTATGTGGCCGAGGACAGCAGCGACGTATGGGCCAACGCGGAGTATTTCCAATTGGATGAAACCCGGCATCCCCGTCGGGTGGCGGGCGTGCCGCCGGACTATTTCAGCGAGGACGGCCAGCTGTGGGGCAATCCCCTGTACCACTGGTCCCGCCTGCGCGCCCATGGCTACGCCTTCTGGATGGATCGCCTGCGCGCCATGGGGCAGCTCTATGACAGCGTGCGCATCGACCACTTTATCGGCTTCGCCAACTATTATTCCGTCAAATACGGCGAAAAGACCGCCCGCCGGGGACACTGGGTGCCCGGCCCGGGCAAGGCCTTCTTTGCCCAGGTCAAAAAAAAGGTGCCGGAGATCGACATCGTGGCGGAGGACCTGGGCGCGGTGAACGAGCGGGTCTTCGACCTCTTGGATTACTGCGGCTATCCCGGCATGAAGGTGCTGCAATTCAGCTTTGACGGCGGCGGACTGGAGAATCCCCACGACCTGCGCAACTTCAAGGAGAACTGTGTGGCCTACACCGGCACCCACGACAACGACACCACCCTGGGCTGGTGGAAGACCCGGGACAAGGACGTCCAGGCCGAGGCCATCAAGACCCTGGGCAATGTGGACGAAAACACCGTGGTCTGGGCCATGCTGAAAACCGTGTTCCAGAGCCCGGCCAACACCGCCGTGGCTCCCATGCAGGATTTCCTTAGCCTGGATACCGACGCCCGCATGAACCTGCCCGGCTCCGTGGGCGGCAGCAACTGGCGCTATCGGCTGGACGGGAACGCGCTGACCGAAGATCTGGCACAGCGTATATACCAGCTGAATCAAACGGCCAAGCGCCTGTAATTCCTTCAAAAAATGATCAGCCGCAGGGATTTGGGTCCCTGCGGTTTTTTGATGATACCCTTTCCCGATTAAAACATAACACCAAAAAATAGAAATTGGCAGAGGAAATTAATAATGAATAATGAATCATTAATAATTTTATATAGTCAAAAAAGCTGCCCAAAGGAAAATATCCTCTTGACTGGCAGCCTATATCAAACACTCTAAAATTATTCATTATTAATGATTCATTGTTAATTCGCAGATAAATTTCTGCCTATCAGTCCTCCGCCATACCGCAAAAAAGCGTCCGACACATTCCAATGCCGGACGCTTTGATCCTATGCGATTATCCTTTTACCTGCTGGCGGATCAGGGCGCGTTTGAGCTTGGCTTCGGCCAGAGCGTAGTCCACATCGTCCCGCCGCATGGTGCGCAGCCTTTCCTCCGCCGCCTGCTGGGCAGCCGCGGCGCGGTCGGCGTCGATCTCGTCCGCCCACTCGAAGGTGGTGGCGATGACGCGCACCTCGCCGTTCGACACGCTGAGCAGGCCGCCGCTGCACGCGGCGGAGCGGGTTTGGCCCTGCGCGTCTGTGACGCGGGCCTCGCCGATGCCCAGGGGCGCGGCGTAATCGATATGCCGCGCCAGAATGCACACGTCGCCATTCGCGGTGCGCAGGATGATGCGCTCGGCATCCCCGTCATACACCATGCGGTCCGGCGTTACGATCTGCAAATGAAACACTGCCATTACTGCTCACCCTTTTTGGCCTTGGCGACGGCTTCCTCGATGGTGCCCACAAACAGGAAGGCGGACTCGGGCAGGTCGTCGTGCTTGCCCTCGATGATCTCCTTGAAGCCGCGGATGGTTTCCTTGAGGGGCACATATTTGCCCTCCATGCCGGTGAACTGCTC
>CACWUV010000098.1 GCA_902764185.1 uncultured Eubacteriales bacterium
TTATCTCTCCTCTGTCCCTTCTGTTGTTGCCTCCTTCTTCCGGGCGCCATTCACTCAGTATGCCGCTTAAGATTCACGTTTTTATTGGGGGAGCAATAAGAATGGCATAATCAAAAATCTTTCACATTTTGTTCAAGTTATTTTTAAGAATTCTGTGCTAAGATGCATACGATATCGAGCAGCGAAAGCGTAAGACCAAATATCAGAATATTGAAGGAGGAGACTCAGTATGAGGAAATTTCTCTCGATAGCCCTTGTGCTTTCGCTGCTCTGCACTACTGTACCGGCTCTCGGCGAAGGCCCTGGCGGAGGGCGCGGTGGATTTGGCGGAGGGCCAGGCGGAATGCGCGGCGGCGCGGGCGGCATGATTGACAAATCAGGCGACACGGAGTTGCAAACCATGATAGCGGAGATTGTCCCGAAGTTTCAGCTGATGACCTATGAAGACACCGAAACCGGCACCAGCCTGCAATATCAGCTGTACATTCCCGAAGGTTATGACGAAAGCCAGACCTATCCGCTGATCCAGTTCATCCCCGATTCAAGCGTGGTTGGCAAGGGTGCGGACGCAGTGCTTACCCAGGGCTGGGGCGGGCTGATCTGGGCGACGGACGCGGAACAGGCGAAGCATCCCGCTTTTGTGGTTGTGCCCATCTTCACCGAGACCATTGTGGATGACAATCACAATCATTCGGAGCAGATCGATGTGGCCATGCGGATGCTTCAGTCCCTGACGGAAGCATACTCCATTGATACCAACCGGATTTATACAACCGGTCAGTCCATGGGTGGCATGACTTCTTTTTATGAGAGCATCGCCTATCCTGATTTCTTTGCGGCTTACCTGTTCGTTGGCAGCCAGTGGGATGTAAGCCAGCTGAGCGGCCTGGAGGAAAAGCCCTTCTTCTACATCGTTGCGGCAGGCGACCCCAAGGCTTCCGCCGGACAGGCTGAGCTTCTTGCGGTCTTTGATGCAGATAATGCAGTGTATAGCCACGCCGAGTGGAGCACTCAGGAGAACACGTCTGCGCAGAACGACGCCGTCGCTTCTATGCTGGCGGAGGGACATAACGCGAACTTCGTGACCTTCACGGAGGGTAGCACCATTGCAAACGGGCAGTCCAGCGGGCCTGCCGGAGAGCATATGACATCCTTTGATTACGCTTATAAAATCGAAGCCGTGCGCGACTGGCTGTTCCAGCAGACGAAATAAGGAGGTTTAGATGAAAAAGATATTTGCCTGCCTGATGGCGTTGACCCTCGTTTTTTCCTGTGTATCCTGCTTTGCGGAAGGTGAGAATGTGCCCGCAAAGATCGACATGACCAAATGGCAGTATGAAGCTGCGGATGATGTGTACTGGCAGGTTGGCATCAGCTATGCGGCTGCCCCCGCTGACAGCAATTATGAAACCATGGGCATTTTCGTGCCCGGAGCTTACTTCACCGGTACAAACAATGGAGACGGCACCTATACCTGCACTATCAATGAATCCGGCGCGGCTGGGCAGTATACTGCCACAACGGCTCCGCTGATCATTCCGGTCAACACGCCCGGTTATTCTGCTATGGCTGCGCCCACCGGCTACAACAGCTCCACGGGCTATGGCAGCATTTCAGGCTATACCAGCGAAGGGATCATCGTTCTTTTCTCCGGTGCCCGGGGCCGTGACGCTGGCGCTCCCGCCGGTGTGACGGACTTCAAGGCGGCAATCCGGTATGCACGGTACAACAAAGACCTGCTGCCCGGGGATATGGACAGCATTTTCTCCTTGGGCATGAGCGGTGGCGGCGCGCAGAGCGCCCTGATCGGCGCCAGCGGCAACAGCGAGCTGTATACGCCCTATCTGGCCGCCATCGGCGCGGTGATGACCGAAAGCGACGCGGTGAAGGGCAGCATGTGCTGGTGCCCCATTACCAACCTGGATATCGCAGATGAAGCCTATGAATGGAATATGGGCAACACCCGCTCCGGCCTCAGCGAAGAGGAACAGGCTTACTCCGACGGCATGGCCCTGGCTTTCGCAACATATATCAACGGGCTTGGTCTGACCGATGAAAACAGCATCGCGCTGGTGCTGGCTGAAAGCGAGGAAGGCATTTATCAGAGCGGCACATACTATGCTTATGTGAAGCGTGTCATCGAAACTTCCCTGGAGCACTTCCTGAGTGATACCGAATTCCCCTATACTGCTTCTTCCTCCGGCGGTTTCGGCGGCCGGGGCGGCATGGGCGGCGGCAACTTCGGCGGCGTGCTTCCGGGAGGAAGAGCTGCGCATGCCGCTGTTTTCCGAATACCTGGCCATTTGCAAGCGCTATGGTTGCGTCCCCTTCATTGAGCTGAAAACCATGGACGGCGCGCGCGTGGCCGAGGCTGTGCGGGCGGCGGGCATTGCGGATGACGAGGTGGTCATGAGCGCCTGCGGCCTGGAGCGGCTGCGCCCTGTGCGGGACGTGAGCAAGGAGATGTACATCCATCTGATCTTCGCTAAAGAAGAGGAAGTGGATGATCTGGCCGCTCTTGGCAACGCGGGCCTGGCCTGGAACATTCCCGACAGCTTTGCCTGCCCGCCGGAGAAGGTGGCCGAGGCCCATGCCCGCGGCTTGCGCATCTGCCTGCGCGCCGGGGACAGCGTGGACACCGTTCGCCATATGCTGGATTTAGGGTTGGATTACATTCCCACAAACTGTATGCACGGGGAGTGACGGGGATGTCCTTTCTCTGAGCAGTTCGCCACGCGCTTCGCCTTGCGGCAAGCGCGGGCTGCGGGCGGCGATTCGCAGAATCGCTCGCCCTTCGTCTGCCTTCGGCAGACGCTCAATCGAAAGGACCAAAGAGACCGCGATTGGGAACGTAAAAGCTGCTGGCTGCACGCCAGCTGCTACAGCGTGTGTTGCCGTTCTTGAACAGAGCGGGGCGTCAGCCCACAGAAAAAGGCTGGGAAAAATACCGAAAAACAAGCTCGCTTGTTTATATCGGTTTTTTTCCCAGCCTTTCTTCAGCTTGAAGGGACGCTGAAATCCCGCAATGAAACATGATTTTAGATGAGAAATAGGATGAACGCTTTCACCATTTCGCAGTCGGAAGTATCGTGCCGTGCAGTCTCACGCAAAATATGCGCCGCTTGATTCAGCCTTGTTATTTGATCATCTCCATGATGGGTTTTCCCTCCGCCTGGGGCATATCAAAGCCCAGCATACGGGCAAAGGTCGGCGCTTCGTCCACAAGGGGACGGCGGGAAATCACCGTGCCCTCGCGCACATTGGGACCGATCATCATGAACACGGGCTGGGGGCCTTTCGTGGGGATATGTCCATGAGAAGCGACGGAGAACTTATAATCGGAATTATCCGGCAGGATGATTTCGGGCCCCGTCCAGGCGTTCCAGAATCCAGTGCCATCCCTTCCCTCCAGCATGTAATCGAATTGCCCGGCCACGCGCCATTCCCGCGCGCATTCTTCTTTTGTGAATACGCTTTCCACCCCGCATTCGGGCCGGGCGCGCATCGCGTAAATGATTTTCTCTACCTTCTCGCGCAGCGCGGCGTCTGTCGGGTCCTTCAGCACCACTTGGGCGGAGAGGGCGCAGCTGTTGCTCCATGCCTGCCAGGAAAGAAGCCGTCCGCTGCCGTCTGTTTCGATCAGCCCTTCCCGGGAAAAAACCACGTTGGGATTGAAGATCTGCCGTACCGCCATGTGGCCGTGGTCGCTTACGACTACAAAATTGGTTTCGTCATACGTGCCGGCTTCCTGGCTTGCTTCCATCAAGCGGCCCAGCCAGCTGTCGTTGGCGATGATGGCCTGCTCCACCGAGCTGTTGTGCACGCCCGTATGATGGCGGACATGGTCCAGATGGGTGGTGTGAATGAACAGCACGTCCGGCTTATGCAGGCGCAGCACGTCGCAGGCGCAGGATACCATGAATTCATCCAAAAAGGGCTGATGCACGCCGCGCAGCTTGTGACAATGCCGCTCGAATATACCGTCGCGCATGATGTTTTCAGACGCGCCGGTGGCAAAGATGGCATGGGGGTCCTCATCCGCCTGGCCTGTCCAAATCTCCGGAACCAGATAGTCCGCGTTGGGGCAACCCGCCATGCAGGGCCAGCCCACCACGGCAGTTACCAGCCCGGCGCGCTTAGCGGCGTCGATCACCGTTTCCGCTTTTAAGTACCGGTGATACCAATACCAATCGGTGCGTTTGCAGCCGGGGTCCAGCAGCTCGTTATGATAAACGCCATGGGTGATGGGGTACGTGCCCGTAATAATGGTGGCATGGGCGGGGTAAGTGAAGGAAGGATATACGCTGCGCATGCCGTCCCGGCTGTACGCAGCGCTGCGCAGCAACCTGCCAAAGTTTGGCAGCGTGCGCAGGAAGTCCATATCCTCGTCAAACAGAGAGTCCACGGAGAGTACCAGGAGCTTAGACACTTTTTTCTCCTTTTCTGCCGCGACGGAGGTCCGGCAGACGTTATATTGTTTCCGTCATGATAAAACGGTCGATCGCGTAGGCCACGCCGTCTTCCGCGCAGGCGCGGGTCACGCAGCGCGCCGCCGTCTTCACTTCCTCCGGCGCGTTCCCCATGGCAATGCCGAGCCCGGCCCAGCGCAGCATGGGTACGTCGTTGGGGCCGTCGCCGATGGCAACGCTGTCTTCGCGGGACAGTCCGGCCGCCTCCAATACCATCCGCATGCCTGTGGCCTTTGTGTTGCCCAGCAGAATGGCCTCGAAAAAGTGATTCATCGCATACAGCGAAAACCAGGGAGAAAGCGCTTTCTGGATGCGCGGCGTCAGGGGCCCGCCGACGGTGAGCTTGGTAATGGGCGCGTCGGGAAAACGCTGCTCAAAATCCGCGGCGCCGGTGATTTCGTACTGTGCGGACTGGCTGTGCCAGCCATAAAGCGCTTCCTCGCCCTCCAGTAAGAAAGGGCGGTCTTCGCTCATCAGCAGGTCAACGGCGCGGTGAAGGATCGGGCGAGGAACGCGCGCGCTGTGCAGCATCTTTCCCTGGAACATGACATAGGAGCCGCTGCCTGCCACATAGCCGTCCAGATAATCCGCGGCCATGAACGCCTTGGGGATGTATGCCCGGGAACGGCCCGTGCACAGCAGGCAAAGATGGCCCGCGTCGCGGGCGCGGCGCAGGCTGTCGACGACGGGGGAGGAGGGCGCGGAGGCACGGTCCGTCAGCGTCCCGTCGATGTCCATAAAGATCGCCCGACGGTTCATGGCTCCGCTTTGCCCTCCACAATGGATATCAGATAGCGCCCCACGCTGTGCAGCAGCCGCAGGGCGTCCGGCAGCAGCGCTGTGGGGAAGCACAGGATGGATTCCTCACATTCAAAGGTGAACGCCCCGTCATATCCCATGTCACGCAGCGCTTTGCACACGCCGATGACGTTTGTTTTCCCATAGAAGGGCATGATGTGGGAGTCGTGTGCAAAATCGTTATCCTGCACATGCAAACAGCCCAGGTTCCGGCTCAGCCGGCGCACCATACTGGGGGCGGAATCGTCCAGCAGGGCCGCATGGCCGATGTCGAGGCACGCCTTGAAGCGCTGCTCGCCCGCAAAGTCGTTCAGCCGGTCGATCAGAAGGTTCATCCCGCCCGGCGTGCTGAGCGGCGAAGGGATAAACCGCCTGTTTTTATCGGCATAATACGGCAGGTTTTCAACGCAAATCGTAACGCCTCGCTCCAGGGCCCGGGGGATGAACTGCCGGTAATAATCAAAAGTGGACGACAGTATTTCATCTTCTGAGAAGAACATGCCGATCCGGCTGTGGTTGTGGTGGACGACCAGATTGCCCGCCCCCAGAATACCGCAGGCGTCGATCGCGCGGAGGACATAGGGCTTGAGGCTGTCCGGCTTGCTGCCTTCCGCGGGGATAAAGGGCGCGTGCATCTGGCCGAAGGGGATACCGATTTCATCCGCCATGGCGCGCAGATCGCGGTAATAGGCCAGCATATCCTCTAGGGGCTGGTTCATGAATTCGCCTGCGACGCTTTGGAACATGCTGTAATCCAGGCAATCAAAGCCGACGGATTTGAACAGCTCGAGCCCGTCGCGTTCACTCATGCGGTTGAATACGGTCATCGTTTGCGCGCACAGCTTCATATGGCGGCCGCCTCCTTTTCGTTTTCCCGCAGCTTTCCCAGGGCCCCGCCCGGATGCCGAAGCACGTACTGGGCAGGCGTCAGGCCCTTCTTTTCCTGTAGGATGACAGACAGCGCCTGAATGGCCAGGGTCTCGGCGTTGATGGAATTGCGCGGCGCGCGGTTCAGCGGCCCGCCTTCTTCCTCCACGTGGGCCGGAATGTGCACGTCGGCGAACCGCGCCAGCCAGGAGCCGGCATTGCCGGTGACGCCGATGATCTTGCAGCCGTTATTGCGGATCGCAACGGCTGTCGCCTTGAGCTCCGCCGTTTCGCCGCTGTTGGAAATGCAGATGACCACATCCCCCGGCTGAAGCTGGCCGCAGGAGCCGTGAACGGCCTCCGTACCGTGCAGAAAGTAGGTGGGCGTGCCCGTGGAGGAGAGCAGCGACGCGCCGTACGCGGCCACATGGCCCGGCTTACCGATGCCGGTGATGTGCAGGCGGTTCCCCGCGGCCTCCGCCGCCCAGATCATTTCTGCGGCGGGCAGAAAATCCGCCTCGCTGATGGCGGACAGATAATCGGCAAAGGCCTGTCCGGCGCTGGCCTTGAAGGTATCAAAGCAGGACATATGTGTTTACTCCTTTATGGTTTGGTCCGGGATGTGGGAAAGCAGCTGGCCGGCCCCTTGCTCCCGCAACAGGGCGAGCACCTCCCGCAGGGTGGGCAGGCTGGGTTGCGCGCCCATGCGGCATACGGTGATGGCGGCGGTATGGTTGGCGAAGGCTAAAGCGTCCCGGGGCGGCATGCCCATGGCCCAGGCCGTGCAGAATGCGGCGATGAAGCTGTCGCCCGCCGCGGTGGTGTCCTGAACCTTCAGCCCCCCGAGGGCGGGGCTGTACAGCACCCCTTCTTCCGCCAGGTACGCTACGCCCCGGCTGCCCAGGGTGATCATGCCATGGGATACCCCCAAGCCGCGGATGGCTTCAAGCGCCGCGCGGATGGAGGCCTCATCCCGGACCTCGATACCGGTGAGGGACTGGGCCTCATGCTCGTTGGGGGACAGGAAGGTGACCTGCCTGAGCAGGGAGGCCGGCATCGGCGCGTAGGGGGCGCAGTTGAGCATCACGGGCACGCCCGCGGCATGGGCGTAGGACGCGGCCAGCTGATTGATCTCCATGGGGATCTCCTGCTGAAGCAGCAGCATGTCGTAGCGGGAAATCTCCTCCTGGAGGAAGGAGACCTCCTCCGGCGTGATATCCATGTTCGCGCCAGGCACCACAATGATGCGGTTTGCGCTTTGCCCGTCCGCCGTCTCCAGCTGCACGTTGCCCACGGCGGAGGGGAGGGCCTGCGACCTGGCAACGTGCCGCACGTCCACGCCGGCGGCCCGGGCGCTTTCAATCAGCGCGTCGCCGAAGGCGTCCTGTCCCACCTTGCCCACCATGGTCACCTCCGCCCCCAGGCGGGCGGCCTGCACGGCCTGGTTCGCTCCCTTGCCGCCCGGGGCGGTGCGGTAGCCGGTGCCCAGCACCGTTTCTCCGCTTTGCGGGAAGCGGGGGGTGCTTACGATCAGGTCCATCACAAAGCTCCCCACCACAAGAAGACGCGGCTTTTTCATGCTTTTTTCCTCATTTGCTCCGTTGAAGGGCTCAAGATATCGCCACACAGCCCGGTTGTGCGGCGATGAGGCGTACAGGCAGTCTCAGGTGACTCCGGGCAGCCCGCGTAATCAGATGTTGTCGTCGATGATATCCTGCCAGTACTCCTGCAGCGCTTCGCAGGTCTCCTGGGCGGTGGCATATTCGCCGGTCTTGATCATGTTCAGAATTTCTTTGGAGGCGTTGTTGAGCGCGGGCATTTTGATATGATACTCCATGGGGAAGGCGAAGGCTTCCTCGGCGCCCTGGAACAAGCAGTCGCGGTCCGCTTCGGTCAGCCAGGGCCACAGGGTGTTTTTCGCTTCCTCAAAGCTGTCGGCGCGGATGGGCAGGCAGCAGCTTACGTCTTCAGTGATCTTCCAATCCCAATACTCCTTGCTGCACAGCCACTTGGCAACCTCCCACTGGGCGTCGGGATCGGCGGTGCCGTTGAACATGATCCACGTATCGATCCAGTAGTTGGTGCGGCCGCCCACGTTGGGCATGGCGTGTACGTTCATGTCAACGACGGCCTGCGCGTTCCAGGTGCCGCCGGTGTACATGGCCAGACGGTTATTGGCAAACAGCGTTTTATAGCCGCTCTCAGCCATTATATCGTTGGGCACAAGCACGCCCTCCTGGTACATGTCGTACAGGTCCTGCAGCATCTGCGCCATTTCGGGCGTATCCCAGATGGGGCGGCCGTTCTCGTCAAAGGGAGAGGTGTGGCCGTAGGCGGCCATCAGCCACTGCAGCTGGCTCCAGTACCAGAGGTTGCCCTGCCAAACGTGCCCATACACAGAGTCGCCCGTTTCGGGGTTCGTGCCGGTCAGCTTGGGCAGGTTTTCGCGCCATTCCTCCAGCGTCCAGGCCTCGTTCCAGTCCTGGCTGGGGTAGGGCACGCCCATCATATCGAACACGTCGGCGTCGTACCAGGTCTGCTCCACGCGGATTTCATAGGGCACGCCCCAGTATTTGCCTTCAACCATGGTGGCTTCCCATACGCCGGGAACGAAGTCGGCCATGTTGATATCCCTTTCCACCAGCTCCGTCACGTCGCGCAGATAGCCCTGGGCGGCGTAGGCCGCCACGTCGACGAAGGACATGAAGGCGAAATCAGGCGCTTCATTGGCGGCGATCATCGCGGGCAGCTTTTGGCTTACGCCATCCCAGCTGCCGGAGATGTATACCTGCTCCATCTGGATATCGGTATGGCTTTTATTGAACAGTTCCACCAGTTCGCTGGTATTGCTTTCAATGGAGAGCAGGCGAACGATTTTGGGCGCGGGATCATCCGCCAGCGCGGTACCGAAGCAGGCCAGCAGCATAAACAGCGCCATCGCAAGGCATAACAGCTTTTTCATGTGAATTACTCCTATAAAAAGTCAATAGTTTTAGGCTGTCTGTTGAAAATTTTGTTCAGTTATGCGCATCAAATCGGGATTGAAAGTCTCCCTCTTTGAAAGCATG
>CACWUV010000099.1 GCA_902764185.1 uncultured Eubacteriales bacterium
TTCTCGCTTTTTGGCATCCGCGCCCAGGCCCACGGCGGCGGAGGTCACCCGCATCTGCGCCATGGCGCCGTCTCCCGCCAGGAATCCCCGCATCCCGTCCAGGGCCTCCGCCACCCGGCAGGCCATGTCATAGCCTGCGCCCGGCGTCCTGCTCCGGTTCACGATCTGCACCCGGGACCCCTCGTCCTTGCCCGGCACGCCGCTGTCGCTGGAATACACGCACAGGCATTCGTCCGGCGCGTCCGGCATCCTGCCCCAGAAAATATCCTCATCCACCGTCCCCAGCCCGCAGAATGCCAAATGCCGGGCGATCTGCTCCAGCATCCTCACGCCCTCACCTCATTTCCGCCGCAAAAGCCCTTCTCACTTCTTCGCCCATGGCCGCCCGCACGTCGGGGTCCCAGCAGGCGTTCTCCAAAAACTTGCCGCCTTCCCGCCGCTCGTGCCGGGCCGCCGCATAGGCCGCCGTAAAAATCACACTGCCGCTCTGTCCCTCCGTCCGCACCTGACAGGACTCCCGCAGCCTGCCGGTCTCCACCGGCGTCCGCCGCTTCGCCTCCTCCGCCAGGATCGCCAGGGCCGCCGCCGCGCCCTTGCGGGCAGCCTTTTCCGCGTGGCTTCTCACCGCCGCCCGACGAAGGCTCATTGCAGTGTCACCTCCAGGTGCTCTTCCGCGAAGCCCCGCACCCGCTTGCAGCCGGTCACCACGTACCGCTCGCCCTCGCATTCCACCGCGCTGCGCTCCGGGATCATCCCGCCCGTACAGAACATCATCGCCCGGGCCGGAACCGCGTCCTGCACGCCGGGCACGTTAGCCCCGTTTTCCAGCCGCCTGTTCATCTGCAGCCGGCACGCCCGCTCTTCCTCCGGGCCGTATTCGTCCTGGCCGTCCCGCAAGCCTTGCCAGGGCCGCACCCGGCACCGCTGCCGCAGCAAAAAGTCAATCATCATCTCCGGTTTCCCTCCACACCGCGGTACAGCAGCCCATGCCGCAGCAGCAGCCCGTAGGCCTCCGGGCATATCGGCGCGCCCGCTGGGCCCGTCCTGTCCGCCAGGGTCATTTCAAATTCCCCCAGCCGGAAGCCCTTTACGCCCTTGGGCGTCTGCACCGTGTCCTGCTCATAGCTGTACTGCGCCCACACCGCCTGTTCAAAGGCCTGCCGCTCCGCCTCGGTGACCGGCGTATTGGGAAAGCAGAAGGCGTACATCCGCTCCCGCACCGCCGTCAGCGTGTTTTCGCTCATCTCCTTCACCTCCCTTCGGGGAGGGACGCTTCCGTCCCTCCCCGTCATGCAGTTCAGTTGCCCTTCAGCACCGCAAAGGGATACCGGCTGGCCGCGGTGGCGTTCACGCGGTTCACAGGGTTGGCCAAAGCCCAGCCGGCGCGGAACACCACGCGCAGGGCCACGGCGTCCTGCTGGGCCAGGTTGATCAGCACGTTGCCCTGGGCGTCGGTGATCACCGCCTCGGTCAGCAGCTTGGTGGTAATATCCTTGCGGATGGCCCACACAGCCTTGGACCAGTCGCCGCCGATCAGCAGCGCCTGGCTGTCGTCCATCACGTCGCTGTTGGGGAAATAGATGTCCGCGCCGTCCAGCTCATAGGCCGCCCGGCCGAACATGCCGTCGCGATAGGGCGCGCGGCCAAAGACGGGCAGGCCGTTTTCATCCACCGTGCCGCGCAGCTTGGAGCGCATGCTGATCGCGCCCACATAGGCCGAGGGCACATAGCCGTCCGCCTCCACCTTGGCCGCCAGGCCGCCTTCGCCCAGCAGCTGCTGGTAAAGGCTCTGGCTGTTGTCCAGGGTCACGATGTTGCCCGCAGCCGTGGCGCCGTTCACGATGCCCGCCGGGAAGGACGCGGGCTTGTCGGTGCCAAAGAGCACCGCCTTGTCAAAGGCAGCGCCGATGGCCTCGTTGATGCGGGGCAGCACGCTGGCCCAGATGTCATAGTCGCTGTCGTCCAGCACGTTTTCGGGGATCACCACAATGGTGGCGATCTCCTCCGCCGTCAGCGTCACCTTATCCCAGGTCATGTCGGTGGTGGGCTTAAGGCCCGTATCGCCGTTGATAAATTCCGCTTTGGGCAGGCTGGTGGCCACGGGCAGCGCCCGGGTCTTGCTGCTCATATCGGGCAGGCGGCGCATCAGCCGCATGGCGATGCTCTGCTCAGGCACCGCCTCCAGGATCTCGCGGCTCCGTTCTTCGGGAATCAGCACCTCCGCGCCGGTGCGGTCAATCAGGTTCAAAGACATGTTTTTTCCTCCTTCATTTCAATCAGTATCGTCCGGCAGCCGCCCGGATGGCGTCGTTCATGTCGCCCCGGGCCGCGGGCTGCTCCGCGCCCAGCCTCACGCCGCCAAAGCCGCCCCGGACCGTTCCGAACAGATAGGGGTATCGCTCCCGCAATTCCGCGATCTGCGCCTCCGGCCCCTTTTCCTCCAGCCGCTCCCGGTCGATCAGCCGCTCCAGCACCTGCGCGTCCCGGGCATGGGCCCCTGCCACCGCCTGGCGAATGTCCGCCTCCCGGCGCAGCTCCGCCGTCTCCCGGGCCAGCCGCGCATTTTCGCTGCGCAGCGCGTCCCCCGCCTCGGCCTTGACCTTCAGCTCCTCCACGGTCTTTTTCAGCTCGTTCCGCTTGGCAATCTCCTCGTCCAGCCGGCTCTTGGGCAGCCAGGAGCCGTCGCCCGTGGCGATGATCCGCAGTCCCTCGGCAGCCTCCAGCTTTTCCGCCACCTGGGCATAGAGCTCATCACCCAGGCAATCCTTCAACAGCTTCGTGTCCATTTGTCCTCCTGCCATCGCATTTATAGGCCGGTGCGTCCGGCGTGTCGCAGTCCGGCGAAAGCCCCGCCGGCAGGCAATATAAAAAGCGCCTCTCAGCGCCTTTTATCCCTCTTTTTCAATTTTCTCCTTCTCTTCCCGTATCCGCGCCTCCGTCCAGCCAGGATGCAGCATCCGCACCGCCGTCTCCAGGCTGGCCGCCCGAGCCTGCCGCAGCAGCTGCACCGTGCCCGCCAGCTCGCCGGGGTCGCTCTCCGCCGGATCCCGCAGCTCCACCCGCACGCTGTCGTCGTCATGCAGTCTGTCGTTGCCGTAGAGCGCCTTGTCCAGCTGCATCACGGCGGTCAGGAATGCTTCCAGCGGCCCCTTCCAATAGGCTTGCTTCTTGGCGTTGGTGGCCAGGCTCTTGCGCTCCATCAGCCGCCGGGCGGTACCGCTCTGGGCGTTGCCCTCGATGTCCAGGCCGAAGGATTGGGGGCTGTACCCCGCCATGCTGATGATGGTGCGCAGGGTGCTTTCGAAGGTGGCCGCGTGCTCCTGGGCGCGGATGGCGAACTGGCTGGGGGTGATCTTCATCTCCACCCCGTCGCCGCCGATGTCCAGCGCCACCAGCGTTTCCACGTCCTCGTCGAAGTCGTAGGTGTAGCTCCCCTCCCGGAACAGCTCCGAGGGGTTGCGCCGCAGGAACTCCGCCGGCACGATCAGGCGGCTCTTGGCCAGGCGGATATCCCGCAGCCAGCTGGTGTAAATCTCGTCCAGGCTGTCCATCAGATCCCGCAGCCCCTCAAAGTCGCCGCGGCCTTTGTCCTCGCCGGGCCACAGGCGGCTGGGTTTCATGTTCACGATGTGCGCCGCCAGCATCCCCTGTACCGGCGTCTCCGCCTCCGCCGCCATGCCCAGCTCCTCCAGCATGCCCGGGCACTCCTGGCCCAGCTGATTCCCGTCTCCGCAGTACACCGCCGCCCGGATGCATCCCGGCTCATAGCGTTCATACACGCGCCATGTCCGGCCCGTCTGCCGGTCCCTTTGCACCGCCGAAAAGAAGTGCACATACCGGAGCTTCCCCAGCCGGTATTCCGGCAGAGCGTCGGACCCGGCCACCACCTGAATATCCGGCCTGTCCATCTCCTCCCGGTCATACCGGCATTTCAGAAACACGTCCCCCAGCGCCGCGCCCAGCTCCGCCGCCTCGTGAAGCTTCTGCCCCATGCCGGACCCCCGCAAGATCTCCTCCAGCCGTCCCTGGCTGCCCTCCTCGGTATCCCCCAGGGAGGCGTCAAAGATGGAAAACCGCGGCGCCCGGCCAAAGAGCAGGCTGGCGCCGGTGGCCGCCACGTCCGCCGCCACGGGCACGTGCAGCTTCACCTTGCCGCCGCGCTTCCAAAAGGAACCGGGAAAGGCCGTCCGCGCCAGCGCGCCGTGATCTCCGCTGAACGCCGCCTGATACCCGTCGTAATACCCCCGCCTGCGCTCCTGCAATTCCGCCCAGGCCGCCTGGGGCGTCAGCGCCTCCAGCATGTTTTTCTCCGCCATACTGCCTCCTTCAATTCATTTCGATCCATCGCTTGTATGGATAAAACCCGTATTCCGCGCTGTCCAGACAGTCCACCGAAAAGCTGCCGTCGTCCAGCCGCTGCCATTCTCCCTTTTCATAGGCCGCCGGGTCCCATACCGCGTCCTGATAGGCGGCGATCCACTGCTTCATGTGCGCCGCCACCCGGAACCGCCCGCCGTTCAGCAGCCCCACGTTCAGGCTGATCCGGGCGTTGATGCCGTCCGCCTTGTTGAAGGGCTTCACCGCAAACCTTCCGGGGCACCCTCTTTCCAGGGCGTCCCGCAGTCCCGCCCGGAAGAGCTTGGCCGCGCTGTCCACATAAATATCCCCCAGCATGGCCCCCTGCTTCGCCTTTTCGCAGATCCAGTCCGCCACCAGATGCGCGTATTTGTCCTCGCTCATCCGGTCGCTGATCCCTTGTTTGTGATACAGCCCGTCCAGCAGATGCACTTCCCGAAATCCCCTGGTAAACCCGCACAGCGTGGCCGCCGTGGCGTCCGTGCCGCCCACGTCCACCCCCACGGCCCATTCCTGATAATGGGTTTGGCCCACCTCCTCCGGGGTGATCAGGCAGCCGTCGCCAAAGGCCGTGTAGATCCGCCCGCTGGCTGCCGTCCGCAGTCCCAGGATATCCGCCTTGTACCACACGCTGCTCCGGTCATAGGTGCTCAGCAGCCGCCGCAGATCCTCCGTCCCGATGCTCATGTTGTCCGCAATGGTAAAGTGCCCGTAGTTCAGCCCATCGCCGCTCTTCTGCCGCTCGTCCAGAAATTCCGTATAAAACCAATGCCGCGGCGGCTTGGGGTTCAGATCCATAAACAGCTTTCGCTCCCGGCTGGCCAGCGTCCGGTCCAGCACCTCCTGCACAAACCCCTGATGGCACTCGTTCACCTCGGTGATATACGCGCTGCCGTAGCTGTTGCCCTTGATCAGCGCCGCGTCCCCGCTTCGTCCGCCGCCGGCAAACACCACCACCTTTTCCCCGTCCCGGCACCGGATAAACAGTGCCTCCTTGTCCATATACCGACCTTTCCGGCAGCGTCCCGCAAACAGATATTGCAGCCCGAACCCATTGCTGTCCAGAATGTTCATCTTGGCCGCCGCGATGCTCACTCCCGCCGCCAGATGCAGCTTGTCCGGATGCCTTTCCAGGCACATGGCCCAGGCCAGCAGGTTCATGATGTTCTTGCCCGCTCTTTTGCCGCCTTCCGCCACGTTCAGCCAGGCTCCCCGGCTGTCCTTGATGTACTTTGCCTGCTTTTCATTCAGCTTCGCAAAGGGAATCCTGCCCATCGGCTTCCTCCATGCAGCGCTCCTTCACGGGATGATCCAGCAGATCGGCATAGCTCTCCATCACGTCCGCCGTCTCCGGCGCCATCCCCGCCCGCTCGCCGTTGCCCCACACCTCCGGCATCCGGCTCTTCAGCCAGAACATCTGCGCCGTGATCTTGGGCTCCACATATACCTGCTCCACCACCGTCACCAGCTTTTCCGTCACCTGCTTGCCTTCGCCCGGCCGGTTGGTCTCCTCCTTCACCTTCACCGGCTTTTTCAGCTTCACCACATGCCCGGTGGCCGCCTGAAACAGCGCCTTCTCCACTTTGGCATTCTCTTTTTCAAAGTCCCTCTCTCCGGTCATGCGCCCTCCTTTTTCCATAGAAAAAAGCACCCGCCATCAGGTGCTTTTCTGTGCATATACACTATAACACATTCCCCAACCCCTGCCAAGTGGCATATCCGCCGACTTTGTGCAGACTCTATGCCGAAAATCCGTTTCACTCCTTTATAAATCAGCCTAACATTGACTATACCTTACTGCATCGCGTTCTCCACCCGCGCCACCCGCTGGCTCAGTTCGCTCAAAAACGCGGGCATGGCGGCGGTGCGCACGTCCTCCTCCTGGCCCAGGTATTCCTTGCACAGCAGCAGCATATCCCCCGCCTCCCGGCACAGGGCGTCATAGCGCAGCGTGGCCATATCCAGCCGCACCCGCAGGCGATCCTGTCCCACCTGCCGATCGGCGTCCAGGGCGCGATCCAGCAGGGTGTTCATGCCCGTCAGCATCTGCCGCACCGCGGGATCTGCCAGGGCGTTGGCCTTTTCCTGCACCTCCTCCATCAGCGCCTCCGGGTGTCCGGCCATCAGCGGATCGGGGCAGGCGATTCCCTCCTGTCGAAGCTCCTCCACCACGCCCTGCACCAGCTCGGGGCGTTTTTTGAGCACGGAACGATATTTGTTCTGGTATCGCAGCATGCGGGCGCGGTCACCCTGGCTCAAAGCCATCACCGCCGCGCGCACAGACTGCCCTCGGGACCGGGCCACCAGCACATCCCGCACCAGGGCGCGCACCTCGTCCTCCGTAAAGGTCTCGAAGGGCGCGGCCCGGCGCACATTCGCGCCTTCCCGGCGGCGCAGCTGCATATAATAAAAATTCCGCACGCTGTTGGGCTTGCGGCCCAGCGACCTGCCCATCTCCTCAAACACCGTCCGCAGGGGCTCGCCGCTGGCGTTGGCCTGGCGGATGCCGTCCCACAGCCGGTCAATCTCGTCCTCCCGCCAACCGGTATGGGTGCGTACTGCCGTCTGTTCCATCTTTGATCCCTCCATGTTATACGGTCTTTACTCCACATAGTATGCACACGCCGCCCGCGGGATATGCGCAAACAAAAAAACGCCGCAAAAGTTTTTTGTTAAAAATCTATGAATACATGCAACAATTTTCCGCTGTGTTTCGTCTATATAGCGAGGTGATGAACATGCGTTACAGGCAATCTCAACCGGAAAAACAGGGCATCCGCCTGGATCCCGCCCTTTGCACCGTGCATCTTTTCAAGCACGATTACCGCCTGACCCAGCAGGAATATCTGCTGTTTGACCAGCTGCTGCGCAGCGCCCTGTCCGCCCGGGATACCGGCGCGCCCGCTCCCGCTCTGAGCCGGGATGAATTGCTCTGCGGCGCATGGGGCAGCGCGGTGGGCTACGAGACCCGCACCGTGGATGTGCACGTGCAGCGCCTGCGGGCCAAAATGGGCGCGGACGTGATCACCACCGTCTACCGGAAGGGCTACCGCATCAACCCGGAAGCCCTGTACCGCATGGCGGCAAGGTGACAAAAAAACCGTCAATCAGCTTATTTTGCCGATTGACGGTCTTTGCTTGTTTTGGGCTTATTCCGCGGCGGTAATATCGGTGTTGAAGTACTTCATGGAAATGGCGTTCAGGGTGCCGTCGGCGCGCAGGGCCTCGATGGCGCCGTTGAGGGCAGCCAGGAAGGCGGCGTTCTCCGCGCCCTTGCGCACGGGAATGCCCACAGGGCTGGCTTCCTCGCTGCGGGCGACCACCTTCAGGTTGGCGTCGGGATGCTCCCGCATGTAATCGCCAAAGGAGTCCTCGGCGTTCAGGGTGGCGTCGGCGGTGCCCAGCAGCACGGCCTCAATGGTGCGGGCCAGGTCGTCCACGATGGCGGCCTCCGCGCCGTAATCCTCGGCAATCATGGCATAGGTGCTGCCGGCGCTGTTGACGGTCCGCTTGCCTTTCAGGTCCTCAAAGCTCTTGATGTCCTCATTGTCGCCGCGGACGATGAGCACGGTGTGCAGATAGGCGTAGGGCACGCTGAAATCATACTTTTCGCTGCGCTCCTCGGTGATTTCCACGCCGTTGGCGGCGATGTCATACATGCCGTTGTCCACACCCTGCAAAATACCGCTCCAGGGGCCTTCCACAAAGTCCGCTTCCACGCCCAGCTGACCGGCGATGGCCTGGGCCACCTCCACATCGAAGCCCACCAGGGCGTCGGTCTCGTCATGATAGGTCCAGGGCGCCCATTCGCCCTCGGTAGCGATGGTCAATTTGCCGCGGTTCAGCACGGTGGCCAGCAGGTCGTCCGCCAGCGCGGCTGGCACGGAAAGCAGCAGGATGCAGGCGACAAAAAGGGCGGTCAGTTTACGAAGCATCTTGGTTTTCCTCCAATATCATTTTATTTTTCAGCGGAGATGGTCCGCAGAAATTCGCGGGTGCGCGCCTCCTTGGGCGCTTCAAAAAAGGCTTTAGAGGGGCCTTCCTCCGCCACCAGCCCGTTTTCCATAAAAATCACGTGATTGGATACCTCCCGGGCGAAGCGCATTTCGTGGGTGACCACCAGCATGGTCATGCCGGAGGCGGCCAGATCGCGCATGACGGCCAGCACCTCGCCGATGAGCTCGGGGTCCAGGGCGCTGGTGGGCTCGTCAAAATAGATGATCTCCGGATCGGTGGCCATGGCGCGGGCGATGGCCACGCGCTGCTGCTGGCCGCCGCTGAGCTGGCTGGGATAGTGGTCCGCCCGATCCTTGAGCCCCACCCGCTCCAGCGCCCGCATGGCCCGGTCGTGAGCCTGATCCTTGGGCATATGGCGGGCGATGATCAGCCCTTCGGTAACGTTTTGCAGGGCGGTCTTGTTGGCAAAGAGGTTAAAGCTCTGGAACACAAAGCCCGTTTTCATGCGGATGGCGGCGATGTCCCGCTTGCCGATGGTGCGCAGGTCGTAGCTTTCGCCGTCAAAAATCAGCGTGCCGCTGTCCGCCATTTCCAAAAAATTGATGCACCTGAGCAGCGTGGTTTTGCCGCCGCCGCTGGGCCCGATGACGGCGGTAACGTCGCCCTTGTTCATCCGCAGGGACACGCCCTGCAATACGGGCAGATTGCCGAAGCTCTTTTTGAGATCGCGAACCTCAAGCATGGCGCGCCTCCTTTCCGCCCAGAGCGCCCAGGCGCTTTTCGCCCCAGCGCTGCAGCCAGGTGAGCACGGTGGAGAACATCAGATAGATGAAA
>CACWUV010000100.1 GCA_902764185.1 uncultured Eubacteriales bacterium
CAGCAAAAAGGCCGCCACCAGCGCGATGGCGGAGATCACCACCACTTTTCGCAGGGCCAGCAGGTGGGAAAGCAGGCTGGAGCGCTTCTCCTGGGGAGAGAGCTCCGCCGGGTTGGTATTTTCGGACATACTCAGACCTTCTGCTCGTCCTCGGGCTTCTGGTCCTTGCCGGCGTCGTCCTCTTTGACTTCGCTCTTGAAGTCCTTGATGCTCTTACCCAGGGCCTTGCCCACGCCGGCCAGCTTGCCGCCGCCGAACAGCACCAGCGCCAGCACGATGATCAGAATGATTTCAGTGGTTCCCAGTCTCATAGCTTATAACCTCCCACGTTCATATCGCTTATTATTCGTTCTTTTTGAAGGTCTCTTTTTTTGCTTCGCCAAGGTTTTTGTTCAATTCCTTCCGGGCATCCCGCAGCTCCTGCGTTACGTCGGCATCCTTCAGGGTCTGATCGATGTCCTGGCGCACGTCCTGCGTCTCGTCCATCAGCTCGTTCCAGCCGATTTCTTCCTTGACCTCCTTGATCAGCTGCCGCATGCGCTTGACCATGCGCGCCAACCACCGGGCCACCTTGGGCAAATCCTTGGGGCCCACGATCACATAGGCGATGATCAGCACCAGCAGCAGTTCCGCAAATCCGATGTTAAACAAATCAAAAGGCCTCCTTAACACCAACATTATAAAGCATAACGCCGTGTTTTTCAAGGGGGCATCATGGCTTTACAACGGCGGCCAAAAAGCTTATAATAGGGAACAGATTTGGAGGGGAGCGGCATGCATGTTTTTTTGACAGGCGACAGGCAGATCGGCAAAAGCCGGGCCCTGAACGGGGCGCTGGCCCAGCTGAACTTGCCCGTTTTCGGCTTTCGCACCCGGTTTTTGACCCGGGAGCGGGGCAGCTCCTCCCTGTATATGGTCCCCGCTAACGATCCGGAAAGCTTTGACCAATCCATGATGGTGGCGGAGCTGCGGGAGGGCAAAATGCGCCCGCTGACGGAGCGCTTTGACGCCTGGGGCGTGGAGCTTTTGCGGGAAGCCCGGCGGCATCCCGAAGGCGTCATCCTGATGGACGAGGTGGGGCACCTGGAAAAGAGCGCCCTGCAATTTCAGGCCGCCATCCGGGATTGCCTGGACGGGGACATCCCCGTGCTGGGGGTGCTGCGCAAGGATCAGGCCTGGCACGATTTCATCAAAAGCCATCCCAAGGTCCGCGTGATCACCGTCACCGAGGAAAACCGGGGCGGCATGGCGGATCGGGTGGCGGCGATCCTCCGGGGAGAAGCCCCATGAGCCGCCTGATGACCGAAAGCCTGCTGCGCTGGCGGCTGAACGGCCGGGACATGCGGACGATCCTGTGCTCTCCCGGCCAGGAACGGGCGCTGCTGACGGGGCTGCTGCTCACCGGGCGCATGATCGATGGACCGGAGCAGGTGCAATCCCTGCGGCGGGAGGAGGGGCTTTGGCTGGTGGAAGCCGACACCCTGTTTCCCGATTTTCCCGACCTGGCAAAGCGGCTGGAAAGCATGCCGACCTTGCCGGAAGCCCCGCTGCCGGAGGGGGCGCGGCTGCTGGCCCTGCAAAAAGCCCTGGGGACGGGCGGCAAAAGCGGCCTCCACGGAGCGCTGATTGATGACGGCGCAGGCCGGGTGATCGCCCGGGACATCGGGCGGCATAACGCCATTGATAAGGCCGTGGGCCTGGCCCTGGAGCGCAAAATGAAGCTGTCCCAGGCCATCCTGTGCATGTCCGGGCGGCTCTCCCTGGAAATGCTGGCCAAGGCCGTGGCGGCAGGCATTCCCATCCTGTGCGCGGCCAAGCATGTGGGCAGCCTGTGCATGGAATACGCCGAAAAATGGCAAATTCGCGTTATTCAGACAGCATAAATCTTCCGAAACAAAGGAGAAAACGATATGAAAATCATCACCGTCGTGGGCATCCGCGGCGCAGGCAAAACCACCGTGGTGGAAAGCCTGCTGCGGGCGCTGACCGCCCGCGGCCTGCGGGTGGGCACGGTCAAGACGGTTTTTTGCCCCACCTTCCACATGGACAAGCCGGGCAGCAACACCTATCGGCACACCGCCGCCGGCGCCGCTCTGGTGACCGCCAAAGCGGAGACCGAAACCACGGTGCTCTATCCCTATCCGCTCCGCCCTTCGGAGATCCTGGCCCATTATCAGGACTGCGACTGGGTGCTGTGCGAGGGGGATTACGACCTGCCCGTCACCCGCGTCGTCGCGGCCCATGGACCGGAGGACGCACGGGAGCGGATCAACGACCGCACGGCGGCGGTATCCGGTCTCATCGCCAATGCGGAAACCGCCCTGGACGGCCTGCCTGTGCTGCATCCCCAGCGGGACATTGACCAGCTGGTGGCGCTGCTGATGGAAAAGACGCCGGACATCCGGGATCTGAGCAGCCTGGACCTGGCCCTGAACGGCCCGGACGCCGCCCTGTCCCGGGATTTCTGCGTCCGGGGCTGCCGGGGACACGCGGCCAAAAAGCCCGGCGTGCTGGCCGTCGTGGATGGCATAACCCTGCGTTTGACCCCCGAGCGGGAGGCCCTGCTGCGCGCTTGGGCCAAGGAGGCTGAAAAATGAACCTGAAAGATAACATGCGCTATATCAAGGCGGGCATCACCCTCTTTGCCGCCATCGCCGCCGATATGTTGGTCTTCTTTTTCCTGTATCGGTTCGACAAGATCTTTTCCGGCATCGGGCGGATGATCTCCTTCGTGTCACCCTTCCTGTACGGCGCGGTGATCGCCTATTTGCTGGCCCCGCTGTGCAACTGGCTGGAGCCGCTGCTTTCCCGGGTGCTGCCGCGAAAGAAGTCTGCCAAAAGCCTTTCCATCTTTCTCGCCCTGCTGCTGGCCATCCTGATCATGGCGCTGTTGGTCATCATCGTGGTGCCGCAATTGGCCAGCAGCGTCATCACCGTGGTCAACGCCCTGCCCGGCCAGCTGGCCTCCCTGGAAAATCACGTTGAAACCCTGCTGGCCGACAGGCCCGATTGGGCGGCGCGGGTGGACAGCGTGTTCAAGACCCTGGGCGAATACGTGGAGAACTGGCGGGACAACGGCCTGCTGGACATTGCCCAGTCCATCCTTTCCGGCACGGCCAGCTATCTGACCGGCATGCTGAACTTCATCAAAAACCTGCTGATCGGCCTGGTGGTTTCCGTCTATTTTCTGGCCATCCGCAAGCAGTTTGCCGCCCAGGCCCGGCTGCTGCTCCACGCGGTGTGCAACGATAAGTGGGTGGGCCGCGTGGAGCGCGAGGTGCGCTACACCGACCGCATGTTCAACGGCTTCCTGATGGGCAAGCTGCTGGACAGCCTGGTCATCGGCATCCTGTGCCTCATCGGCTGCGTGGCCATGGGCTTCTCATCCGCGCCGCTGATCAGCGTCATCGTGGGCGTCACCAACATCATCCCCTTCTTCGGCCCCTTCATCGGCGCGGTGCCCTGCGCCTTCCTGCTGCTGCTGGAAAAGCCCATCTACTGCCTGATGTTCATCATCTTCATCATCATTTTGCAGCAGCTGGACGGCAACGTCATCGGCCCCAAGATCGTGGGCAACACCACCGGCCTCTCCGGCTTCTGGGTCACCTTTGCCATCCTGCTCTTCGGCGGCCTGTGGGGCATCATGGGCATGATCATCGGCGTGCCGCTGTTCGCCGTCATCTACGACGTGCTGCGCAGCCTGTGCTATCGCATGCTGCGCCAGAGCGGCAAGCAGGACATGGTGGACAGCTACCAGGCCGAATTCCATCCCCCCGTCAAGGCCGCCAGCCTCCGTCTGCCCACCAAGGGAAAAAAGAAGAAGCGCTGACAGGGCGGGAAAAAGGAGCTATTCCTCCATCCGCCACACCTGGATACCCCAGGACAGCCTATTTGAAACAGCCATCCGCCGCTCCGGCCCGATGGCTTTTTGATTGTCGGGACCGTACCAGGTGTCCAGCAGGTCAAGGCCCGCCTCCTGCCCGCTGCCGCACAGGAAAAGGCGCACCAGCATGCTGTCCGCCAGGTTGGGGCTGCACGCAAAGCCGAAAAGCCGGTCCGCTTCTTCGACCAGGAGCACCGTGGGGCCGTTTCCGGAAAGCTTCGTATTTTGGATCAGCGCGCCATCCCGCCACACCTGCACGCCGCTGAGCCGATAGGGGATGCCGTTTTTATCCAGCGCCGCCTGCAAAACGCCGTCCCGCTCCTCCACGGTCAGGGTGATGGAGGCGTCGGTCAGGGCTGAGCGGACCTTGCCGCCGGCGGGCAGCGCAAAGGCGCTGCCCGTGGACAGCCAGTAGCAGGTGTCCGCCACCGTATGGGTTTCCAGATCCCAATAGCCGTAATAGGTAATGGCGCTCAGCTTGGCAAACAGATCGGAGCCCAGCACCAGCACCATGGGACGCTTTTCCAATGGATGGGTCAAATCCAGCAGTCCCGCCGCCTGCTCCGGCGTCAGGCCCAGGGTCTCCCGGGCCAGCGTGCCTGCCGCCTCCCGATCCAGGGAAGCGGCCTCCAGGAGCAGCTTCGCCGCCTGGGGCTGGGTCGCGCCGCAGCGGGTCAAATAGCCCACCGCCTGGGTGCCCGAGGTCTCCAGCATGCGAAAGATTCCCCGCAGCTGCCCAGGGTCCCGGGACAGGAGCGCTTTGCTCAAAAAATAATTCATCACGCCGCTGCTGGTGCCGCCATCGGCCACCGTCCGCCGCCGGGCGGCATACTGCATGTAATATCCGTCGTCCCACCAAGCGCCGATCACGGCGTCCTGGGGCTGGGTGTCCCGGATATAATCCATGGCGGCCTGCTGGGCGTCGGTGACGCTGGGCCCGACGCGCAGGGTCATCTGCAGCGCGCCCAGGCCCATGGGCAGGAACGCCGCCATCGCCAGCACAGCGCCCGCCGTCCGCCGCCACGCCCGGCGGCCCGACGCCAGCCCCGCCAGCTCGCCCACGCCCAGCCCGGCCAATACGGTCAGCGGCAGCACGGCGATTTCGGCAAAGCGCCTGCTGGGCCCGGACAGCTTGACTCCCGCCGCCAGCCAGAGCAGCAGCATGCCCAGCTCCAGCAGCGCGGCGATCATTGCGTCGTGCCGCGCCGCGGGCTCCTGACGCCGCCGCAGGGCCTTGCCCGGCCCTAAAATCAGGAAAACAGCCGCCATCACGCAGGGGAGCACCCCGCCCAGACAGCCCAGCACGGTGTCTATGCTGCCTTGCAGCAGCGAAAGCACCCCTTGGCTGCCCACGTCGGGCAGATAGGGAATGGCGCCCATTTCCTCGGTGTACTGATGGGCGAAGGGGAAATCATTGCTGCTGCCGCTCACCGAGCCGAACACCGACAGGATCTGCCCCAGCGTCTGCAAGCCCGTCACCCCCCGGAGGAGAAATACCCCCAGCAGGGAAAAACCCAGGCACAGCATCCATCCCCGCAGCACCTGCCCGCGCCTGCGCGCCGAATAGCCCATGGGGCAAGCCGCGGCCAGCGCCAGGCCCAGAAAGCCGCCCAGCGCCATCAGCCAGAAATAGGTATAGAAGGTCAGCCATACCAGCGACAGCACCGCCAGCAGCCCGCCGCTTGCCGCGGCGAACATCGCCTGCCTGCCCAGCCGCCTTTCCCGCATGGCGCGCAGCTCCGCCAGCACAGCGCCCAGGGGCAGCACCCCCAGCAGCATATCGGTATCAAAAAAGCCCGCATAGGTATGGGCCACAAAGGGAATGGCCAATCCCGCCAGCAGGCCCGCCGCCAGGCCGCCCGCCAGATTGGTGCGCTGCCTGACGTACAGAAAGGCGGGCACCGCCGTCAGGCTGCCCACCACGGGGCCCATCCAACGGGCGACCTGCAAAACCGTTACTTCCGAAAAGGCATGCAGGATGCGCCAGACCCAAAAGGTCAGCACCGACAGAAACACCGGCACGGGCTGATATTGGGGCTCGGCGGGCCGGCTGCCCATGAGCGGGTCGGCCTCCCGCTGATTATACAGGAAGCTTTTTCCAGCCTCCGCCATTTCCCGGGAAAGGCGGACGTAAAAGTAGGAGTCCATCTCGCTCAGGTAGGGCGCGCCCGTTTCGTCCTGATAGTATTCCCGCACGGCGGCAGGCGCCCCCGGCAGTCCAAAGGAAACAGCCCGCACCGCAAACGCCAGCACAAGCACCGCCAGCAGCGCCAGCCCGCCCCGCTTGATCCATGCTGCCTTCATATTTTTTACCTCGTCTTTTTGCAGTCTCAGGAGGAAAAACGCAAACCGTCCCCGCGTTATTGTATCCGGTTTTACGGTTTCCTGTCAATCATTTTCAAAAGCCGGACTGGCGATAGGAAATCTTTGATAGAGTCTGCTTCTAAAATGAGGAATGTGCAGTTTCGAGCATATCAGCCTGCAATTCAAGGCCGTGGGCACGGCTGACGGCAGCTTTTTTTGCGGTCTGCTGCGCATAAAAATTTCGATTTAGCGTCACGAAACCTTCGATTTTTACGCTTGCATCACACAAAAAAAATGCCCGTCATCCGACCACGGGAAGTCGGACGAGGGCGCTTTGTTAAATTATTCCGTATTTTTCCAAGCAAGCATCGGCAGCAGCTTCGATAGCTGCCAATCATCCCTTGTCGATGCAGGCCGTGTCGCCGTCTGTTTTCATTTCCGTTTCTTCCGCCATCCGGTAGCCCACGCCCACCTCGGTGAAGATATACCGCGGTTCGTTGGGATTGACCTCCATTTTGCGCCGGATGCTGGCCATATGCACCCGCAGGATTTTGTTGTCCATGCTGGCGGCAGGCCCCCACAGCTCCCGCAAAATGACCTTATAGGTCATCACCCGTCCGGCGTTGCGGCCAAGCAGCGCCACGATGCGGAATTCGTTGGGCGTCAGATGAATATCCTGTCCGTCCACCAGGACCCGGTATCGCTTATAATCGATCTCCATATCGCCCACCCGGTACGAGCCGTGCAGGCTGATTTCGTCCTTTTCCGCCTGGGTGTAGGTATGCCGCAGCGCTGTGCGGATGCGCGCCAGCAGCTCCACCGCCCCAAAGGGCTTGGTGATATAGTCGTCCGCTCCGGCGTCCAGCGCCTCCGCCTTGTCCTGCTCCATGCTGCGGGCGGAGATGACCACAATGGGCGTGGACGTCCAGCTGCGCACGCTTTTGATGATCTCGCTGCCGTCCATATCCGGCAGCCCCAGATCCAGCAGAATGCAGTCCGGGCAATGGGAGGAGATGACGCTCAGCGCGCTTCTGCCGTCGTCCGCCGTGATGGCGTCGTAGCCCGCCGCCGCCAGCGTGGTTTTCAAAAACATGCGGATGCTCCGGTCATCCTCAATCACCAGGATCTTACTTTTGATCGTCGCCATCGCTTTTCTCCTCCTGCCAAGGCAGCCAAAAACGCAGGGCCGCGCCGCCATGCGCGCTGTTCTCCATGGTCATGTTTCCGCCATGGGCGCGGATGATGGACGCGCACACCGAAAGGCCGATGCCCATGTTGCGCCGATCATCCATCCGCTGATGTTCCGATTGCACGCCGCCCGCCAGAATGCGCGGCCACTGGGCTGCCGGAATGCCCGCGCCGTCATCCTCCACGGACACCGCCACCCGGTCTGCCTCCGTCCGGATATGCAGCCAGATCCGCGTGGCTCCCTGGGCGTGGGCGCTGACGTTGTCAAACAAATTGATCAGCACCTGTTCGATCAATACGCCATCCATGGGCACCAGCAGGATGCGCTCGGGCATATCCGCCGTTACGGGCAGCGCGTTTTCGCTGCGGTGGTATTTCAGAATGGCGCTGCCGATGATCTCCTCCAGCACCTCGTCCTGCTTTTTCAGCGTCACGGAGCCCGCCGTCAGCCGCGTTACCGAAAGCAGATTTTCCGTCACCCGCACCAGCCACTGGGCGTCGTTGTGGATGTTGCCGATCAGCGTCTGCTGATCCTCGGGGCTCAGCGACTGCTCCTGCAGCGCCGAGCTGGCTCCCAGCATGGCCGCCAGCGGCGTGCGTATATCGTGGGCAATGGCGCGCAGCAGGTTTGCGTGCATTTTTTCACGTTCGGCCTCATAGCGCAGCCTTTCCTGCAGCTTGATCTGCGTGGTCAGCGCGCTGATCAGGATGCTCACGATCAGCATCACCGCCACGGTGAGCGGATAGCCGGGATAGGTGATATCAAAGGCCCAGAAGGGATACGTAAATATATAATTGACGCAAAAGGTGCCCACCAGGGAGGCGGCGATGCCCCAGGCATAGCCGGTGGTGAAGCGGGCCACCAAGGCCACGGCCAGAATAAAAACCGCCATGGCAAAGGGATTGTTGTCGTCGTTGACGCCGGAAAGCACCATGGACAGCATCACCGCGCCTCCAAGAATGGACATAAACAGCGCCAGATCCAGCAGCCATCGTTTGCGCTTTTGCTTCACCACAGCGCCTCCTTTCAACAATTTGTTCCTATTATAGCATGTTTTCCGCTAAAAATCGGCACGGTTTGGACGGCCGTGCCTTTTCTTTCCGGAAAATTAGCGTGCATACATAGTATGATAAAAACGGCGTCAATCAAGAGGGGAGGTGTGGAGATGTACTCAGAGGAATACAAACGGGCAAAAAAAGAATTTGTCAACTGCCTGTGCATGGGAATCATCGGCATGGGCGTGCCCTTTGTATTGGCTTTCAAGGAGTGGTGGCCCATTATGCAACGGGAAAAGGCCAAAGCCCTGCAACAAGTTGAATCTAAATAAAGGAGCTGAATTCTTTTGTTCGAGCTGATTTGCAACGCGCTTCTGTTCGTGTTCCTGGGGTTCACCTACTTTACGCACGTTCTGGAAGCCAAGGTTCCCAAGAGCTATCTGAAGAACCCCAACGTGCTGCACCCCAGCGTGTGGCCCAAGGTGATCATCATCCTGCTGCTGATCTGCATCGCCATCAACATCTATAAGATCATCAAAAAGAACAAGGGCAAGCCCGACTTCACCCCCGCCGCCTTCTGCAAGAACAGCGTGGCCTTCTTAAAGTCCAAGATGTTCCTGGGCATGGTCATCCTGATCGTGTCCTCCTTCATTCTGGAGCCCCTGGGCTTTGTGGTCACGGCGGCGCTGCTGATGTTCTTCTACGGCATGCTGCTGGGCGAAAAGAAGTGGTGGCGGCTGGCCATCATCGCCGTGGTGCTGGGCATCGTG
>CACWUV010000101.1 GCA_902764185.1 uncultured Eubacteriales bacterium
CTGACCTCGTAGGCCAGGGGAATGGGGTTGCAGCCGCCCTTGAAGCCGATGGTGTTGATGTTCATCACCACGTCGCAGCGCTTGCAGATCACCTGGCCGCTGCGCTCAAAGTAACCGGCGTTGCCGCACACCTCGCAGGCGTCCAGACCCACGCCGAAGCTGGCGGAGCCAGGCTTTTTGACCACGATCCAGCGCACGTCGATGTTCTTTTCTGTGCGGTATTCAAAGCGGTGCAGGTGGCCGTCGCTGACGGCTTCCAGGGGGATCAGAATGGTGTCGCCCTCGATGGTGTAGGTTTCCGGGGCGGAGAGCTCCACCACCCGGGTGTCATACTTCTTCACAAAGGTCAAAATGCCCACGCACAGGAGCACGCACGCCAGCGTGCCCGCGGCCAGTCGGCGGTGCCGCCGGTTCCGGGCCCGCAGCTTGCGGTGCTGGGCGGGGTTGTCGTAGGCTTCCGTCACCTTCAGGTTCCGGCAGAAGAACACGATGGCCAAAATGGCCGCCAGCGCCGCCGGGATCCAGATGAACAGCATGGAATTGTTGGCGGTGAACATCATCATGTCCCCGATCCAGCCGTATTCCGCGTCGCTGTATTTCACCGACCAGCCCAGCCACTTGGCCCGATTGACCCAGGGCACAAAGAAGCGGCCGAAGCAATAGACGCTCCAGCTCAGGACGCCTCCGCACAGCAGCGCCCGCAGCAGGCCAAAGGGCTGCGCCTGATCGGATACCCGCCGCAGCAGCACGGCGTAGATCAGCAGCAGCACCAGGCCCAGGGCCCAGCCCGCCAGGCGCACCATGTAATAGGACGAAAGATAGCCGTTGCCCATGGTGTTGAAGCTGAAGGGATACAGCAGCACGCCGGGCAGGCTATAAAAGATCAGCACGGCAGACAGGGCTGCCCCGCAGATACTGAGCATCGCGCCCCCGACGCCCAGCCGCCCGTTCTCCCGGCGGCCGAAAATCAGGAGCAGGATGATACTTGCCAATGTCAGCGTCATGATGACGGCGTACAGATAATGATTCCAATGGCTGGAGATGATCAGCCTGGTGTTGTATTTCACAATCGCCAGGGCAACGGAGGCCAGAACGCCCACCCCCAGGGCGGCGCCATGGATCACGCGCCCTCTGCGGCCGAAAAGCCGGCCCAGCACGGCGTGCATCCAGGTTGCATAGGTCACGGCCAGGAACAGAGCCTGGATCACCATCCACAGATATTTGAGCACCGTTTTTCCTCCCGTTTAAACATGCAGACTGCTGGTGCACCCTCCCCCGCGGAGAGCGCACCAGCAATGTGGGATTTTATTTATCCGTTGTGGGACGGAATTACCATTCCTTGACGAACTTCCAGCCGGTCCAGGTCGCTTCCAGGGGCTCGGTCCAGAAGGAGTCAGCTTCCACGCCGGTCTCGGCATCCACATGCAGCAGGTAGCCGTTCTCCGCGGGGCTCTTGATGTACAGGGTGATGGTGTACTCGCCCTCAGCCAGAGGGATGTTGTTGCCGTAGTGGGGGCCATCGCTGGCGGCCATGGGCATCATGGAGCCGGAATACACTTCCTTGCCTTCCAGATCCTTGATGGAGAAATCAATGCTCAGATAGGGCACCCAGCTGTCCACGGGGAAGCCGTAGGGGTTCTCGTTGGCGGTCAGGTCCACTTCGATGTGCAGGTCAGAGCCTTCCTTGGGGGTGGCGTTCTCCACGGGAGCCATATCCACGGGCTGGAAATACACCATGGACATGGTCATGAAGCCCACATCCTGCTCGCCCTCGACGCCCAGCTCATATTCATCAAAGCCGGCTTCCTCGGCGGTGGCGACGGCGGTCATGGTCAGCAGCATCATAGCGGCCAGCAGCAGAGCGAAAAACTTCTTCATTGCGAAATCCTCCTCAAACGCATTCATTGTATGGTCAGCGCCGCCCTACGCGGGGCAGGAACGGAGCGGATCAGCGATAATTGATAATTAACAATTAATAATTAATAATTTGATACTGTCTTAAATTATTAATTATTCATTATTAATTATTAATTCTTTTCATACCGCGCCTTAAGCGCATCCATCTTGCCCCGGTAATGGGCGATCAGGAAGGTCACCAGCAGGATGATGGCCAGGATCAATTGGGGCACCAGGGTTTCCAGGTACGGATAGATGCCCAGCACCTGCACCACGTCGTTCTCCGGGATGCCCGGCACGTTCAGCGTCAGGTCGAACACGTTGCCCTCAGCCAGCTCCTTGATGCCGCTGCCCAGGAAGCTGACGCACATGATGGCCATCAGGATGGAGGTGGCGGTGAAGAACACCTTGATGGGCAGCTTGATGGACAGCTTGGTGATGGCCAGGTACACGAACACCATCAGCACGCAGCCCGCGCCGAAGCCCGCCCACACCATGACGGGGTTGCCTTCGCTGAGCATGGGCTGGTAGAACAGCACCACCTCCGCGCCCTCGCGGAATACGCTCAGGAAGGCAGTGAAGGCCAGGGCAAAGCTGCTGCCCTGCTCCACAGAAGACTGCACCTTGCCGTCGATGTAGCGGCTCCAGGAAGCGGCTTCCGCCTTGCTGATCATCCAGTTGCTCACATAGAACAGCACGCACACGGCGATCAGGGCGGTGACGCCCTCGATGATCTCCTGGGCCATGCCGGCGCTGGCAAAGGCGCTCTTGGCCCAGGCCAGGACGGCGGCGGCGATGAAGCTGGCCACGATGCCGGCCACCGCGCCGATATACACGTTCTTGAGGCTCTTGGCATTGCCGCTCTTCACCAGGTAGGCGATGATGGCGGCGATGACCAGGATGGCCTCCAAGCCCTCGCGCACGATGATGCCAAAGGCGCCCAGGAAGGTGAGCAGCCGGGGATCGGACTCCTTGGTCTCCTCCGCCGCCTCCGCCGCCTGCGCGGCAGCGGCCTCGGCAGCCTCCGCGGCCTTCTGCTCCGCGGCCGCGGTATCAATGGCCTTGGCGTATTTCAGGATGGCGTTCTTGGCCGCGTCGGTGGTGGTGCGGTATTTGTTCTTCTGATATTTGGTTTCGCCGCTCGCCACCAGGCTGCGCAGGTTGGAGAAATGCTTCTCCATGGCCTGGCGCTCCTTCAGCGACAGCTCGGAATAGATGGCGTGATCCAGGCCGGATTCCTCATACACGGAATAGTAGGCCGTGTTCAGGTTGTCCCCCGCCGCCTCAAAGTCCTTGTCCAGATAGCCCATGAAAGCGGTGTCCAGCAGCTCCTTCACCAAGGTAGCGGCCTCGTACCAATCGGCGTACTTGGGCGCGGCGTTGGAATCGGCGGAAAAATCGGTGTAGGGATCGCTGGCCACCAGCTCGCCCCGCAGATAATACTTGGTCTCGCTCTGCACGCCGCCCTGCATGGCCGCCAGCTTGTTGCCGTCCTCGCGGATCATGGTTTTGAGCTTGCTCAGCGCCGTGCGCACTGAAATCTTGGTCTCCAGATCCTCGTTGCTCTTTTTCACCGCGCCCTTGCAGGCGGAAAACTGCATCTCCACCGCGTTTTTGCGGTTGCCGGAGATGTAGCTCATGGTCTGGCGCTCAAAGCCCGTGGTCTCATAGACCCGGAAATAGGCGTTGCTCACGTTGCTGTACGCGGTGCTGGGGTCGCCGTCCAGATAGGCTTCAAAAGCGGCGTCCAGCCATTTATCAATGGCGTCCGCCGCGTCCGCCCAGCGGGTGGAGGCTTCCTCCGCCGCGCCCAGGCCGGGCAGCAGCAGCATTACCGCCATCAGGCCGCACAGCAATAATCCGGCGAGCCTTTTTTTCATCATGAAAATGTACTTCCTTCCGCGGGCTTTCTGTTAGTCCGATCTAACCCGCTCTGATATATTAGCACAAACTAACCCCGCTCGCTATTCTGAAATTGACCATTTCGGCCTTCCGTTTGTCTGAAATTGACCATTTGAAAAAAAGGATGGCGCAAACGGTTAGTTTGTGCTAACATATACCCGTAAGTTACCGCTAACCGCTATGCAGAGAGGAGCCTTGCAGGTGCAGACCCAACCCAAGAAACTTCCCAGCGGCGAAAAACTGACCCAGGCCGCCAAGGATTACATCGACGCCCACAGCGCGGAGAAATTCTCCCTGCAGGCCATCTCCAGCGCCCTTTTCGTCAACGGCAGCTACCTGCTGCGCACCTTCAAAGGCCACACCGGCATCACCCTGCTGGCCTACCACAACGCCGTGCGCTGCGAAAAGGCCAAGGCGCTGCTGCTGAACCCCGCCAAATCCATCTCCCAGGCGGGCGAGGAGGTGGGCTTCGTTTCCTCCTCCCATTTCTCCCATATTTTCCGCAAAGTCACCGGGCTGACGCCCACGGAATACAGGAGAGAGCACGGGAACGTAGGGGAAATTAATGATAAATAATGAATAATTGCAAAGTAAAAAAGCTGCCATTCAAGGAACGATTTTCCTTGTACGGCAGCTTTTTTGACATTATTAATTATTTGCCATGCCAAACTCCACCATCGATGACTTCGTTTATTTTTTCGTCACCAGCGCGTAATCCTTGGTGAACGCCGCCACGGCGTCCATCACCAGCGCGCTTTTCAGCACGCTGCGCAGCATGGCGGGCTGCACGGTGACGGCGTGCGCGCCGCTGTCGATGGCCCGCACCACCTGGCCCGCGTTCTTGAAGCTGGCGCCCAGGATCTTGGCGTCGTAGCCGCCCAGGTCGATCATGTCCCGAATCTGCTCGATGGCCTTGCCGAAATCAATTTCGTTCTGCTCCATGCGGTTGCAGTAGGGAGCCAGATAGTCCGCGCCCGCGCTCACCGCCAGCATGGCCTGCAAGGGATAATAAATGGCGGTGGCCGTCACGTTGACGCTCCGGTCCTTAAGCCTTTTCATGGCCTTCACGCCCGCCTCGGTGGTGGGCACCTTCACATAGATGTCCCGCCCCAGCAGGTTCTGCAAATACGCCGCTTCCTCCAGCATGCCTTCGCAGCTTTCGCTGCCCAGCTGCACGTGCATGGTCATGCCCGGCGTCAGCGCCCGGATGGCCTTGAGCTGGGTCTCATAGTCAAAGGGCAGTTCCGCCTTCAATATCGAAGGATTGGTGGTGATGCCCGCCAGCGGCAGCATGTCCACCGCTTCCTTGATCGCGTCCAAATTCGCGGTATCGATCATCCATTCCATATCTATCGCCTCCGGGAGTATTCTAAAGCCTGACGCTGTTTTCTGTCAATAACAAACAGCAAGAAATTGGCGCGTGGAAAATGCCCCCGTCGTACCCCCTCCCCTTACCAATTTGCATTTGACTTTTCCCCCTCCCACCTGCTATACTGTCCCCACCTGCGCAGGGGTATCCTTTCCCCTGGGCGGGCAATTTCGCGTGGAAAGAAAGGTTGGACCCCATGCTCACACGCCTGCTGCAATCCCCCATTCTGGAAGAGCTGTGCAACCAGCTGCAAACAGCCCAAGGCCCTGCGGCCTACGCCGTGTGCGACGGCGGCAAGGCGGCTTTGGCCGCCGCGTTGGCCCTTAAGACGGAGCGCCCCGTGCTGTACGTGACTCCCGGCGACCGGGAGGCCGCCCGGGTGGCGTCGGACGTCAGCCAGTATATCCCCCAGGGCGCGGCCAGCCTGCGCATGCGGGAGCGGCAATTTGTCCGCGCCGCCGCCAGCCGCGAGGCCGAATGGCAGCGGCTCACCGCTCTGGCCGGGGTGCAGGCAGGCACGGTACGGGTGCTGTGCGTGGCCGCCGACGCTCTGCTGTGGCGCATGACGCCCCCCGCGTTAATAGAAGAAATGACCGTCGCCCTGCGCGTGGGCGACGAGATTCCCCCCGCCGACCTGGTTTCCCGTCTGGTGGAGGCGGGCTACGAGCGGGTGGACATGGTGGAGGGCCCCGGCCAGTGCGCCCTGCGCGGGGCCATTGTGGACGTCTATCCCCCCACCGAGCCCGACGCCCTGCGCATCGAGTTTTTCGGTGACGAGATCGACGGCATGCGCGCCTTCGACTGCATCAGCCAGCGCAGCCTGCGGCATATCGACGCCGTGCGCCTGTCCCCCGCCGGGGAATATCTGCTGCGCTCCGCCGACCGCGCCGCCGCGGGCCGGAAGATGCGCGGGCTGCTGGAAGCCGCTCTCCAGCGGGCCAAGGACGCCAAGCCCCAGCGGCAGATCGTCCACGCCGCGCTGGAGGCCGAGGACATCGCAGGCGAATACGAAAGCGACAGCCGGGAAGGCCTGCGCAAGCTTCTGCGGGAAGCCGAGCGCCTGGAGAAAGGCGGTCTGTGCCGCTGCCTGGACCTGTGGGCCCACCTGCTGATGCCGGAAACGGCCACGCTGCTGGATTATCTGCAGAGCCCCATCGTGCTGGTGGACACCCCGGACCGCTGCCGCGCCCACATGGACGACTGCCTGCAAAGCTACTATAACGACCTTTCCCTGGCCGTGGAGCGCATGGAGGCCGTGACCGAGCAGCAGGGGCTGCTGCTCCCCTGCGAGGACGCGCTGTCCCTCGTCAACGCCCGGGACATGATCAGCGTGCAGGAATTTCTGCGGGGCTGCGCGGGCTTCAAACAGGGAAAGCCCGTCAAGCTGGACATCCTGGCCGCGCCCCAGTATCACGGCAGCGTCCGCGACCTGGCCAATGACATGGCGGAGTGGCGCAGGGAAGGGGCGGACGTCTTTCTGCTCTCCGGCGGCGAAGCCCGCGGGGAACGGCTGCTGGACACCCTGCGCACGGTGGAAGCCAAGCTGGACGACCACATCCGCATCCTGCCCCTGGCCCTGAGCCACGGCTTTCTGTGGCCGCAGGCGGGGCTGCACATTCTGTCCGACAGCGACATATACGGCGCGTCCCGCAAAAAGGCCCGCAGCCAGCAGAATTCCGGCCAGCGCATCGAGGCCTTCACCGATCTGAAGGAGGGCGACTACGTGGTGCACGAGATGCACGGCGTGGGCGTCTACATGGGCGTCACCCGCATCCAGAGCGAAGGTGCCTGGCGGGACTACCTGCTGATCCAATACAAGGGCAGCGACAAGCTGTACGTGCCCACCGATCAGTTTGACCGGGTGCAGAAATACATCGGTTCCACCGAAGCGCCGCCGCCCGTCAACAGCCTCAGCGGCGGCGAATGGCAAAAGCAGAAATCCAAGGTCAAGGCGGGCCTCAAAAAGCTGGCCTTCAACCTGGTGCAGCTCTACGCCGACCGGGAATCCACCCCGGGCCACGCCTTTGCCCCGGACAACGCCTGGACGGCCCAGTTCAACGACGGCGTGCCCTACGAATTGACCCCCGACCAGGCGCACGCGGTGGAGGACATCAAGCGGGACATGGAGTCCGACCGCAACATGGACCGCCTGCTGTGCGGCGACGTGGGCTACGGCAAAACCGAGGTGGCCATGCGCGCCGCCTTCAAGGCCGTCAGCGACGGCAAGCAGGTGGCGCTGCTGGCTCCCACCACCATCTTGGCCCAGCAGCACTATTACACCTGCAAAAACCGATTCAAGGATTTCCCCGTCAACATCGACGTGGTCAGCCGCTTCCGCACGGCCAAATCCCAGCGGGAAGCCCTGGCCAACGTGATGTCGGGCAAGACGGACATCCTGGTGGGCACCCACCGACTGCTGAGCAAGGACGTGCATTTTAAGGATCTGGGCCTGCTGATCATCGACGAGGAGCAGCGCTTCGGCGTCACCCACAAGGAACAGATCAAGCACATGAAAAAGACCGTGGACGTGCTGACCCTCAGCGCCACGCCCATCCCCCGCACCCTGCACATGAGCATGGTGGGCGTGCGGGACATGAGCCTGCTGGAAACGCCTCCCGAGGAGCGCATTCCGGTGCAGACCTATGTGATGGACTACAACGAAGGCGTGGTGCGCAGCGCCATCCTGCGGGAGATCGGCCGGGGCGGCCAGGTGTACTTCCTCTACAATCGCGTGGCCAACATCGACGCCTTCGCCGCCCGCCTGCGGCAATTGGTGCCCGAGGCCCGCATCGCCATCGGCCACGGCCAGATGCAGGAGCACGCCCTGGAGGACGTGATGCTGGATTTCTACGCGGGCAAATACGACGTGCTCCTGTGCTCCACCATCATCGAAAACGGCCTGGACGTGCCCACCGCCAACACCATGATCGTCTACGACGCCGACCGCTTCGGCCTCAGCCAGCTCTATCAGCTCCGCGGCCGCGTGGGGCGCTCCAACCGCGTGGCCTACGCCTATTTCACCGTGCGGCCCGATAAAATGCTCTCTGAGACCGCCGAAAAGCGCCTGGCCGCCATAAGGGAATTCACGGAATTCGGCGCGGGCTTCCGCATCGCCATGCGCGATCTGGAGATCCGCGGCGCGGGCGACATCTTCGGTGCCGAGCAAAGCGGCCACATCAGCACCGTGGGCTACGACATGTACTGCAAGCTCATCGAGGAGGCCGTCCGGGAGGCCCGGGGCGACGCGCCGGTGCCGGACGAGCTGGAGCCCCGGGTGGATCTCAAGGTCAACGCCTTCCTGCCCGACAGCTACATCCGCGGCGGCAGCCAGCGGGTGGAGATCTACAAGCGCATCTCCGGCCTGCGGTCCATGGAGGACCGGGCGGACATCATCGACGAGCTCATCGACCGCTTTGGCGACATCCCGGAGAGCGTCATGACGCTGCTGGACGTGGCCCTGGTCCGCGCCCTGTGCGTGCGCTTAGGGCTGGACGTGGTGCGCCGCCAGAACGGCATTGTCATGCTGCGCTTCGACGTGCGCTACCTGCCCGATCTCAATAAGCTCAGCGCCGCCCTAGAGGGCCGGAAGCTGAAATTCTCCACCGGGCGCACCGCCAGCCTGCTGCTGCCTCTCACCGAAAAGCATACCGACGCCGACGCCCTCAAGATCCTGTGCGCCGAGCTCAGCGCGGTGGTGGGGACGATGGAGGCGGAGTAAAAAAAGATCGGTTTGGAAAACAGGAATTGGCAAGGGGGAACGTTCGAGGCCTCCGCGGCCTCGAGCTCTGCGCCAGGGCCCGCTTGGGCCCTGGACCCATCCCGGCGAACCGGCTTGGCAACAATAACAAA
>CACWUV010000102.1 GCA_902764185.1 uncultured Eubacteriales bacterium
TCATCTCGGGCCGCCCCTAAAGGGGCTGCTTACTTTGCCTTCGTTTTCTGGCTACCCGTAAACGGGTTCCCAGTTTTGCCCCGTTTCGGATACTCCTCCCCTGTAAACGGGTCGTAGTATTCCTTTATCGTCATTTGATCTGCCATCTCATCTTCTTTGAGCTGGTTTTGGATGTATTTCTTGATTGCCTCTTTGTTTCGTCCTACCGTATCCACATAATAGCCTCTCGCCCAGAAATGCCTATTGCCGTACTTGTACTTCAAATTCGCATGTCGGTCAAATATCATCAGACTTGATTTGCCTTTTAGATACCCCATTACTTCCGCCACACTGAACTTTGGCGGAATGCTTATCAGCATGTGGATATGGTCAGGGCATGCTTCTGCCTCTATTATTTCCACCCCCTTTTGCTCGCATAATTTCCGTAGTATCTGGCCTATGTCCTTCTTTATCTGCCCGTATATCACCAATCTTCGATACTTTGGCGCAAATACAACATGATATTGACATCTCCATCGTGTATGCTCTAAACTACTTATGTCTTTCTCCATGAAAGGCCTCCTCATTACTTGGTGTCGGTCGGCAAACCTTACACCTTACTGTAATGGGGAGTTTTTATTCTGTCCATAGCTAAAGCTTTTTTTGCCACTGGCATAGCCAGTGGTTGTCATACAATAGAAAACAGCCACCCCAGCGGGGTGGCTGTTATATTATGCGCTTGTATTATGCGCTGATTTCCTCTGGGAAGTTCAGGCCCAGCCGCCGCTTCATCCGCATGAAGCAGATGAGGCAGAGGGCGATTTGCACGATGGTGGAGCAGGGTGTGGCTAGGCCGATGCGGAACAGGCTCACCGGCTGGACGTGGCTCATGAGGAACGACACCGGCACGCGGACGCAGAACGCCCCCACGATGCCCTGCACCATGACGAAGCGGGTGTACTCCATGCCGTTGAAAAAGCCGATGAAGCAGAACAGGAAGCAGGTCAGCAGGCAGTCGATGGCGTAGGCCCGCAGATAGTCCGCCGAGGCGGCGATGACCCGCTCATCGCTGGCGAACACATACGATAGAATGTCGCCCCGGAAAAAGTTCAGCACAAACATGGCCACGCCGAACACCACCGACACCGCCACAGCGCAGTTGAGGCCCTGCACGGCCCGGTGCAGCTTGCCGGCGCCACGATTCTGTGCCACGAAGGCGGACATGGCCTGCATAAATGCCGCCGGCACCAGCATGATGAAGGCGCACACCTTTTCCGCCACGCCCACGCCGGCGGAGGCCACCAGGCCCAGGCCGTTGACGATGGCCAGAATCACCAGGAAGGAGATGCCCACCAGCAAATCCTGCAGCGCAATGGGGGCACCCAGCGTCACGATTTTGCCCATCAGCCGGCCGTTGGGGCGGATGGTGCGGAGGGAAAAAGCGAAGGGCAATTCCTTTTTCCGAATCAGCAGCAGGGAGATGACCACGCTGATGAACTGAGCGAACACGGTGGCCAGCGCCGCGCCCCGGGCGCCCATGCCGAAGCCCGCCACCAGCAGCAGGTCACCGATGACGTTGCACGCACAGGCGATCATCACCGTCACCAGGGGCGTGCGGGAATCCCCCAGCCCCCGGAAAATGCTGCCGATAAGGTTATACAAGATGATCACGATGGCGCCGAAGCCGCAGATGCGGATATAGCCCACGGTGAGGGCAAACGCCTCCATTGGCGCCTGCATCGTCCGGGCCAGAACGCCGGACAGCAGCGGTATGGCGCAGGTCAGCACAGCGCCGATGGCCACGAACAGGCACACGCCGGCGCCCACGATGCGCCCGCCGGCCTCCGCGTCCCGCTCCCCCACCTTCTGGGCCAGGAAGACGGTGACGCCCATGGCCATGCTGGACACGATATTGGTGATGGTCATCATAATCTGTGACCCGGTGGACACCGCCGACACGTCCTCCGCCCCGGCGAATTTGCCCACCACCAGCAGGTCCACCGCGCCGTACAACGCCTGCAAAAACAGGGCCAGCAGCACCGGCAGCATGAACCGCAGCAGCGGGCCCAGGATCTTACCCTCGGTAAAATTGTAGGATTGTTGTTTCATGGAAACTCCTGTGTTTTGTTCTGAAAAAAAACGATTTATTGTTTTTTGCGCCGCTTGGCATAGATGGCGGCAATCCGATTCAGAATCATATCGAACAGCACAAAGACGGCGGCGCCCAAGACGATGCAGGTAATCAGCACCCAGCGCAGCGCCGTGGCGAACTCCTCCTCCAGGCCGTCCAGGGCAAAGACGTAGAGCAGCAGGGCGTACATGGCGGTGATGGCCGCTGCTGCCAATGAAATTTTGGCGACCCACCCCAGCACGGCGGGGCGGATGGCGTCCAGCCGTGGCTTGAGCAGCGGGTAATAGCCCAAAAACAGATACAGCGACGACGCCTCCTTGTCCGGGCCCAGCAGCAGGCCCAGGATGGCGGTGGCGGCAAAGCAGGTCCAGGCGTGGCGGGGCGAGCACTCCAGGCGGATCACCACCAGCACCATAGAGGCCAGCATGGGGCTGATATACAGCGCGACGGGCACCAGCCCGCCCAGGCACAGCAGCGCCACCGCCAGCGCCGTCATGACGCCGCAGAGAGCCAGTTGTTTCGTAGATGCAGACATGGTCTCCCCCTTTGTGTGACAGTTACCGCGCCAGCGGCAGCGTTTTCAGCAGATAATCGGCAATGGCCCGGTTGCCCTCCCGGTTGGGGCGGACGCCGTCGATGAAATACTCCGGGTGGTCTTCCGTAAAGGCGTACAGGTCGATGACCGGCACGCCGTACTTCTCCCCTGCCACCAGCACCGTGGGGCGCACGCCGTTGACGATGGCATCCTCCACTATGTCGAAGCCGATGACGCCGGTGGCGCTGTCCGGGAAGGCCCGGGGCGGCGTCATCAGCACCACCCGGGGCTGCCAGGGCAGGGCCAACAGCTGCTCCACCGCCTCGTCATACTCCCGGGCAAAACGCTCCCGGTCCCAGTTGAAGGGCTTGGTGTCGTTGGTGCCCAGCATCAGCGTCACCAGCTCCGGGCGGCAGCGGCGGAAATGGGGCAAAAAACCGTACTTCACATAGGGGAAATGGCCCTCTTTTTGCAGCGTGGCGCCGGAAACGCCGTAGTCAAACACCTGCCAGCCGTCCCCCAGGCTCTTTTGCAGCAGGAAGGGCCAGGCGTCGGCCTTTCGCGTGTTTACAACCCCCGCGCCGAAGGTGATGCTGTCTCCGATGCAGCCCATGCGGCGCTTTTCCCGGTCAATGCGGGGCTGTGCGCCGTAATAGAGACGCCCCAGCAGTAAATCCCATCTCATGTCGGTGTCCTCCGAAATCGGTAGTTTTTTATGATGTCGCCGCCTCCGGCGGCTGATGATGTATCGGCTGGCGCCGAAATGATGGTGCGTCACTTTGTGCCGCAATGATGCGATGTTTGCCCCCATGTGCCCGCAGGCATACATCATTAGCGCAGCGACATCATGTGCAAAACACACATCATTTGCCCGGCAGGGCAAACATCATTCAAAAAAGCGTCTTTTGTCGGCTGACAAAAGACGCTTTTTTGTTGGCAGCGGGAGAAGGATTCGAACCCTCACATACGGAGTCAGAGTCCGCTGTGCTACCTTTACACAATCCCGCTGTGTTCCTGACGAACATATGCTATTATACAGATTTCTCACGGTTTGTCAACACATTTTTGCGAAAAATTAAAAATGGCCCGCCCGGGAGTATCCGGACGGACCAAAGAGAGGGGAAAACGGGATTATCACGCCAAATCCTGGGCCAAAAAGTACTTTTTCATGGGCTTGTACAGCAGGGCGAAAATCACCAGGCACAGCGCCATGTCGATGGCCACATAGCTGCCGTTGTAGGCGGCGGAGTAGAGATAGGGGTTGGCAAAGGTGGTGTTGAACAGCTCCACCGGCTCGTAGATGCGGTAGATGGTGACGCCGCTGATAAAATGGACGATAAACCGCAGCACACAGCCCACCACCGTGCCCACAAACACGCCGACCTTTTGACGGGCAAAGAGGCCGGCGAAGCCCAGCACCGTGAAGGCCACCACGTAGTCCAGCAGCATGCTGGTCCAGCCCCAGGCGTAAGCGCCATCGAAGATAAGCTGCAAGATGCCGTAGGCCAGGGAGCACAGCAGGCCGTCCTTCAGCCCCCAGCGGACGCAGTAGAGGAAGATGGGCAGCATACCGATGCACACCGAGCCCCCCTGGGGCAGCTCAAAGAGCTTCAGGTAGCTCAGCGCCGTGGCCGCCGCCACCATGATACCGCCCTCGGTAAGGGCGCGCAGTGCGTTATTTTTCATGATTTCTCTCCTTTATGGATGAAAAAATACCGCCTCACGGCCAATGGCGGCGTGAGGCGGCACTTGCAAACGGTATGATCGCATTCCTACGCCGGCATTACCCGGATCAGGTTCGAGGGATCGGCGCGAAACACGCCCCGTCTCAGCCGGCTCTGGCCAGCACCCCTTGGATTGTGGGGATATTATAACGCAAAGAAACGGGGCTGTCAACGCCCCGTTTCTTTGTTTTAGTAAGTCTCTCCGCGCTTCTGCGCGTCGCTTTTCTCGTCGCGGTAGCGCCACTCATTCATAAACCAGGACAGCAGGAAGATAGCGAAAATGATCGCCACGCCAATGCAGAAATCAACAACGGAAACAGAAGCAGGGAATTCCCTCCTCAAAAGGCAGGTTCCCAGCACCGCACCCGCCAGAAGCGCAAGCATCCCCGGCAGATGGCGGATAAAGTAGCGCCACATTCCGCCGCTGCGCTCCTTCTCCCATTTCTTCATAAAGTCAGACATCGCCGCCGTCCCTCCTTATCTCAGGTCCCGCTTTACTTAATTGAGACTGTCCACGCTTCTCCGTCGACCAGGTATTGGAATTCCGTCAGCGCGGGGTCGTTCATTACCCGCAGCAATGCCGCAAAATCATCCACCGTGTTTATCTCCGGCAGACGGCTGCTTTCCACCCATTCCATCCGTCCCTCATCCGAAGAAACCACCGTCCCGCTATACTCGGTTGCCTTAAACAGCAGGACAACGTATCGCCCTTCCTTGATGGGAAACTGCTTTACGCCCACCAGTCTCGGTTTCTTTATATCCAGCCCGGTTTCTTCCTTCATTTCACGCACCACCGCGTCAACGAAGGATTCTCCCGGCTCCACGTGACCGCCCGGAAGCGTGTATCCCCGCCAGTCGTCTTTCACCCTGTTCTGAAGCAGCATCCTGTCTCCGTCTGTGATGAGGCATAATACTGTCAGCTCCACGTTTTCCGTTCTGCGCATCACCATCAGTGCTGGGACTTATGCAGCAGGTCGTGGCGGATGTTCCACAGCTTCTGGCTCAGGTCCACGTAGTAGGAGTGGGGATTGTCGAAGCGCTTCACCTCGTCCCACAACGTGTCCACCTGCTGCTGGCAGTAGGCCTTGATCTCCGGCAGTGTGGGGCTTTGGTACACCAGCTTGCCCCCAAGGAAGATGGGCTCCAGGAGCTGGCGGGCGTGGAAATCGTAGACGGTTTTCTTCTTCCAGGTGGCGTTGGGGTCGAAAATCTCCAGATCCTTGGTGTCGTCCACTTCCTCGTCATACACCGTCATATAGTCGGCGATGGCCTTGCCGGTGTCGTTGCCGTAGAAGCGGTAGATCTTCTTGAAGTGGGGCACGGTGATTTTCTCCACGTTCTCGCTGACCTTGATCTTGGGCACCACGTTGCCCGCATCGTCCTCCACCGCCACCAGCTTGTACACGCCGCCGAACACAGGCTCGGACCGGGCGGTGATCATCCGCTCGCCCACGCCGAACATGTCGATTTTGGCGTCCTGGAGCAGCAGATCCTGGATGAGGTATTCGTCCAGGGAGTTGGAGGCGGAAATCTGGCAGCTCTCCCATCCGGCCTCGTCCAGCATCTCCCGGGCCTTGCGGCTCAAATAGGCGATGTCGCCGCTGTCCAGCCGGATACCGCACTTGGTGATGCCCCGGGGCCGCAGCACCTCGTTGAACACCCGGATGGCGTTGGGCACGCCGGACTTCAAGGTGTTGTAGGTGTCCACCAAAAGCGTGGCGTTGGTGGGATAGGTCTCGCAGTAGGCTTTGAACGCCTCATACTCGCTGTCGAACATCTGCACCCAGGCGTGGGCCATGGTGCCGCCGGCGGGCACGCCGTAAATCTCGTCGGAGATGGTGCAGGCGGTGCCGGCGCAGCCGCCGATATAGGCGGCGCGGGCGCCGATGATGGCGGCGTCAGCGCCCTGGGCCCGGCGGGAGCCGAACTCCAGCACCGTGCGTCCCCGGGCGGCCCGGCAGATGCGGTTGGCCTTGGTGGCAATCAGGCTCTGGTGGTTCACCGTCAGCAGGGTGAAGGTCTCAATGAGCTGGGCCTCAATGGCGGGGGCACGCACCACCACCAGCGGCTCCCGGGGGAACACCGGCGTACCCTCGGGGATGGCGTAGATGTCGCCGGTGAAATGGAAATCCTTCAGATAGGCCAGAAACTCCTCGCTGAAATAGTTGCGGGAGCGGAGGTAGGCGATATCCTGCTCGTCAAAATGCAGGTTCTGGATATAATCAATGAGCTGCTCCAGACCGGCGGCAATGGCGAAGCCGCCGCCATCCGGCACCCGGCGGAAAAACACGTCGAAGTAGCAGATGCGATCCTTATACCCGGTCTGGAAATAACCGTTGCCCATGGTCAGCTCATAGAAGTCGCAGAGCATGGTCATATTCAGCTTATCTTGCGTTCTCATAGCGTTATCCTCAAAAGGCCGCCAGTTTTGCCCCGCAGGGCACAGCCTTCCCGTTTATTATACCACAATTTACCGCTTTCGCAACATGGAAAAAGCGCCCCCTTCGGGGCGCTTTTTTGCGTTTGATACAGACGGATTACTCCTCGTCCTTGTTGGTGGCGTTGGCCAGGTCGCTGAGGTCGAACTCCAGACGCTCGCCGCAGTTGGGGCAAACCACCTCGCCGTCGGCCAGCACGTCCTCGTCGAACACCACTTCCTCCTCGCAGCAGGGGCAGGTGGTGACGAACAGCTCGTCGTCATCGTCCTCGTCCTCGTCGTCCTCATCTTCGTCCAGGGCGAAGTACAGCGTCTCCTCTACGTCGCTCAGGTCCTCGCTGACGGCATCCAGGCCATCCTCCAGGTCGATGATCTCGCTCTCCACGTCGGCGAACTCCTCCGCCATGGCGTCCAGCACGTCGATGATACCGGCAATCAGCTTGCCTTCCTTGGTCTCCTCGTCCAGCTTCAGGCCCTCGGCCAGACCCTTCAGATACGCTACCTTCTCGGAAATTTCCATTATGTTGCTCCTTTCCGGCGGCGCACACCGCCCAGTCCTGTTGATGGTTAGGATTTACTTGGCGCGGCCCAGATATTCACCGGTACGGGTGTCGATGGTGATCTTGTCGCCGATGTTGATGAACAGGGGCACCTTCACCTCGGCGCCGGTCTCCACGGTGGCGGGCTTCAGGGTGTTGGTGGCGGTGTTGCCGGCCAGGCCCGGCTCGGTCTCGGTGACTTCCAGGTCCATGAAGTTGGGGCACTCCAGGCCGAACACGTTGCCCTTATAGCTCAGCACCTTGCACACGGTGTTCTCGGTGATGAACTTGAAGGCGTCGCCCAGCAGGTCCTTGCCCAGGGGCACCATGTCGAAGGTCTCCTGGTCCATGAAATAGTACAGATCGCCGTCATTGTAGCTGTAAGACATATCCTTGCGGTCGATGAAGGCCTCCTCAAACTTGGCAGTGGGGTTGAAGGAAGTCTCGGTGACGCCGCCGGTGACGATGTTCTTCATCTTGGTGCGCACGAAAGCGGCGCCCTTGCCGGGCTTCACGTGCTGGAACTCCACCACCTGCATGATCTTGCCCTCATACTCGAAGGTCTTGCCGTTTCTGAAATCGCCGGCAGTAATAGTTGCCATAATTATGTCCTCCCATATTGATGAGGGAACATGACGATTCCCTCGAATTGAATGATGCAGCCAAAATTAGCCTCATATATTGTACATGAACGCCTGCCGTTTGGCAAGGGTTTTACATGAAATTCTGCAAAAAAGTGGCTTACAGAATCAGCAGCGCCTTGGGTGCCTCGGTGATGAGATGGCTGCCGTCGGCCTTTATCACCATCACGTCCTCAATGCGGACGCCGAATTTGCCGGGGATGTAGATGCCGGGCTCGGCGGAGGTGACGGCGCCGTCGGGCATGGGGTTGTGGTTGGAGGGGGCGTTGTTGGGGGCTTCGTGGATGTCGATGCCCAGGCTGTGGCCGAAGCTGTGGCCGAAATACTGGCCGTACCCGGCGTCCTCAATCACCTTGCGGGCCGCGCCGTCGATGTCCGCGCCGCTGACCCCCGCCTTGGCGGCGGCGATGCCGGCCAGCTGGGCCTCCAGGACGGTGTTGTACACCTTCCGCATCTCCTCGGTGGGCTGGCCCACGCAGACGGTGCGGGTCATATCGCTGCAATAGCCCTCGTAGATGCAGCCGAAGTCCATGGTGACGAACTCCCCCGGCTGCACCTGCCGGTCCGTGGGCACGGCGTGGGGCATGGACCCGTTGGGGCCGGAGGCCACGATGGGATCAAAGGAGTTTTTATGAGCGCCGTACTCCATCATCAGATACGTCAGCCGGGCGGCGATATGCTTCTCCGTCATGCCGGGCTGGATTTCCCGGCAGATCTGGTCCAGTGCCTTTTCCGCAATGCGCTGGGCGGCGGTGAGGCGGCGAATCTCCTCGGCGTCCTTCACGGCCCGCAGCTCCTTCATCAGGTCGCTGGCGCCCACCATATCCGCCTTCAGCTTGGCGGAAAGGTCGTTATACGCCGCCACGGTGACAGCGGCGTCCTCATAGCCCACCGTCTTGATGCCATGGGCGGTGAGCACGTCGTTGATGCACACGGTAAAGGGCCGCTGGGCGCTAATCTGCTCGATAACGGCGGCATCGCCGATGGCCTTGCCTGCCGCCTCGGTATAGCGGGAATCG
>CACWUV010000103.1 GCA_902764185.1 uncultured Eubacteriales bacterium
AGCCGTCAGTGAGGAAAAGTGCACCATCGTATGGCTGTTGGTTCCCTGGGCCCAGGATTTGCTGGGCGCCATCGAGCGCAAGGAGGTCAATCTGGACGACTATCAATTGTCCCAATGGCGGCTGATGCATATCGGCGCGCAGCCTGTGCCACAAAGCCTGATCCACCATTGGAAGGAGTATTTCCCCCATCACCAGTATGACACCAACTACGGGCTCAGCGAATCCATCGGTCCCGGCTGTGTGCATTTGGGCGTAGAAAACATCCACAAGGTGGGCGCCATCGGCAAGGCCGGCTTTGGCTGGGAAACCAAGATCGTGGATGAAAAGGGCGAAATCGTGCCCCGCGGCACCGTGGGCGAGCTGTGTGTCAAGGGGCCGGGCAATATGACCTGCTATTACAACGATCCCGCCGCCACCGCCGCCACCCTGAGGGACGGCTGGCTGTTCACCGGCGATATGGCTCAGGAGGATGAGGACGGCTTTATCTTCCTGGTGGACCGCAAAAAGGACGTGATCATCACCGGCGGCGAAAACCTGTACCCCGTGCAGATTGAGGACTTTCTCAGCGGCAACCCCGACATCAAGGACGTGGCCGTCATCGGCCTGCCGGATAAGCGCCTGGGTGAGATCGCCGCCGCCATCATTGAGCTGAAACCCGGCCGCGCCTGTACCGAGGAGGATATCAACGCCTTCTGCCTGCAATTACCCCGCTACAAGCGCCCCCGCAAGATCATTTTCGCGCCTGTGCCCCGCAATCCCACCGGTAAAATCGAAAAGCCCGCCCTGCGCAAAAAGTACGGCGGCGATCAGCTGGTGGAGGCGCAGAACCTCTCCTGATGGAGCAGCGCAAAAATATAAGCGAAAAAAGCGCGAAACTCCGAAAAAAAGCTTGTATTTTTCCCGCGTCTATGATAGAATATAAGCTGCTGATTTCAAGGAGGTTATTGACATGAATGCGTTGCAGATCATTTTGAACATTTGCCTGATCCTCACCTCTCTGGTGCTGATTGTTTCCGTGCTGATGCAGAGCAGCGAGTCCGACGGCATGGGCGCTCTGTCCGGCAATAACGATAGCTTCTTCGGCAAGGCCAAGAACGCCGCTCTGGAAGCCAAGCTTGCTCTGGCGACCAAAGTTTCCGCCGTTGTGTTCGTGGTGCTTTCCATCGTCATGATCCTGGTGGGCTGATTTTGCTGACAGCACAATAAAAACGGGCCGTTTTCTACGGTCCGTTTTTTTGTGCTTCATTTTTTACTGCATGCCGTCCAGCACCTTATAGAGCAAACGGTAAAGCTGCAAGGCTTCCTCTGGCTCCAGGCGGATGCAGGAGCCCACCTGCTGGGGCACCTCCACCGCCTCGTCCTTTAATTTTCCGCCTTCCTCCGTCAGCTCCACGATCAGCACCCGCTCGTCCTCAGAGCTGCGATAGCGGCGGATATACCCCTTGCTTTCCAGGCTTTTGAGCACCGGGGTCAGGGTGCCGCTGTCCAGATACAGGCGTTTTCCCATATCCCGCACGCTGATCTTCTTTTCAGCCCACATCACCATCATGGCGATATACTGGGTGTAGGTCAAATCCAGCGTATCCAGATGGGGCCGATACAGCTTAATCACTTCCCGGGAAGCCGCATACAGCGGAAAACAGAGCTGATTTTCCAGCTTGAGCGCATCGTACGTGTCCATCTTCACCTCTCCGTCAATCACTGTAATCGGAATCCAGCACCACAAAGAACTGATAATCCGGATACTGTTTCTTCAATATCTCCAGCATCTCCGCCTGCACCTTTTCCCGGTCCGCCTTGAAATCGACGACCAGGTCGAAGGTGACCGACTTTTGCTCCGCATCCACATAGAACCCATGGACCTGCAGGATTTCCGGATGTTCCGCGGCCGCCTGCTCCACGGATGCGTGGATGGCCTCCGCCTGACTGTCGGAATCGTTGGAGGCATAGATGCCCACCGTCAGCACGATGCCGAATTCCATATATACCGCGCTGGAGATATTGCGGGTCAGCTTATGGATTTCCTGCGCACGCATGTCGTCCGGCACCTCCACATGGGCGGAGCCGATGATCTGGGTGGGGCCGTAATTGTGCAAGGTCAGATCATATACACCGCGCACCTCGGGAAAAGAGGTGATTTTGGCTTTCAGCGCTTCGGTCAAATCCTTGTCCGCGCGCTTGCCGATGATGCTGTTCAGCGTATCCATCAGCATTTCGATACCGGCCTTGATGATGAAGCCGGAAATCACCGCGCCGAACCAACCCTCCAGGGAAATATGCGTCACCAGGCTGATGACGGCCGCCGCCAGCGTACCGGCGGACAGGATGGCGTCAAACAGCGCGTCCGAGCCGCTGGCCACCAGGGTATCGGCGTTGATCTTCTCCCCCACACCCTTCACATAGCGGCCCATGAGCAGCTTTGCGATGATGGCGGCGATGATGATCACCAGCGATGCCGCGGAATAGTCCGCCTGGGTGGGATCGATGATCTTTTCGATGGATTCCTTCAAACTGGTCAGGCCAGCCATCAATACCAGCACGGCGATCAGCACACCCGCCAGATATTCGATGCGCCCGTGACCGTAGGGATGCTTGCGGTCCGGCGCGCGGTTGGCCAGCTTGGTGCCGACGATGGTGATCACCGAGGACAGCGCGTCGCTCAGGTTGTTCACCGCATCCAGAATGATGGCGATGGAGCCAGAGATAAAGCCCACAATGGCCTTGAATACCACCAGGATCAGATTGACGCCAATGCCCAGGACGCTGGTGCGAATGATTTTTTGTTCGCGGTCCATGCCTCTCCCTCCTTTTCTTACAGCAGCGCTTTGATGCTCTTTTCCAGCTTTTCAGGGGTTTCCACAGAGCCGAAACGATCCACCACGTTGCCTTCCCGGTCCACCAGGAATTTGGTAAAGTTCCACTTGATGGCGCTGCCCAGCAGCCCGCCCTTCTGCTTTTTCAGATAGGTGTACAGGGGCGCTTCATTGGCGCCGTTGACCTCGATTTTGGCAAACTGCTTGAAGGTCACGTTGTAATTGAGCTGGCAGAAGCTGACGATCTCCTTTTCGGTGCCGGGCGCCTGATTGCCAAACTGGTTGCAGGGAAAATCCAGGATCTCAAAGCCCTGATCCTTATACTGCTGATACAGCTTTTCCAGGCCTTCATACTGGGGCGTAAAGCCGCAGCCGGTGGCGGTGTTGACGATCAGAAGCACCTTGCCCTTAAAATCCGCCAGCGAAACCTGGTTGCCGTCGATGTCCTTCATAGCAAAATCATAAACGCTCATTAGACGAACCCCCTTATTTTATTATGTCAAATTCAATTTGACGCAATTGATTATATTCCTTTCCCAATCCCCTGTCAATCCCTTATTTCATTGATATTCAGTTTATATTTTCTTTTTATAATGCAGATGTGAAAGGAGCGAGCATCCATGAATTCCGTTGGTTTGATATTGGAGGGCGGCGGCATGCGCTGCGCCTTTACTGCTGGTGTCTTGGACTTTTTTCAGGAGCAGGAGCTTTGGTTTTCCAGCATATACGGCGTTTCCGCCGGAGCATGCCAGGCTTGCAGCTATGTGTGCCATCAGCCGGGCCGCGGCATCCGGGTGTGGAAAAACTATCTGAACGACAAGCGTTTTTGCAGCGTTTCTTCCCTGATCCGCACGGGCGATCTGTTCAACGCCCGCTTCAATTATGACACGATTCCCCGGGAGCTTGATCCCGTCGATCAGGCTGCCTTTGATCCCAAAGAGGTGCAGTTCAAAGCCGTGGTGACCAATCTGCATACCGGCCAGGCCGAATATCTGCCCATCCGGGATATACTGGACGATATGGCCGCCATTCAAGCCACTGCTTCTCTGCCGCTGGTGTCTCGGCCTGTTATTATTGGTGGGGAGAGATACCTGGACGGCGGCGTGGCTGATCCTATCCCTTTGGAGAAAGCCCAGGCGGACGGAAACCGCAAAAATGTGCTGATTCTGACCCAGGCCCCCGATTATCAGAAAGAACCCAATGAAGCCCTGCCGCTGCTTACCCTGCGCTATGGCCGTTATCCCGCTTTTATGAAGACCATGCGGCTGCGCCATATCCGCTATAATGATACGCTGCGCCTTATCCGCGCAGAACAGCGGCAGGGAACCGCCTTTGTGATCCAGCCGGATCACAAGCCAGAAATCGGCAGGATCGAAAAAGATCCCGCAAAACTGGAAAAGCTGTACCAAATCGGCTATGAAAAGGCGCGGGCCCTGTATCCCGCTTTGCTTTCCTTTCTTGATTGAGCCATTGCAAGTTTGAGCCTGTTAAGGTATAATTTGAACATCAACAAGGGGAGGTATGTACGATGTTGCAGCCCGGAACAAAAGCGCCTGAATTCACTTTGCCGGATCAAGACGGGCATCCCGTTTCGCTCTCTGATTATCGCGGAAAAAGGGTGATCCTGTATTTCTATCCCAAGGATATGACCAGCGGCTGTACGGCCCAGGCCTGCGGCTTTGGGGAGCGTTATCCGCATTTCACGGAAAAAGGCGCGGTGATCCTGGGCGTCAGCAAGGACAGCGTGGCTTCCCACAAAAAATTTGAGCAAAAATACGGGCTTCCTTTTCCTCTGCTGGCCGATCCTGATCTGCAGGTCATCCAGGCCTATGACGTATGGCAGGAAAAGAAGCTCTACGGCAAGACCTCCATGGGCGTCGTGCGCACCACCTATCTGATTGACGAAAACGGCGTCATCGCCCAGGCTTTCGGCAAGGTGAAGGCTGCCGACAATCCCCAGCAAATGCTGGAACTGCTTTAAAGGAGCTTACATTTTATGGATTTTGTTGCCGTACTCGCAAAAGAATTTTCTTTGCAGCCCCGCCAGGTGCAGGCCGTCATAGAGCTGCTGGATGCCGGAAACACCATTCCCTTCATCGCCCGCTACCGCAAGGAAGCCACCGGCTCCCTGGACGATCAGCTGCTGCGCGAGCTGGCGGAGCGCCTGGAATACCTGCGCGGTCTGGTCAAGCGCAGAGAGGAAATTGAAAAGACGCTGACCGAAGCCGGCGTGATGACCGATGAACTGCGCGCCCAGCTCCTGAACGCCAAGACCATGACCGAGCTGGAGGACATCTATCGTCCCTTCCGCCCCAAGCGCCGCACCCGCGCCACCATTGCCAAGGAAAAAGGGCTGGAACCCCTGGCGCTGTGGCTGTCCATGCAGCTGCCCAAGGGTGATCCTGAGGCGGAAGCCCAGAAATTCATCGATCCCGAAAAGGAGATCCCGGATGTCGAAACTGCCCTGGCCGGTGCGCGGGATATCATTGCGGAGCAGATCAGCGACGACGCGGCTCTGCGCAAAACCCTGCGCGCATTGCTTTTGCGGGAAGGGGTCATAGAGACCCGCGCGGCCAAGGAAGAGGACAGCGTTTACAGCATGTATTATGAATACAGCGAGCCCGTGCCCCGCATGGCCGCCCACCGCATCCTGGCCATCAACCGCGGCGAAAGAGAGGATTTCCTCAAGGTTTCTCTGCAATGCCCGACGGAAAAAGCGATATCTGCAGTCAAGAGCGCCTTTGTGCGTCCTGGTTCCAAAGCCTCCGAGCACATGGTCTTGGCCTGCGAGGACGCCTGGGACCGCCTGCTGTTTCCCTCTCTGGAGCGGGAAATCCGCAATGAATTGACGGACCGGGCCAACGTGCAGGCCATCAAGGTCTTTTCTCAAAATCTTCACCAGCTGCTGATGCAGCCGCCCATCAAGGGCAAGGTGACCCTGGGCGTGGACCCGGGCTTCCGCACCGGCTGCAAGCTGGCCGTGGTGGATGAAAACGGCAAGGTGCTGGATACCGGCGTGGGCCATTTCACCCTGCCCGGCCAGGAGGCGGCCAAGGCAGTCTCCGCCCGGCTGATCAAGGGCTTCGTGAAAAAATACGGCGTTACGGCCATTGCCATCGGCAATGGCACCGCTTCCCGGGAAAGCGAGCAGTTTATCGCCTCCCTGCTGCCGGAGCTTCCCGGCGTGGCCTATGTGATCGTCAGCGAGGCGGGCGCTTCCGTCTATTCCGCCAGCAAGCTGGCCGCCCAGGAATTCCCCGATTTTGATGTGACCCAGCGCAGCGCGGTGTCCATCGCCCGGCGTATGCAGGACCCGCTGGCGGAACTGGTCAAAATCGATCCCAAGGCCATCGGCGTGGGCCAGTATCAGCACGATCTCAAGCAAAACGAGCTGACCGCCGCCCTGGACGGCGTGGTGGAGCAATGCGTTAACCTGGTGGGCGTGGAGGTCTCCACTGCCTCCGCCGAGCTGCTGTCCCACGTGGCGGGCATCGGCCCGGCGCTGGCTAAGAATATCGTGGCCTATCGGGAAGAAAACGGCATCGCCTCCCGCGCCGCCCTCAAAAAGGTATCCAAGCTGGGCCCCAAGGCCTACGAGCAGTGCGCGGGCTTCCTGCGGGTCATGGACAGCAAGAACCCGCTGGACGCCACCGCAGTGCATCCCGAGAGCTATGAAGCGGCCAAGGCGCTGCTGGCCACCCTGGGCTATGACGTGAAGGACGTGAAAAACGGCGGTGTTCCAGGAATCGGTTCAAAAGCAGCAGAATACGGTATGGAAAAGCTGGCGGATCAGATCGGTGTGGGCCTGCCCACATTGCAGGACATTGTGGCCGAATTGCAAAAGCCTGGCCGCGATCCTCGGGACGAGCTGCCCAAGCCCGTGCTGCGCACCGACGTACTGGACATCAAGGATCTGAAATCCGGTATGGAATTAACAGGAACAGTTCGAAATGTAATAGACTTTGGTGCATTTATTGACATTGGCGTCCATCAGGACGGCCTGGTGCACATCTCCCGTATGGCGGATCGCTTCATCAAGCATCCTTCGGAGGTCGTCAAGGTGGGCGACGTGGTCAAAGTATGGGTGGTCAGCGTTGATGAGAAGAAAAAGCGCATCGCGCTCACCATGGTCAAGGATCGGCAATAACCCTTGAATTGGGTTGCATTCTGTGGTATCTTTTCCTTAGCATGTCCATGAATGGAGGTCACAAAGATGAAAACCCTTTCTTTGAACGGCGCGTGGAGCCTGTCCATATCCGAATGGGATCACGCCGTTCCCGCCACGGTTCCCGGATCGGTGTATCATGATTTGCTTTCCGCCGGAGAGATCCCCGATCCCTTTTACCGGGACAATGAAAATGAAACGCTCAAGCTGATGGAGCATGACTTCACCTATACCCGCTTCTTCGATGTGCCAATGGATTTTCTGAATGCCGACCAGGTGCTGCTGCGGGCCGAAGGTCTGGATACTCTGGCCACGGTATGCATCAACGGCCAGTTCGTGGGCAAAGCCGACAATATGCACCGCATCTGGGAATTTGACGTAAAAAGCGCTCTGCGTGCCGGAGAAAACGAAATTTCCGTGCTGCTTTCTTCTCCCACCCGCTTCCTGCGGGAATCCTATGCCGTCTCTCCCATGGATGGCAGCTCCGACGCCATGGTGGGCTTTCCCAACCTGCGCAAGGCCCACTGCATGTTCGGCTGGGACTGGGGTCCCCGTCTGCCTGATGCCGGCATCTGGCGGAATATTGGTCTGCTCAGCATCCAGAGCGCCCGCATCCGGGACGTCTTTGTCCGGCAGACCCATGAGGCGGATCGGGTGATCTGCCATGTTTCCACCCATATTGACAGCCTGGACGGCAGCGAGACCGGTGTTCAGGTGTCCATCACCGGTCCGGACGACCGGGTGTTTGCCGCCAACGGCGCGGAATGCGACATCGTGATCGATCATCCTCAGCTCTGGTGGCCCAACGGCTACGGCGACCAGCCGCTTTATACCGTGCGGGTCAAGCTGACGGGCATCGCGGGCATGCTGGACAGCTGGCAGCGCCGCATCGGCCTGCGCACGCTGACCATGAAGCGGGAAAAGGATCAGTGGGGCGAAAGCTTCTGCCACTGCGTCAACGGCGTGGACATCTTCGCCATGGGCGCGGACTATATTCCCGAGGACAACCTGCTGCCCCGCGTCACCCCAGAGCGCACCCGCCGCCTGCTGACCGACGCCCGGGACGCTCACATGAACGTGGTGCGCGTCTGGGGCGGCGGCTATTATCCCGACGATTTCTTCTATGATATTTGCGACGAGCTGGGCATCCTGGTGTGGCAGGACTTCATGTTCGCCTGCGCCGTATATAATTTGACCGAGGAATTCGACCAGAATATCCGCGCCGAGTTCCGGGACAACATTCGCCGCCTGCGCCATCACGCCTCCCTGGCCCTGTGGTGCGGCAACAACGAGATGGAAATGTTCGTCAATTTCGGCATGTGGTGCAGCAAACCTCGGCAGAAGGCAGACTACATCAAAATGTACGAATATATCCTGCCCCAAGTATTGCGGGAAGAGGACCCCGTCACCTTCTATTGGCCCGCCAGCCCGTCCAGCGGCGGCAGCTTTGACGAGCCCAACGATGAAAACCGCGGCGACGTGCATTACTGGGATGTGTGGCATGGCCGCAAGCCCTTCACCGAATACCGCAAGTTCCATTTCCGCTACGCATCGGAATTCGGCTTCCAGTCCTTCCCCTGCATGGAGACCATCAAATCCTTCACCCTGCCGGAAGATCGCAACGCTTATTCCTATGTGATGGAAAAGCACCAGCGCAACCAGTCCGCCAACGGCGTCATCGCCTCCATCAGCATCGGCCTGGGGGTGGACGCGGGCAGCTTCCCGGCTAAGGAGCTTTACACCGAGCGCGGCTGGGATTTTGATACCGTCTGGTATATGGGAGCAGACTGCCCGCAACTCTGGGCACTATCTTCGCACGTAAGCACATGGACCGAACTGACCGCTGCGCTGAATAAGGGCGACGGCATCGTCCTGACCGACAACCTGGACCAGCCCATGCCCGCCGGCATCGAAGCCGACGTCGCCCAGCTGAAGACGAAGGAGGCCGCCCTGGAAGGGGAGGTTAT
>CACWUV010000104.1 GCA_902764185.1 uncultured Eubacteriales bacterium
TGGGTCAGGGCCTTTTCCAGGGCCTTGTAGCCGTCGAAGGCCAGCTATTCGTCGATGTTTTCGGGATCGATGACGCCGCAGTTGCGCAGGGCGATGCGGTGCTGGTGCTTGTAGAAGCTGATCTCGTCCAGGGACTTGTTGGCGTCCTGCTCCTGGGTGGCGTGGTCGGTGTACACCAGATGCTGCACGGGACGGCCCTTGAGCAGGTGCTCGGAGACGATCTCGTCCACGTCCTCCACCTTCACGCGGGAATAGAAGGTGCCTTCGGGATACACGATGACCACGGGGCCGGCCTCGCACAGGCCGAAGCAGCCGGTGCGGATGACCTTGACTTCCTTGTCCAGGCCCTTTTCCTTGATCTGCTGTTCAAAACGCTCGATGATCTGCGCCGAACCGGAAGACGTACAGCCGGTGCCGCCGCAGCACAGTACGTGCGCGCGATAGATTTCCATGGGGTAATTCCTCCTCAGCGGTCAGCTTTTATTTGTTCTCCTCGGCAGCGCCGATGGTATATTCCGTCACAGGGCGGCCGTTGACGATGTGCTCGGCCACCACGCGGGCCACCTTTTCAGGGGTCATATGCACGTAGGTCACCTTTTCCTGGCCGGGCAGATACACATCCACCATGGGCTCCAGGCGGCACATGCCGATGCAGCCGGTCTGGCTGACGGTGACCTGGGAAAGGCCGCGCTTGTTGATCTCGTCCATAAAGCCCATCATGACGGGGCGGGCGCCGGCGGCGATGCCGCAGGTGGCCATGCCCACCACCACGCGGATATTCTCGTTCTGATCTTCCTTGCGCAGGTTGATGCGCTGCAGGGTGCGCTGACGGATGGCTTCCAGTTCAGCCATAGATTTCATAGGATCACACCTCCAAAAATCGGTTCCAGTTCTTCCCGGATGGCTTCCAGCATCCAGGAAGCGACCTCGGGTTCGTTAAGCGGTACGTCTCCCAGGGCCTGCCGCACCTCGCGGGTGTCAAAGCGCATGTCACCCTTGGGCGACGCGCATTCCAGCGCAAAGTCCGGTCTCTCCGGGTTGGCGGTCACCAGCGATACCACCGTACCCGCCAGATCCCCCAGGGGCAGGCAGTCGATGCTGTCCCCGTGCAGGGTGGCGGTGAAGGCGGTGCCCACCCCCACCTGGCTCTCGATGGCGATGTCGCCGCCGGTGAGCCGGGCGTTCTGGGCCATCAAGGGGATGCCCAGCCCCACCTTGCGGGTGGTGCGGGTGGTGCCAAAGGGGCTCATGACCCTTTGCAGCAGTTCCGCGTCCATGCCGCAGCCGTCGTCCAGGATTTTCAGGGTGATGAGCTTGTTCTCATCCACCGAAACCCCGATGGTGACCAGGCTGGCCTTGGCGCGCACGCTGTTTTCCGCCAGATCCAGGATGTGAAGCGACAGGTCCCGCATAAATGCTTACTCCCTGTACTTGGCGATGATACCGGGAATATCGTCCGGCACCAGACGGCCATACACCTCGTCGTTGACGGTCATAACAGGGGCCAGACCGCAGGCGCCCAGGCAGCGGGTGGCCTGCAGGGTGAACATGCCGTCGTCCGTGGTGTCGCCCACGGGAATGCGCAGCTCCTCGCTCAGTCGGTCCAGCACCTTCTGGCTGCCCTTGACATAGCAGGCGGTGCCCAGGCACACGCTGATCACATACTTACCGGCGGGCTTCAGCTTGAACTGGCTGTAGAAAGTGGCAACGCCATATACTTCGCTGAGCGTGACGCCCAGGCCCTCCGCGATGGCTTTCTGCACGTCCATGGACACGCAGCCAAAGATGTTCTGCGCGCGCTGCATGACGGGCATCAACGCACCGGGCTGATCCTTGAGCTCTTCGATCACTTGTTTCAGCTGCTCAAATTTCTCTTTGTTGTCCGGCATAACAGGATATTCCCTCCTTTTTATCGGGTGTATGCATCCTTGATGATACACACACCGATTTATTGTATCACGTTTATTCTGAAATTGCACGCATTTTTTAAGCCTTTTTTATCGATAAAACGATATTTTTTATGGATAAAAAAGAAAAAAAATTGTTAAATTTCCTTTTTGGAGCGCATCCAGGCCAAAAGATCGGCTACGCAGCGATGTTCCAGCCGCAAGGCGTGCTCCCTTTCCTGGATGTCCCCCAGGTAGTGGGCGTCGGAGGAATGCAGCACGTGGCGGCCCGCCAAAGCTCTTTCGTCACAGGGCAGCAGCCGCCACATCTCCACCGTGGGAAAGTAAGGGGTTTCCGGCATAAGCCCCAGGTTGACCAGCAGGCCGTGGGACCCGCGGTTGATGTGGGCGGGTACAGGCACGCCGCCGTATTCAGTCACCTGCCTGGCCGCCTCGCTGAGGCTGAAATCCGTGGCCCCGATCAGCAGCGCGTCCTCCTCGTCGATCTGCTCGTCGTCGCTGTTCATCACCCGCTGATAGCCAAAGAAGGACGGCTTGTTCTTCTTGGGCGGCAGATGGTTCTTGATCATGGCACTAAAATCCAGCGCCGTCTGCACGTCGGGAAAATACCCCAGCAGGTGCACCTCCTCCCGGGTGGTGATCTCCATGCCGGGCACCAAAAGCAGACCGTAGGCGTCGCACGCCTCCTGCATGGCGGGCAGATTGCGGGCTGTGTTGTGGTCGGTCAGCGCGATGATATCCAGCCCCTTGATTTTGGCCATGCCCGCGATGTTGCAGGGGGTCATGTCGTCATCCCCGCAGGGCGACAGGCAGGAATGGATGTGCAGATCGGCAAAGAGTTCCATGGCGGCAATCGCTTTCTTTTTATAATAGAGCGCTTGACATGTACACGTGCAGCAGGTATAATGGTTTCATGATCAAAAGCTTCGCGGATAAGGAAGCGGAAAAGATTTATAATCAAGTCTTTTCCCGAAAGCTCCCGCAGACCATTCAGCGCACGGCGCTGAGAAAGCTGATCATGATGGATAATGCAGGAACTTTGGAGGATCTGCGCGTCCCTCCTGCCAATCGGCTGGAAGCTCTGCAGGGGGATCGGGAGGGACAATACAGCATTCGGATCAATGATCAGTACCGCATCTGCTTCCGTTTTGACGGCAGGGACTGCCGCGACGTGGAAATCGTCGATTATCATTAACAGCGGAAGCGCGCATACTGTGTATGCAGAAAGGAGGCCTTTGCATGGCTGGAACCATTCCCACGCCCAAAATGGGTGAAATTCTGCTGGAGGAATTCATGGAGCCCATGCACCTGTCGGCCTATAAGCTGGCCCAGGGTCTGCACGTGCCCACCTCCCGGGTGCAGGACATCCTACATGACCGGCGCAAGATCACGCCGGACACCTCCCTGCGCCTGGCCCGGTTTTTCGGGGTATCGGATCGCTACTTCCTGGATTTGCAAAACGACATTGACATCCGGGAATTAAAGGAACAAATGGCCCAAGAGATCGCAGCCATCCAGCCCATTCGGGCATAAACGGTTCTATATGAACCGTTTTTTTATTCCTTGTCCGGCACGCCGGCGGCATGGAGCCGGCCGCAGATCTCATAGCCGCTCAGGGGGCTTTCCAGCACGCAGACGCCCTCCTCGGCGGCCTTGTCCAGGCTTTCCTTCTCCATGTGAATGCTCTCTGGCAAGATGACGCAGGCCATATCGTGCAGCGCCGCCACGGCAATGACGTTCATGTGGATCTGCACCGTCACCCAGGCCATGCCTTCCTGGCCGTGGGCCATGACCCAGCTCAGCAAATCGCAGGTGTAGCCGCACAGCACGTCCTTTTCCAGGTCGGCCTCGGGGGTGACGGCCTGCGCGTCGATCAGGGGCAAAATATCTTTGATTTTCATGTTGTTTCCTTTCTTATCTCCTTGTCTGCGCCAGCTCCACCATCTGCTCGGCCATGGTCTGCAGCTTGTCGCGCATCTTGTGGATGCACTCCATCTCGTTGGCGAAGCCCAGCACGATGTCCTCGGCGAAGCACCGGCAGGTGGGGCTGCCGCAGCTGCCGCAGTCGTAGCCCGGCAATTCGGCGATGATCTCGTTCATGCGCTGCATCTTCTGCATGGCCACAGAGAAATCATCGTCCAGCTTCATCACGCTGTTGGGCTCCAGGGGCTTATCCATTTTCAGCGCGTATTTGTTCATGTCGGAGACGGGCACGCTCTGCTGGGGCGTGCTGTCGTTTTTCGCCTTGGCGGCGGCCACCAGCTTGCGGATGGAGTTCTTGGCCACGTAGTTGTTTTCAAAGGTCAGCGGACCGCCCACGCAGCCGCCGGTGCAGGCGTTGCCCTCAAAGAAGGTCAGATCGCTGAGCTTGTTGTTTTCGATCTCCTCCAGCACGCGGATGCAGTTCTGAATACCGTCCACGCACAGGGCGTTTTCCTGAAAGATGCTCTTGGTTTCGCCGCTGCTGGCGGCCCAGCCAATGCCGTAGCTGGTGGAGGAGCCCTCGATCTTTTCTTCCTTTTGAATCTTGCTGATCAGCGGGCGCAGCAGGCCATAGATCTCCATCATGGAAATGGCGCTGCTGACGGCGGATTTCTCCTGGCCCAGGGGCGAGGTGATGGCCGTCATCTTGGCCGGGCAGGGAGTGATGAAAAACACGCCCACCTCCTCGGGCCTGCAATCGTGGGCCTTGCAGAATTCCGCCCGGGCGATCTGAGCCGCCACCTCCATGGGCTGGCGGATGTCCACGATGTGGGGAATCAGGTCGGGAAAGCGCACCTGGATCAGCCGCACCACCGTGGGGCAGGCGGAGGAGATCAGGGGCCGGGGCAATCCGGGCTCCCGCAGCTTCTCGGTGATGGCGCGGGCCACGATGTCCGCGCCCCGGGCCACCTCGAACACGTCGTCAAAGCCGATCCTTTTCAGGGCCGCCAGCACCACGCCCACGTCGGTGAGGCCGCGGAACTGGCCGTACAGCGACGGCGCGGGTAAGGCGATATTATAGCGGAAGAGCTTGAGCTCATCCATGTGATCGGTGATGGCCACCTTGGCGTGGTAATCGCAGATGCGGATGCACTCGCCGCAATCGATGCAGCGCTCATCCAGGATATGCGCGCGGCCTTTACGCACGCGGATGGCCTCGGTGGGGCAGTGCATCAGGCAGTTGGTGCAGCCCTTGCACAGCTCCTTGTCCAGCCGCACGGAATGATAACGGGTTTTCACGTCCATTGTATCGTCCTCTTGGCTCAGGCCAGGCGGAAGCCCATGCGAATGGTGGTGCCTTCCCCTACCTTGCTGGTAATGTCAAAATTGTCGGCGTTGCGCTTCATGTTGGGCAGGCCCATGCCGGCGCCGAAGCCCTGGCTGCGGGCAGTTTCGCTGGCGGTGGACCAGCCCTCCCGCATGGCCATTTCCACGTCCGGGATGCCGGGACCGCGGTCGGTGCTGATGAGCCACACGGCCTCGGGGGACACCTCCAGGGTCAATACGCCGCCGTCGGAGTGGATCACCAGGTTCATTTCCACCTCGTAGCTGGCCACGGACACCCGGCGCAGCACGTTGGCGGAGACGCCCAGCTGCTTTAATTTCCTTTTTATATCCGCCGAAGCCTCGCCGCCGCGGGTATAGTCCTCCGCCTCCACGGGATAATCGGCGTGAATCAGGGTGCTGCTCATGTCCCTTCCTCGCTTTCTGGCCACTGGATGGGCACGCCCCGCAGGCCCGCCTGATACAGCAGACCGCAGGCGGTAAAGGCCGTTTCTCTGGTGGCGATCACCGCCAGGCCCTGCTCGTCGGCCTGCTCGATGATCTCCTCGTTTGGCACCTTGCTGCGCACGTACACCAGGCACTTGAGGTCCAGCATATCCGCCGTGCGCAGCACGTGGGGATTGGCCAGGCCCGTGATCAGCACGGTTTTTTCATTGACAAAAGCCAGCACGTCGCTCATCAGGTCGGAGCAGCAGGCGGTATAAACGGGGGTATCCAGCCGCTCTTCCCCGCACAAAACCCTGGCGTGCAAAATATTCACCATATCTTTGATCGTCATATGCTTCCTCTTTTCTGCATTCGTCTCGATTCTATTCTAACCGCGGAATATCGATTTGTCAATCTCTGATGCGACTATTTACGTTTTTTCCGCAGCCTCCATAAACCTGTCAAAATCGCTGCGATACAGCCGATCCTGCACAATCCGGTATTTTTCAAACTCGCTTTCCGCAAAGGCTTTAGCCACTTCCGCTGATACCTTGCCGGGATTGTCCAGTATTTCACGTTCATTAAATTTAAGGAACGCGTTCAGTCTGGCCGCCCAATCCTGCATGGTCATGGGAATCCGGCGTCTGGCTTGCAATTCCGCATAATCCAAATAAAGCGCAACAATCCGATTCAGTTCATCCATTTCAGAATAGGTCAAATAGTTTTTCGCAACGCTGACGTTGCTTTTCAGAATTTTTCCATTGGGCGCGTTTTTCCAGGAGGTCAGCCCCATGTGCTCCTTCTCGGAATCGGCGCGCGCCACGATAACCTCCGCGGCCGTATGACCATGAACGGCAAAATGCAGCCTGTTCTGCACGGTGGCGAAAAAATCCTGCGTCACCGCGGCGTCAGGCCGATAATCCATCGCTGTAGCATAAATATCTGTGATTTTTTGATAAAAACGGCGTTCACTGGCCCGGATTTCACGGATTTCTTCTAGCAGGTGTTCAAAGTAATCCTCTCCCAGAAAAGCGCCGTTTTCCATTCTTTCCCGATCCAGCACATATCCGCGGACGGAAAAAAGCTTCAGCACCCGATTGGCCCATTGGCGGAACTGAACGGCGCGCTGCGATTCCTCCACGCGAAACCCCACCGCAATGATCGCTTCCAGACTGTAAAACTGCGTCTGATAGCTTTTTCCGTCTGCGGCAGTTCGTGCAAATTTTGCACAAACTGAATCGCGGTCCAATTCACCGGATGAAAAAAGATTTTTCAAATGTCGGGCAATGCCGCTTCGATCGATGCCGTACAAGGTGGCCATCATATCCTGCGTAGCCCAGACGTTCTCGTCCGCATAGAGCACCTCGATGCCGTCAGCGCCCGTTTCCGCTGTAAAGGTCAAAAATTCAGCCGTGCTGTTGCGGATCAGCAAGTCCTTTTCCCTCATGATTCAACTCCTTTTGCGCATTCAGGCCCCGTTTAAAAACAGGCGATGGATATTACATCAATTCCACCGCCATTTTCGGATTGTCTATTATTTATTTCCTTCCTGCATGGACTGTGCCAGCCGGTTGCTGAGCAGGGCGAAGGACACGGCCATGTCCTCGTTTTGCACCAGCACGCCGTCGGGCACCTTGAGGCGCACGTGGGCAAAGTTCCACACGGCCTTGATGCCCGCCGCCACCAGCTGGTCGCACACCGTCTGGGCCTGATCCGCCGGGGTGGTGATGATGCCGATGGGGATCTTGCGCTCCGCGCAGATCTCCCGCAGGCGCTCCATGGGAAAAACCTCGCAGTCGTGGATCTTTTGGCCCACCAGGGCGCTGTTGCGGTCAAAGGCCGCGGCGATGTCCAGGCCGTAATCCTCAAACCCGCCGTAGCTCATCAGGGCCTGACCCAGATGGCCCACGCCCACCAGGGCCGCCACGTTGGCGCTGTCGTAGCCCAAAAAATGCTCGATATCGGCGATCAGCCCGCTGACGCTGAACCCCACCCGGGGCTTGCCGGGCTGGCTGGACACGGCGGCCAGGTCCTTGCGCACCTGCACCTCGTAAACGCCCAAAGATTCCGCAATGGCGGCCGCGGGCACATAGCGGGTGCCCTCGGCCTGCAATTCCTTGAGCAATTTCAAATAATAGGGCAGCCGCTTGACGCCCTGAACAGATAAAACGCGCGCGTTCTTCTCCTGCATGGAAGCCCCGCCTCCTTGATCAAACAAAACAGAATATGTGCACGATAGATTAATTATATCAAAACGGGCACATTTTGTAAATGCAAAAAATATTTGGCGATCCCTATTGACATCCCGCTAAAAAGGCATATAATATCAATCGAAGGTCAAAGTAAGTCAAAGTTAGGCCTTCGATGGGAGGAACCTGTTATGAGCAGCAATCAATATACGCAGAAAAGCATGGAGGCCATCCAGAACGCCCAGTCCTTGGCCGGTGAATACGGCAATCAGGAATTGAGCCAGCTGCATCTGCTGGCGGCCCTGCTGGACAGCGCGGACGGGCTGATCCCGCAATTGCTGACCCAGATGAACGTGAACGCCTCCTCCCTGCGGGCGGCAGTGGTTTCGGAAATCGAAAAGCTGCCCCGGGTCACCGGTAGCGCCCGGGAGGCGGGCAAGGTCTACGTGACCGCGGATATGGACAAGGCACTGCGGGAAGCCGCCCAGGAAGCGGCCCGCATGAAAGATGAATATATCAGCGTGGAGCACCTGATGCTGGGCGTCCTGAACGCTCCCGAGCGGGCGGTGAAGGAGCTTTTGCGCACCTTCAACATCACCAAGGACGGCTTTTTGAAGGCGCTGTCCGCCGTGCGCGGCGCAGCCAGAGTTACCAGCGACAGCCCGGAGGACACCTACGACGCCCTGAAAAAGTACGGCAGCGACCTGACGGAATTGGCCCGCAGCCACAAGCTGGACCCCGTCATCGGCCGTGACCGGGAGATCCGGGACGTGATCCGCATCCTGAGCCGCAAGAGCAAGAATAACCCCGTGCTCATCGGCGAGCCCGGCGTGGGCAAAACCGCCATTGCCGAGGGCTTGGCCCAGCGCATCGTGCGGGGCGACGTGCCCGACAGCCTGAAAGACCGCAGCATTTTCAGCCTGGATAT
>CACWUV010000105.1:0-708 GCA_902764185.1 uncultured Eubacteriales bacterium
GCCCGCCGCCATCGGTTTTCTGGTGGGTGTGGGGTTCCTGCTGCTCCTGGATGAAGTGACGCCGCACATGCATTTCAACAACCAGGATGAAGGCCCCAAATCCGGCTTGAAGCGCACCACAAAGCTGATTCTGGCCGTCACGCTGCACAATATTCCCGAAGGTATGGCCGTCGGCGTGGTGTATGCGGGCTTCCTTTCCGGCAATGCCGGAATCACCTCCGCCGGTGCGCTGGCGCTGGCCCTGGGTATCGCCATTCAGAATTTTCCCGAGGGTGCCATCGTGTCCATGCCGCTCAAGGCGGAGGGGATGAAGAAGGGAAAAACCTTTCTGCTCGGCGTGCTTTCCGGCGTTGTGGAGCCCATCGCCGCCGCTGTGACCATCCTGGCCGCAGGCGCCGTGGTGCCCATTATGCCGTATCTCCTGGCCTTTGCCGCAGGCGCCATGATGTACGTGGTGGTGGAGGAATTGATTCCCGAAATGTCGGAGGGAAAGCACTCCAATTGGGGCACGATCGCCTTTTCGCTGGGATTTGTGCTCATGATGGTGCTGGATGTTGCTTTGGGATAGAATCAAGAAAGAAATGTATCCCCGATAAAAAAGGCGCCGAAAAACAGAAATTTGTTAGTGTTATAAATAGATCCTTCGACTTCGCTGCGCTCCGCTCAGGATGACAATGTAAGGTGTATTTCCTTTTGTTTAGTGACTTG
>CACWUV010000105.1:763-9430 GCA_902764185.1 uncultured Eubacteriales bacterium
CAAGGAAAAAACAACCCAATCATGTCATCCTGAGCGGAGCGTAAGCGAAGTCGAAGGATCTTATATTATCTATATCAAATCTCTTCAAATTTCTGTTTTCTGGGCCCTGCTTTAATCGGGAAATCGTATAAAACAGCGCTGCCATTGTCGGCAGCGCCTGGTTTACCGCTTCTGAAAACCCGTGAACCCCTTCTTATCAGTCACGCTTATCTTGCAATCTCGCTCCTGCGCTCAGCCGCGCGCCCATATTGAAAGCAGCCTCCAGATCCTTGGGAAACTGCTTCTCGCGCATTTCCTTTTTGTGCGCCTCGCTGAAGCTGGCCATATTGAATTTGCTATAGTCGTTCACCTGCAGGGTATCGCAGCAGGCATAAACCTCCACCGCACCGTTCAGCGCCTGGAAGCTCTGCGCGATCTCCTTCGCTTTCTTCTGATACGCAAGGTTATAGAATGCTTTGGGCGCATTCATCGTCAGGATGATGCCCACATCGACCTTGCCGGTAAAGTAGTTTGCGTAGTTATCGTAGGACAGCGCGCAGAAATGCAGCCGTTCGATCAGGCCGCGCACCTGGCTGGTGACGTCGCCCAGATAGATGGGGGAGCCGATGATCAGCGCGTCGGCGGCAAAGATGCGGTCGATCACCGGCGAAAGGTCATCCTTCCAGAAGCACTTGCATCGCTCCCCGCCTTTTCTCTTGCAAGCAAGGCAGCTCCGGCATCCCGTGTAGGTCAAATCAAAAAGGTCGATGTATTCCGTCTCTGCGCCCACAGACGCTGCGCCCTTTTGCGCTTCCTTGAGCATCAGGGCTGTGTTCCAGTTCTTGCGCGGAGAGCCGTTCAGTATGATCGTTTTTGTTGCCTTTTCCGCCATCGTTCCTTTTCCTCCTTATCCGTGCCGGTCCGCTGGGCGTTTGTATTTTATTCTTTCAGCGCTCCATCGTATCGGTCGATCCCTCCGATACTGCTGACGTGAAGATAGCCCCGGGCCTGAAGCATGGCTTCGACCTGATAGCTGCGCATGCCGCCGTCGCAGTACAGAAAGATGCATTTTCGGCATATCAGCCTGCACTTCTGCGTTGCTTTTCCTCGATTTACCGCCAGAAACAGACTCTAATGGGCGCATCGCATGTTGGAAAACAATAATAACACTTGCGCCACCGAAAGTAAAGAAGCCTGCACATCAAAATCTTTTGCCGTCCGGCATTGGGACGGGCAAAAGCAAGAGGCAGCAGGCGGCCACAGCGGTGATCAGCTCCGCCATGGAATGGCCGAACCAGAACCAATCCGCGCCCAGCAGCGCGGGCAAAAGCAGGATGAAAACCGGCGGCAGCAGTACGCTGCGAAGCAAGGCGGTCGCCATGGCTTTTCGGGTTTGGGCGATGGCCTGCCAATAGGAAATGAGCAGAATATTGACCCCGGCAAACACGAAGCCGCAGAAATAGGCCCGGCTATGGCTGGCGGCAAAGGCGAGCAGCGCCTGGTCTCCGGCGGTAAAGAGCGCGTAAAAGCGAGCCGAGAAGAAATACACGCAGCCGTAGCAGGCCAGGCCGATGCCCACAAAGACGGCCAAGGAAAAGCGGCGCATATCGCGGCAGCCTGCCAGGTCGCCGCCGCCTTGCATTTGGCTGAAAACCGGCTGCAGTCCCTCCGCCATGCCCAGGAACAGCGTCAGGATGATCAGCATCAGATACCCGATCAGCAGATAGGCGGCCAGGCCCATTTCGCCCAGATTCAAATTTTGAATGGAAAGGTTTGTGATAAAGGTGACCATGCCGATGGTGAATTCCATCACAAAGGAAGGCAGGCCCAGGATCAGCATTTCCCCCAGCAGGCGCGGCTTGAATGAAAAGCGGGAGAAGCGCAGGGAGCCGCGCCTCCGCAGAAAATGGGGCAGCAGGATCATGTCGCTGAGGACCGGTCCCAAGGCCGTCGCCAGCGCCGCGCCGGAGATGCCCATGTTCAGCGGATACATGAACACCCAGTCCAGCAGGATGTTGGACAGGGAGCCCACCGTCAGCGCGATCATGGCGTGCAGCGGATGGCCGTCGTTGCGCACCAGCCCGCCCAGCAAAAAGCTGAACAGCATGAAGGGCGACAGCGCCAGGATGATGGAGAGATAGGCGCGGACTTCCCCATGGATGCCCGGCGTGCTGCCCAGGGCATTTGCCAGCGGATCAATGAACAGATTGCCCAGCACAGCCATCAGGACGCCCAGAACGCCCGCCGTCAGCAGCGCGTGCATCATGCCGCAGTTGGCTTCCGCCGGGCGCTTCTGCGAGATCGCCACGGATACCAGCACGCCGCTGCCCGCCGTGATGGCCATGGAAAGGGCGATCATCAATTCCAGCATGGGCACCGCCACGCCGGCGGCCGCCATGGCGTCCCGGCCCAGCCGGTTGCCGATGAACACGCCGTCCACAATGAAATAAACCGAATTGAACAAGAGCCCCAACATCTGAGGAATGGCGTATTTGCAGAACTTCCTGGGTATATCGCTTCTCATGGCTTCCTCCTGACAAAAAAGAAAGACCTGTGTGTGGTACACAGGCCTAATCCACATACAAAGTCCCGGCGGACAATGATACAATAGCAAAAGATTGATTTTTTGTCAAGGCTGCTTCCTGCAGCGGACGTACTTTATCTGGTTCCGGTCAAGGCCGTTCCGTCCACATACAGGGTATAGCCGTTGCTGATCACGTTCTCCGCGCTGCCGGAGAAGGAGGCGATGACCGTGTCGGCGGTCAGCGTCCAGGTGCTGGTTTCATCCAGGGTCACGTTGACCGTGCCGATTTCAGAGGAAACCGCGCTGCCCTTGGCGTTGGTGATTTCGCCGCTCACCGTGCCCGCAAAGGCGCTGCCGTTGGTCAGATTGAGGTTCAGGGTGGAATCCTCGTCCACCAGGATCGTTCCCTGCAGCGCCTGCCCCTCCGCGTTCAGGGTGGCGATATTGGCCGCGCCGCTCCAGCCGTCGCCGCACACGGACAGCAGCACGTCGCTGCCCTGGTTGTTCAGCGTCACGCCGGACAGGGTGATGACGGCGTTGGTGTTGGTCACGTGGAACATGTGGCCGCTGAGGCTGGTCAGGCTGCCGCCGGTCATGGTGAAGGACGAGATGCCGCTGTCGGCGTCGCCGCTCATGGACTGATAGATCATGATGGTATCCAGGAAGGTGGCGTTGCCGTTCATGGCGGTGTTGTTGGCGGTCATGTCGCAGTCGATGAGGGTGATGGAATTCTTGCCCTCGATGCACACGCCCTCGGACAGATTGCTGGTCAGGGTGGCATTGCTGACGGTAATATCCGCCGTGGAATAGATGGCGGGGGAGCCCAGGCCATTGGAGGTGTAGCTGCCGCCGTCCACCACCACGGTGCCGCCGCCGCGGTCGGTGCGGATGGGCGCGGAGGAGCGGCCGCTGGTTTCCACGGTCAGATTATAGGCGTAGGTGGCGCCGCCGCCGGTGGTCATGATGCCGCCGGAGCCGTTGCCGGTGGTGGTGATGGCGGAATCAGAAATGATCACGGTGGTGCCGTCGCCGGACGCGCCGTTCTGGCCGCCGTTGCCGCCGTAGCTGAACACGCCGTTGGCGCCATCGGCGTCGGAGGTGATGGTGGCATTGGCAATGGTGGCGGTGGAGCCGCCCATCACCAGCAGCGCGGCGTTGAGGCCGTAAAAGTTGCAGTTGTCGCCGCCGTTGGAATCGCCGGATTTGGTCACGGTGATGCCGTCCAGGGTCACGGCCTCGGCGGTGTCCACGATCAGCGCGCTTTCGTCCGCGGTTTCTGTGGCGTAGTCCGCGCCGGACACGGAGGCCGCATCGGTGATTTCCGCGCTCGCCGTATATTCAAAAGAGGATGTGCTTCCGCCGGGAGGCGTACCGCCGCCAAATCCGCCGCCCATGCCGCCGGAGGGTGGATCGCCGGGAGGGTTGCCGGCAGGCGGCGTGCCCATGGCCCCGGAAGGCGGATCGCCGGGAGGATTGCCCTCGGCAAACGCGAAAGCGGTGGTCAATACCAGCATCAAAGCAATCAGCACAGCAAGAAGCTTTTTCATCGTCGTTTCCTCCTTATGTCAGGGGCTTTTTTCTCCTGACGCGAACATCCTATCAAAAAAAGCTTAAAGAAATCTTAAAGCGGAGGCGATTTTTGCAAATTGGCGCGGGGGATTGTATTATCCGTCCATCGTGGAATGGCGGGGCGTAAAACCGCCGGCCTCTTTGCCGCCGGCGGCGAAAGCGCAAATCTGAAAAAACGCCCGAAACGCTGCAATTTCGGAAAATTCCCGGAAGGATAAACCGTCCGAATCAGAGCTGCCCCCGATACTGAGAAAGCAAACCAAGAAAGCGTGAAGCAAGCCGCGTTGACCGCATCGAAGCGATGCCAGAGCAAAAAACAGCAATTATCAACCATGCTTACACGCCGCTTTCCTGCGGCGACGATATTTTTCATTTTCAGGGAAGCTCTGATGAAATGCGTTGGTCGGATGACGGGCATATTTTTTGTGAGATGCAAGCATAAAAATCGAAGGTTTACTGGCGGGAAATCGCGTGTTTTATATTGACACCGTGTCACCTATATGCTATACTTGCATTGATGACACGGTGTCATTTTAGGCTTTTGGGGATCCCGGCCTGCGCAAAGCAAGGAAAGCCATGGCGCAGGCCGGCCGCACATATGAGAATGCCGTAAAAAACAGATCTTACAAAGGAGGGGTTGCCTATGCGGAAATACGCAATCAACGAAAAGGGCCAGGCGGTCCCGGGCGCGGTTTTGCCCATCCCCCGGGAAGCGTTTTCGGCGATGGCGCACACGGAGATCCGCTGGCTGGGCGGCGCGGGCGTGATGCTGAACATCCGCGGCGCCGTGATCCTGGTGGACCCTGTGCTGCGCGGGTTTGATATGCCGCTGCTTTTCCATATGCCGATCCAGCCGGAGGAGATTCCGCACGCGGACGCGGTGCTGGTCACCCATATCGACAACGACCATTTCAGCCGGGAAACCATCAAGGCCATCGCGCCTGTGTGCGGCGCGTTTCACGCCACGCAGTATGTCGCCGGCGAAATGCGGTCGGCGGGGATTCCGGGCGTCGGCCATGATATTCACGGGCGCTTCCGCGTGGGGGATGCCCAGATCACCCTGACGCCCGCAAAGCATAACTGGCAAAACGGCGTGCCCGAATTTCAGTACAGGGTTTGGAAGGAAGAGGAGTACTGCGGCTTCTGGTTTGATACGCCGGACGGCGCCATCTGGCTGCCGGGCGATTCCAAGCTGCTGCCGGAGCACCTGCGCATGCCGTCTCCCGATGTCATCCTGTTCGATTTTTCCGACAACGACTGGCATATTTCTCTGGCGGGGGCGATCCGTCTGGCCAACACCTATCCCCAGGCAAAGCTGATCTGCATTCACTGGGGCACGGTGGACGCGCCGGATATGACCCCCTTCAACGGAAACCCGGATGCGCTGTATGATGCCGTTGCGCATCCCCAGCGCATCCTGCCGCTCTATCCTGGCGAAGCGTTTACCCTCCGTCGATGAAAAACCATTTTACCCGATTGTAAAGGAGACAAAACGATGAAAAAGAACATTGGCGCAACCCTGGCCCTGTATCCCTCCCCCCTGATCGTGGTGGGCGCGATGGTGGAGGACAAGCCCACCTGGACGCTGGTGGCCCACGCGGGCATCATGGCCCACAGTCACCTGATGGTCTCTCTGGTGCAGGCCCACTACATCAACCGCGGCATCCGGGAAAACAAAAAGCTGTCCGTCAACGTGGTGGACGCCTCCTGGCTGAAGGCGGCGGACAAAATGGGCACCGTCAGCGGAAACAAGACGGATAAATCCGCAGCCTTTGCCTGGACCCTGGGCGAAAACGGCGCGCCGCTGATCGACGACGCCAAGGTGTCCATCGAGTGCGAGGTGGACGGCAACTACGAGCTGGAGCACTTCGATCACTTCATCTGCAAGATCCTGGCCACCTATGCCGACGAAACCGTGCTGAACGAAAAGGACAAGATTGATTATCAAGTGTTCAAGCCCGTGCTGTTCGAGTTCCCGACCTATGCGTATTTCGTGACGGGCGAGAAGATCGGCGACTGCGGTAAGATGAATCTGTAAAGGAGGATTTCCCATGAAAAAACTGACTGCGCTTTTGATCGCTCTGATGCTGCTTGCTTCCTGCGTTCCCTTTGCGCTGGCCGCGGAAGCCGCCGAACCCGCCAGCCACATCCTGGTGGTGTATTTCTCCGCCACCGGCACCACAAAAGGCGTGGCCGAAAAGCTGGCGGAGGGTCTTTCCGCCGATCTGTACGAAATCGTGCCCCAAGAACCCTACACCGGCGCTGACCTGAACTGGAACAACAGCAAGAGCCGCACCTCCATCGAAATGGACGATCCCGCCTGCCGTCCGGCCATCGCGGGCGAGCTGCCCGACCTGACGGCCTATGATACCCTGTTCATCGGCTATCCCATCTGGTGGGGCGATGCGCCGCGCATCGTCTCCAGCTTTGTGGAAAACGTGGACCTGACCGACAAGACCCTGGCCGTGATCTTCACCTCCGGCTCAAGCGGCCTGGGCAGCAGCATGAAGCACCTGGAGCAGCAGTCCGGCGCGGGCAGCTGGCTGGAAGGCAAGCGCTTCACCAGCCGCGCCACCGTGGAAGAGCTGGTCAGCTGGGCAAAGAGCCTGGGCATTGAACCCTGAACGGTATCAAGCCATGCAAGCGAAGCGGTCAAAACGCGTCGTTGATATTTCCAGCCTGGCGGCAGGAGCCGGACTGCGCGCGTTCCCGCGGCCCAGCGCCTTGAAGGCGTCATAGCCTTCCGTATCCCCACACCGCATCCCGGCCTTTTCATTTTGACTGGGCTGCCAGGCGCAAAACGAGGATCAAGGCGACGGACCTTGATCCTCATTTTTTTAGAAACATGCTCTAAAAATAGAAAGGGGCAAATGCCCTCCTCCGGCCGCCCGGCTGGGCCGCTTTGCTCAAAAGGCCTGAATGTATTGCTTTTTTGTGATGCTTCGGATATAATGCATGAGAAATCAGCTTGCAAAAGCTCCATCTGTTGTCCAAGGACGGATTGGTCCGTTGGCCGGGATCGAGGCGCGGCTGCATATTGATTGTTCGCGTGCCACGAAAGGCGGAACGGGCGGTGGCCGCCATCCTGGAGAGGAGAGAAGCGATATGCTGAAAGAACTGAACAAAAGCTGGATACCGGGCGCGCTGTATGGGGTGCTGCTGGTGCTGGTGGTGCTGTGCACCCTGCTGTTTTCGGGCGCCACCAATCTGACTGGTCAGGCCCGGCAGGATTTGGCGCTCGCAAACACGCTGCTGAATGCGGTGATCTTGGCGGTGGGCGTGTTCTGCGCCCTGTTCTTGGCCCTGCGAAGCATACCGCGGGCACTGCTGGTCGGGCTGCTGCTGGTGCTGCGCTGGATTGGCCCCGCCACCGTGCAGAGCGGCATCGTGCTGGATACCGTATTGCTGGCAGTCCTGAGCGGGCTGGGCAACGCCCGGAATAACGGCCTGGCGTGGCTGGCCTCCCATGTTCTGTATGTCCTGCTGCTGTTTGTTCTCATGCGTGCCGGATGGGCGCAGGAGGCGCTTGTACAAGGCACCAAGGCATTCTGGATCTTCCAGGTGGGGCACTCCTACGGCATGGGGCATCCCAACAGCATCGCTATTTTGTTTTTGACCACCTGGCTGATGATCTGGGTGCTGTTTTTGCCCCGCCGCTGGTGGGTGACCCCGCTGATTATGTGGGGCGGGGCCTTCATCGTGTATGCCATGACCCTGTGCCGCACGGTGGCGGTGCTGATGATCATCTTTCCGATCCTGTATATCCCGATGGACGCGCTGGGCCGCTCCAAACGCGCCGGCGTGCTGCGGGGGCTTTCACCGCTGCCGTTTTTGATGATGGCTGTCACCGTGGTGCTGGGGCTCATGAGCAACACCCTCCGCCAATACTTTCCCGATGGGGCTTTCTGGGCGCGCTTCACCGATTTTGAACAGCTGCGGGCGGACGGCCTTTCCCTGTTCGGCGCCGCTCCCTCGGCGTTCAGGTATTTTGACAACCTGTATTTATGGCTGCTGATGTTCAGCGGCCTGATCCCCACCATCGGCGTGCTGGCGATGTATGCATACATGCTGTATAAGCTGGCCCGGGAGAGGCGCATCAAGCTGCTGGCGGTGGCCGTGATGTTCCTGGCCTACGGCCTGATGGAAAACGCCGCGGTCTACTCCATGTATTTCTTCGTACCCATGCTGGCGTTTGCGCAGCCCGAGCTGCCGGACAGCCGCGATAAAGAGCCCGCCGCGGAAGTTTCCTGAAATTGCGGCACTCCTTCGCATGGTTTTTGACGTCTTATATAAACAGAAAATTGGCGGGATGGGCTTATAACGGGCAGGTATTTTTACGCGGAATGGAGCGTTTTAATCGCGGACAGCCTGTTCGCCCACGGTGCCGTTCTGCCGCTCTGTTCGAGTCCACCCATTTAAAGACCAAATAAAAGAGCCCGCACGAGGCGGACTCTTTTATTTGGTGGGCAGGGATGGATTCGACTTCCCCTGCGGGTGAAGCGCTTTCGCGGTTCTGAGGCCCCACTGGGGCCTCATTCATTTCCGCTCTGTTCGAATCCACCCGTTTAAAGACCAAATAAAAGAGCCCGCACAAG
>CACWUV010000105.1:9475-15861 GCA_902764185.1 uncultured Eubacteriales bacterium
CATTCATTTCCGCTCTGTTCGAATCCACCCGTTTAAAGACCAAATAAAAGAGCCCGCACAAGGCGGACTCTTTTATTTGGTGGGCAGGGATGGATTCGAACCATCGAAGGCGGTGCCGGCAGATTTACAGTCTGCTCCCTTTGGCCACTCGGGAACCTACCCATGGAATGTGGAGCTGGCGATGGGACTTGAACCCGCAACCTGCTGATTACAAATCAGCTGCTCTGCCAATTGAGCTACACCAGCAAACGGCCCAACCGGCGGGGATAAAATGTGGCGACCCGAATGGGGCTCGAACCCATGACCTCCAGCGTGACAGGCTGGCGTTCTAACCAACTGAACTACCGGGCCACAATGGTGGGCCTTCAGGGACTTGAACCCCGGACCGATCGGTTATGAGCCGACTGCTCTGACCAACTGAGCTAAAGGCCCGTGCTCCCCGAAGGGAAAAAATTGGTGACCCCGTCGGGATTCGAACCCGAGTTACCGCCGTGAAAGGGCGATGTCTTAGGCCTCTTGACCACGGGGCCACGTTGCGTGCAAAAGCTGTTGGTCGGGGTGAAGGGATTCGAACCCCCGGCCCCATGCTCCCAAAGCACGTGCGCTACCGGACTGCGCTACACCCCGTAAAAGCTTTCGCACAGCATTCGGTGACAACGAGAATATATTACACGAAAATTGCCTTGTTGTCAATACCCAAATTACGAAAAATTTGCGAAGGGCTCGACCGGTGCGGGCGGGCGCTTTTGCGCGCACGGAGATCCCGTCTCCCCATGCGCGCTATTTCTTTTCCGAGGTCATATTGATCATTAAGTCCCGCACGATCCTTTTCTGATCGTCGCTTAATCTGTTCCAGATGGCAAGCGTTTCATGCTGCTCAGGCGTAAGATCGACCAGATCTCCCTCCGCGAAAAATTGGCAAAGAGATATGCCAAAAGCCTTGCATATTGCCTGCAAGGTTGGAAGGGTTGGTTCATAATTGCGATGATACATGTTTTGGATGGTGGGAAGCTGCAAGCCGGAGCGTTTAGCCAGTTCGTAGTTGCTCCAGCCTCTTTCCTGCCTCAATTCAGCAATCCGTTGCTTTGTATCCACTGCTGTCCTCCCCGGAGATTTCCTCCTTTTTTTTAATTTTAATATTCAAAAGAGGACTACAAAAGCGAACAAAAGTATAGTTGAATAATAATGATTAGTATATTAGTCAAGTTTACGAAAGAGAAGGGATGGACAAAAATGAGAAGGTCTGCTTATTTTGTCAGGAAACCAAGACGACTGAAAGACCTCGTCACGCCGCACAAAACAGAAGACGAAGTTCCTTATGAAGTCATAAAAACAGTTTTACTGACTCAAATAGATTACGATAATTTTGCGGCAGACATGACGGTGGAGCGCGAATATATAGGGCCATATGCGCATCTTTGCGGTATCCGGGATGGTTTGCGAAAATGTCTGCTTATTCAACAAAAAAATATGAAAAACGGTATCCTGGTCATACCGGAGGATCGTTGCCGGGTGGGTTATGCAGCCTATTATGGCTGTTCCTTGCCGATATTCCCCAATTAGGGGATGGTTCTCTGCGCTGGCGGCTCTATATAGAAAAACCCCGCCGCTGCCTTTTATCCGGCAGCGGCGGGGTTCCGTTTTGTCTCACACAGAGCGCCGTCCCTGTGTGCGCCCTTTGTTTATTTCCGTTCCGCGACTTCCTTCATGATCTTTTCGGCGAACGCATCCACGGTGTACGTGGTGGTCTGATCGGTGGCGCGGTCGCGCACGGAGATGTTGCCTTCGGCGATCTCCTTTTCGCCCAGGATGATCATGTAGGGCACCTTGTCCACCTGGCGGGCATAGCGGATCTTGTAGCCGATCTTCTCATTGCGGTCGTCCAGCTCCACGCGGATGCGGCGGCTGCGCAGGTCGTTATAGACCTTCTCGGCGTAATCCATGCTCTTGTCACTGACGGGCAGCACCTTGACCTGCACGGGGGCCAGCCAGGTGGGGAACACGCCCTTGGTTTCCTCGATCAGATAGGCCATGAAGCGGTCCAGGCTGCCCAGGATGGCGCGGTGCAGCACCACGGGGGTCTTCTCGATGCCGTCCTTGTCGATGTACTTGAGGTCAAACTTGGCGGGCAGGCAGAAGTCCAGCTGGCAGGTGCTGAGGGTGTACTCCGCGCCCACGGCGGGCTTCACGTTCACGTCCAGCTTGGGGCCGTAGAAGGCGGCCTCGCCGATCTCCTCGGTAAAGTGGATGCCCAGCTCCGTCAGCACTTCGCGCAGGGCGCTTTCGGCCTTGTTCCACATTTCGTCGTCCTGGTGATACTTCACCTTGTCGTCCGGGTCGCGCAGGGAAAGCACGCAGCGATAATCGGTGATGCCGAAATCCTTGTAGGTGGAGAAGATCAGGTCCACCACGCTGGCCACCTCGTCCTTGATCTGCTCGGGGGTGACGAACAGATGGGCGTCGTTCTGGCAGAAGTGACGGCCGCGCTCAATGCCCTTCAGGGTGCCGCTGGCCTCAAAGCGGAAGTCATGGGCGATCTCGCCGATGCGGATGGGCAGGTCGCGGTAGCTGTGGGGACGGTTGGCGTAGATGCGCATATGATGGGGGCAGTTCATGGGGCGCAGCACGAAGCTTTCGCCCTCCACCTCCATGGCGGGGAACATGTTGTCCTTGTAGTGCTCCCAGTGGCCGCTGGTCTGATACAGGGCCACGGTGCCCACGCAGGGGGTCAGCACATGCTGATAGCCCAGCATGACCTCCTTGTCGCGGATGTAGTTTTCCAGCTGCTGCCACAGGGTGTAGCCCTTGGGCAGGAACATGGGCAGGCCGCGGCCCACCAGGTCGTCGGTCATGAACAGGCTCATGTCCTTGCCAATGCGGCGATGGTCCCGGGCCTTGGCCTCTTCCACCTCTTTTTCGTAGGCGGCCAGCTCATCGGCGTTGCGGAAGGCCACGCCGTTGATGCGGGTGAGCATCTTGTTCTTCTGGTCGTTCTTCCAGTAAGCGCCGGACAGGGCGGTCAATTTGAAGGCCTTCAGCGCCTTGGTGTAGGTCAGATGCGGGCCCACGCACATATCAATGTAGTCGCCCTGCTGATAGAAGGTGATCACCGCGTCCTCGGGCAGATCGGCAATGTGCTCCACCTTGTAGATTTCGCCGCGGCTCTCCATGAGCTTCACCGCTTCCTCGCGGGGCAGGGGATAGACCTTGAAGGGCAGATTTTCCTTGACGATCTTCTGCATTTCCTTCTCGATGGCGGGCAGATCCTCGTCGCTGAGCTTCACGTCGCCCAGGTCGATGTCGTAGTGGAAGCCCTTCTCGGTGGCGGGACCGTAGGCGAAATGGGCGTCCGGGTAAATGCGCTTCACGGCCTGGGCCATGATATGCGCGGCGGAATGGCGGAGGACTTCCAATTCCTCCTCGGCGGGGCATTCGGCCACATGGCCGTCGTTGTAGATGATCTTCATGACAAGCTCTCCTTCTTTTCTTTGGCGCGCTGGCCTTGGCACAAAAAACAGCATTCCCCCCATTGCTGGGACGAATGCCTTTGCATCCGCGGTTCCACCCCGCTTGCCTATTCACCACTTTATCATGGGATAACGGCCATGAGCCGCCCGCCGTCGGAAGGTGGTATCCCCAAGCTGCCTGCGGCGCGGACTTTCAGCCCATGATCCGCGCTCTCTTGCGCCGCTTTGCTCCGGGACGTGTTCTTCGTCTTCCAGCAAGTGGCTTTATTATAGCACGTTTTGGGATTTTGTCAACGATCTGGGGACGCCTAAAATCACTACATGTCAAAAAGATCGGCATGGGCGCCGATGCGCTGGAGGACGAGAATCAGCTCCGTCTCTGTGATGCGGTAGATCAGCAGCCAATCCGGGCGAATGTGACATTCCCGATACGCGCTTTTATCTCCGCTCAGCTGGTGATCATGGTATTGGGGCGCAAGGGGCTGACCGGTCAACAGCGTGTTGATGACTGCTTCAAGCAAAGATACGTTATAGCCTCTTTTTTTTGATCCGTTTGTAGTCCTTGCGAAATTGGGAAGTGACTTCCAAGATCACTTGTCGTCACCATCCTCCGCATCCAAATCTTGGAACAGTTCTTCTGCTGAGGAATAACGCTTCGCTTTTGCTTTTCCAGCCAGAATATCCTCGGTCTCTTGAAAGGCCGCCAGGGTTTCACGCTTGAACCGTTCATGTCTCACGATGAAGGGCAGACCCTCGGCTTCAATGGATTGACGCAAAAACACATTGATGGCGGTGGACATATTGAGCCCCAGCGAATTGAAGAGCTCCTCCGCCTGCTGCTTTACTTTGGAATCCACGCGGACGTTCAGATTGGTCATGGACATAACTTTCACCTCCCGATAAAAACGCCATGCTTATTATAGCATGACGTAATGACAAAGTAAAGATAATGTGGTGACAAATCTGAGCCAATGGTACAAATTTACAAAACATCGTGCCCAATCACATCTTCATAGGTCTCCCGCCGCACGATGATCCTTTTTTCATCGCCGCGCAGGGCCACCATGGCGGGACGGGGCAGGCGGTTGTAGTTGCTGGCCATGGAGTAATTGTAGGCGCCCGTGACCAGCACGGCCAGGATGTCGCCTTTTTGCACGGCGGACAGGGGCGTGTTTTCGACGATCAGATCGCCGCTTTCGCAGCATTTGCCCGCGATGGTCACGGGGCCGACGGGCGCGTCGCCGGCGCGATTGGCCACCAGCGCGGGATGCCGCGCCTGATAGAGGGCGTAGCGGGGATTATCGCCCATGCCGCCGTCCACGGCCACGTAGGTGCGCACGCCGGGGATCACCTTGACGCTGCCCACGGTGTACAGGGTGACGCCCGCGTCGCCCACGACGGCCCGGCCCGGCTCAAACACCAGGAAGGGCACGCCGATGTCCAGGTGCTCCGCCGCCTGCGCGAGGGTGCGGGTGATGGCCCGGATATAGTCCTTGAGCGCCGGCGGATCGTCCTCCGCCTCGTAGCGGATGCCAAAGCCGCCGCCCAGGTTGAGGATCTCCGCGGGCATATGCAGTTCCTTGCGCAGCCGGGCGATGAGCGTCATCATGCGCCGCACGGCCTCCAGGAAGGGTTCGATTTCAAAGATCTGGCTGCCGATGTGGCAATGCACCCCCTCCACCCGCACGGCGGGCAGGGTGGCGGCGTACTGGTGGATGGCGAAGGCTTCGCCGGTCTCCAGCGCCACGCCGAATTTGCTGTCGATCTGGCCGGTCTTGATGTATTCGTGGGTGTGGCAGTCCACGCCGGGCTTCACCCGGAACAGGATCTTCTGCACCAGGCCGCGCCTGCTGGCCGCCTCATTGACCCGGTCCAGTTCGTCCCGGTTGTCCACCACAAAATAGCCCACGCCGCTGTCCATGGCCAGGTCGATTTCCTCGGGCGATTTGTTGTTGCCGTGAAAGTACACCTTGTCCATGGGAAAGCCCGCCCTGCGCAGGGTGTAGATCTCGCCGCCGGACACCGCGTCCGCCCCCAAGCCTTCCTCCGCAGCCACCCGGGCGGTATGCAGGGTGCACAGCGCCTTGCTGGCAAAGAGCGCCAGCGCTCTGTCGCCGCAGAATTGGCGCAGGGTTTCCCGGTATTCCCGGCAGTGCCGGCGCATCAGATCCTCGTCCAGCACGTACAGCGGCGTTCCGAATTCCCGGGCCAGGGAAACGGCGTCGTGGCTGCCGATCATCAGGTGGTTTTCAGGAGACACGGAAAGGCTCTCGGCGTACAGCATTGGGTCTGCTTCCTTTGCAAAGTGATGGTGATTTTGATTATAGCATAAAAACGAGAAGGAGGATGTTTCTGTTTTGCATTTATGCCATGGAGCAGGTGTGCGCAAGCAGAAATTGACAAGGATGAACGATAAGGGCCTCCGCGGCCCTTATAATCCTGCGGCAAGGGATTTCATCCCTTGCATCCCACCGGGCGAACCAGTCAAAATATAACTGCAAACAATTTGCGCCTGTAACTTGAAAGTCGCTAAGAGAGCTTCCGGGCATAAGAAAAACCGAAGGCCAGCCAGAAAATGAATGCATTCATTTTCTGGTCTGTCCAGCGGTTTTTCGCTGTGCGCTTTGCGCACAGCATGGCCAGCTTTGCTGGCCTGCCCGGAAGCGGTGGCCTGCGTTATCCAAGCAACTGCGGGAAGCTGCCTGTTATCGAAGTCGTACAACATCCGCCGATGCCGGGTCCAGGGGCCCGCAGCGCCTGGAAAATGATCCAGTGGATCATTTTCAGCGAGGGCGGGCTGGAAGGCCACGGTCGGGGCTCCCCTCCCTGGTGGGGTTTGGGGGCTTGGAGCGCCCGGAAAGGCTGCCAGTGGCAGGCTTTCAGCGGAAAGCGGGCCGGAAGGCCCCGGAAAAGCCCCAA
>CACWUV010000106.1 GCA_902764185.1 uncultured Eubacteriales bacterium
TACAAGCAGTCTGCGCCTGTAACTTGAAAGTCGCAAAGAGAGCTTCCGGGCATAAGAAAAACCGATGGCCAGCCAGAAAATGAATGCATTCATTTTCTGATCTGCCCAGCGGTTTTTCGCTGTGCGCTATGCGCACAGCATGCCAGCGAAGCTGGCTGCCCGGAAGCGGTGGCCTGCGTTATCCAAGCAACTGCGGGAAGTTGCTTGTTATCGAAGCTGCGCAACATCCGCCATTGGCGGGGTCCGGGGTGCAACTTGCACCCCGGTGGGGTATGGGGCAAAGCCCCAACGGAACCTCTCCCCGTCAAATTTCTGTTTTCCTATCAACAAAATAAAGAAAACACCCGCCGGAAACCCGGCGGGCATTTGTATGAAGGGAGTTATATCAGTTTCCCAGGTCATCCACATAGAGCTCCCGCACAGCGTTGGGATCCTCTACAGGGACGGGATGATCGCGCTTTTCAAAGAATTTGGGCGCAACCTGGGGGAACAGCGCATAGGAGAGCACATCCTCCTCGGACTTGGCGATGCCCTTGGTCTTCTCGCGGTATTCGGGCATCTCGGGCTTGATCAGATCAGCGGGACGGCAGGTGATCACCTCGTCGTCGCCGATGCACTTTTTGCGCACCTGCTCGTTGACCGGACCGGGCAGACGGCCGTATTCGCCGCGCAGCAGGCCCTTGGACTCCTTGCTGACCATCTTGTAGCGCTCGCCGGCCAGCACGTTCAGCACGGCCTGGGAGCCCACGATCTGGCTGGTGGGGGTCACCAGCGGCGGATAGCCAAAGTCTTCGCGGACGCGGGGCACCTCGGCCAGCACATCGTAATACTTGTTCTCGGCGTTGGCCTGCTTCAGCTGGCTGATCAGGTTGCTCAGCATGCCGCCGGGCACCTGATACACCAGGGTCTTGGCGTCGGTGTTCAGGACTTTCGGATCCAGGCTGCCCTGGGCCTTCAGCTTGTCCGCCACCTTGCGGAAGTGCTCGCTGGCCTTCAGCAGTTTGCTCATATCCAGGCCGGTGTCAAACTCCGTGCCCTGGAAGGTGGCCACCATGGATTCGGTGGCAGGCTGGCTGGTGCCGCCCGCCAGGGGAGACAAGGCGGTGTCGATGATGTCCACGCCCGCCTGGGCCGCCAGCAGATACACCATGTCGCCGGTGCCGGTGGTATTGTGGGTGTGCAGATGGATGGGCACCTGAATGTTCTGCTTGAGCTTCTTCACCAGGGAATAGGCGTCATAGGGCAGCAGCAGGTTGGCCATGTCCTTGATGCAGATGGAATCTGCGCCCATCTGCTCGATTTCCTTGGCCAGCTTGACGAAGTACTCCTCGTTATGCACGGGGCTGATGGTATAGCTGATGCAGCCTTCCACCCAGCCGCCGGCCTTTTTGACGGCCTTCATGGCCCGCTCGATGTTGCGGGTATCGTTCAGGGCGTCGAAGATGCGCACCACGTCGATGCCGTTTTCGATGGATTTCTGGCAGAAGGCGTCCACCACGTCGTCGGCATAGTGCTTATAGCCCAGCAGGTTCTGGCCGCGCAGCAGCATCTGCAGCTTGGTATTGGGCATATGCTTGCGCAGCTGGCGCAGCCGCTCCCAGGGATCCTCGTCCAGGAAGCGCATGCAGCTGTCAAAGGTGGCGCCGCCCCAGCATTCCAGGGACCAGTAGCCAATGCTGTCCAGGATTTCGCAGGCGGGCAGCATGTCCTCCAGGCGCATGCGGGTGGCGGCCTGGGACTGGTGCGCGTCGCGCAGAATGGTGTCGGTAATATTGATCTTAGGCATTATGTTTCCTCCGTTAGGCAGCGCCAAACAGGGCCAGCAGCACGCCGGCGGCGATGGCAGAGCCGATAACACCGGCCACGTTGGGGCCCATGGCATGCATCAGCAGGAAGTTGGCGGGGTTGGCCTTCTGGCCTTCCTTCTGGCTCACACGGGCGGCCATCGGCACGGCGGATACGCCGGCGGAGCCGATGAGGGGATTGATCTTCTCCTTCAGGAACAGGTTCATGAACTTGGCCAGCAGCACGCCGCCCGCGCTGCCGCAGCCAAAGGCGAAGATACCCATGGCCATGATCTTGATGGTCTGCCAGGTCAGGAAGGTGTTGGCGGTGGCGGTGGCGCCCACGCAAACGCCCAGGAAGATGGTGACGATGTTCATCAGCTCGTTCTGGGCGGTCTTGTCCAGACGGTCGGTGACGCCGCACTCATGCATCAGGTTGCCCAGCATCAGGCAGCCGACCAGGGGAGCGGCGGAGGGCACCAGCAGAGCCACGAAGATGGTGACCACGAAGGGGAAGATGATCTTTTCGGTTTTGCTCACCTTGCGCAGAGGCCGCATGACGATCTTGCGCTCCTCCTCGGTGGTCAGCGCCCGCATGATGGGGGGCTGGATCACAGGCACCAGCGCCATGTAGGAGTAGGCGGCCACGGCGATGGCGCCCAGCAGATGGGGAGCCAGCCGGATGGCGGTGTAGATGGCGGTGGGGCCGTCCGCGCCGCCGATGATGCCGATGGCGCCGGATTCAGCGGGGGTGAAGCCCAGGATGCGGCTCAGGGTGAACACGATGAAGATGCCCAGCTGGGCGGCAGCGCCCAGAAGCAGGGTCTTGGGGTTCGCCAGCAGGGGACCAAAGTCCGTGCCCGCGCCCACGCCCAGGAAGATCAGACAGGGATAAATGCCCAATTTGACGCCCAGGTACAGGTAGTCCAAGAGTCCCGCGGACACCGTGGTCATCACGCCGCCGATCTCGATCTGCTCGCTTCCGGCCAGGGCGGCCCAGTGCACGTGGCCGCCGGCGAAGAGCTCCTCGTGGAACAGGTTCGCGCCGGGCAGGTTGGTCAGCAGCATGCCAAAGGAAATGGGCAAGAGCAGCAAGGGCTCAAATTTTTTGACGATGGCCAGGTACGCCAATACCAGCGCGATGGCGATCATCACCAGCATCTTCCAGTTGTCTCCAATCATGGAGAAACCGGTCTGCCGGAGAAAATTCATAATCGTTTCCATGCTACGTCCTCCCGCCTTACGCGAGCGTCAGCAGCACGTCGCCGGACTGCACCGACTGGCCTTTGGTCACGTTGACAGCGCCCACGGTGCCGTCGGTGGGGGCCATGATCTCGTTTTCCATCTTCATGGCTTCCAGCATCACCAGCACGTCGCCCTTCTTGACGGCCTGGCCGGGCGTGACGTTCACGGACAGGATGGTGCCGGGCATGGGCGCGTTGATGGCCTGACCGCCGGCGGGGGCGGCAGCCTTGGGAGCGGCGGCGGGAGCGGCTTTGGCGGGGGCGGGAGCCGCGGCGGCTTCGCCTTCCAGCACTTCCAGGGTGATGTCATACTGAGTGCCGTTAACGTTTACGCGATACTTTTTCATGTCGGTTTTCTTCCTTTCGTTGTGTAGATCAGACCCGTTTGATGCTGTGGATGCGGATGGCCTTCACGTCCTTGCCCAGCTCTTCCGCCAGGGCAACGGAGATGGCGGCCACCAGTTCGCCGCGGTTGGGGATGTCGGCGGAGGCCGCTGCGGGAGCGGAGGAGCGGGCGGGCATATTCGCCCGCGCCGCCGCCAGCGATGCTTCCTGTTTGGCGTTGACACGCTTCATGATGGCGCCCATGATGCTGATCAAGGCGATCAGGCAGATGAGGCCGATGAAGACGATGCCCATGCCCATCACGACCACAAACCAGGTTGCGATTTCGTTTTGCATAGCTTACCTCACAGTTTTCTTACGCCTTGGGGCCGGCTTCAACCACGTCCTGAGGCATCTTGGTGTACTTTTTGAAGTTCTCGCGGAACATTTCGGCCAGCTTCTTGGCGGAAGCTTCGTAGGCGGCCTTGTCTTCCCAGGTGTTGGCTACGATCAGCAGATCATCGGGCACGTTTTCCACCTTGGTGGGCACCTGCATGCCGAAGTAGGGATCGGTGACGAATTCGCCCTTTTCCAGATCGCCGTTCAGGGCGGCGGTTACCATGGCGCGGGTATAGGCCAGCTTCATGCGCTTGCCGGTGCCGTTCCAGCCGGTGTTGACCAGATACACGCTGGCGCCGCTCTTTTCCACCTTTTCCTCCAGCATCTTGGCGTACACGCTGGAATCCATGGGCATGAAGGGCTCGCCGAAGCAGGTGGAGAAGGTGGGCACGGGAGAGGTGATGCCGATCTCGGTGCCGGCCAGCTTGCTGGTGAAGCCGCTGACGAAGTAATACATGGCCTGCTTGTTGTTGAGCTTGCTGATGGGGGGCAGCACGCCAAAGGCGTCGGCGGTCAGGAAAATGACGGTCTTGGGGGTGTTGCCCACGCCCTCTAGGCTGGCGTTGTTGATGAAGTCGATGGGATAGCCCACGCGGCTGTTCTCGGCCAGGCTGGCGTCGTCAAAGTCAAATTCGCGGGTGTCGGGGTCCATCACCACGTTCTCAACCAGGGCGCCGAACTTGATGGCGTTGTAGATGTCGGGCTCCTTCTCCTTGGACAGGTTGATGCACTTGGCGTAGCAGCCGCCCTCAAAGTTGAACACGCTGTCGTCCGCCCAGCCGTGCTCGTCGTCGCCGATCAGCACGCGGTTGGGGTCGGCGGACAGGGTGGTTTTGCCGGTGCCGGACAGGCCGAAGAAGATGGCGCTGTTGCCGTCCTTGCCGATGTTGGCGGAGCAGTGCATGGGGAACACGCCCTGCTTGGGCAGCACGTAGTTCATCACGGAGAACACGCTCTTCTTGATTTCGCCGGCATACTGGCTGCCCGCGATGACCACGATGTGATCTTCATAGTTCACCAGGATGGCGGCCTCGCTGCGGGTGCCGTCGCGCTCGGGGATGCACTTGAAGCCGGGCGCGGCGATGATCACGTAGTCTTCCTGGAAGGAGGCCAGCTGCTCGGCGGTGGGACGGCGCAGCAGCTGATGGATGAACAGGTTCTGGCTGGCCAGCTCGTTGATGATGCGGAAGCTCTTGGCATACTTGGGATCAGCACCGGCAAAGCCGTCGAAGATGTAGATTTCCTTGTTCTGCAGATAGGCGATCACCTTGTTGTAGATGCCGTAGAAGGCCTCTTTGCTGATGGGCATGTTCACCTTGCCCCAGGCGATGTCGTCATGCACGGCGGGGGTGTCCACGATGAATTTGTCCTTGGCGCTGCGGCCGGTGTACTTGCCGGTCTTGACGACCAGCGCGCCGGTGTTGCTCAGGGTGCCTTCACCGCGGCGCAGGGCTTCTTCGGTCAGCCAGGCGGGGGTCATGTTACGGTATACAGCCTTGGGATTTATGATACCGTATTTCTCGATGCCATAGAGTTCCATAAAGGTCTGCCTCCTTCGATAAGTCGCCGGATGGGCCGCTCATTTTTCCGTCCTCGCCTTTTCCTGAATTTTTGCTGGAAAAACCGAGGAAAACAGCGCTTTTTTCCGGCGTGATAATAATGGGATCGGTGGGCTGTCTTTTGTAAAAAAACCAACTCTCACCGCATACATCTTATTACGCTTTTGGGGAAAAGTGAAATTCCAAATGGGAATTATATCATATAATATTTTATATATATTGCAAAAGTGTTGCAAATAGCGTTCCGGGTAAAAAACAAATCGCCCGCAGAACGGGCGATAATAAGCTTTTTTTAAAGAATCTCTGATTCATTCGTCGGCACGGCTGACGGCATCTTTTTTGTGATCTGCTGCGCATAAAAATCTCGATTTAGCGCACTAAACCTTCGATTTTTACGCTTGTTTTACGCTTGCATCTTACAAAAAATATGCTCGTCATCCGACCAACTCAATTAATCAAAGCTTCCTTAACGATTCTGCAAAAAACATGAATTAGGAAATTCGTCATACCTTGAAATCGATATTTAACAATCGAATTCCCCGTCATTCCGTCCGCAGCGCCACCACGGGGTCCTTGCGGGCCGCCATGCGGCTGGGGATGGCGCCGGCAATGATGGTCAGGATCATGCTGATGACCACCAATATGGCCGCGCCCTGCCAGGGCAGGATGGCGGCGGCGTTCACCTCCGTCAGGCTGCGGATCAGGGCGTTGATGGGGAAGGTGAGGAGCCACGTCACCAGGATGCCCAGCGCTCCCGCCACCAGGCCGATGATCAGCGTTTCGGCGGTGAACACGCGGCTGATGTCCTTTTTGCTGGCGCCCAGCGCCCGCAGAATGCCGATCTCCTTGGTGCGCTCCAGCACGCTGATGTAGGTGATGATGCCGATCATGATGGAGGACACCACCAGGGACACGGACACAAAGGCGATGAGCACATAGGAAATGGTGTCCACGATGGTGGTCACGCTGCTCATCAGGGTGCCCACGTAATCGGTATAGCGGATCACGCGGCCTTCATGGCCCTCGTCCTGCATGCGCTGGTTGTATTGGTCGATGAGGCGCACGATCTGCTCCTTGCTCTCAAAATCCTTGGGGTAAATGCTGATGCGGCTGGGGGTGTCCAGATCCGCGGCGTTCAGTTTGCCCATGTTGCCTTCATAGGTGGCGGTGGTGTGCTGCTTTTCCATCTGCTCCTGCATCATGGCCAGGATGCGCTCTTCGCTCATCATGCCTATCATAGCCTTGATGGAAGATTGCTGGGCGGCGGGCAGGGTGTCCAGATAGGCGTCCAGCATTTCCATGCTGACCTCCATTTCCGTGCCGCCGGCAAACAGGATGCCGCTGAAAATGTCGGTGTCGGGATGCTCCTTCTGGGCCTTCACCGCCGCGGTCTCATTGTTGGCGGCGATCACGTATTCCAGCAGCTCGTGGGTGTAGCCCACGCCGCCGGCAGTGAAGGTGGAGATCAGCGATTTGTCGCTGGAGCGGGCAATGCCGCTCACCTTCAGCTCCAGCCCTTCATCCAATACCTGCTGCAGTTTTTCGGCGTCGTCGCCCACATAGGTATAGATGCCCATGCCGTTTTCCTGATACAGATTGCCGGGCAGCACCAGCTTAAAGCGCATGTTCAGCAGGTCGTCATAGGTATAGCTGACATCCTGCGCCACGCTGGCGGCTTTGCCGCTCATCAGGTCGCTGAATTGGCCCGTCACCTCGCTCTGATCCCGCAGGCCCAGGGTGTACAGGGTCAGGTCGCTCAGGTCGTAGTTTTCGCCCACCACCAGCAGCACCTCGTCATAGCCCCGGGGCAGATGGCCCGCCACCACGTCGTGGCTGTCGCCCGTCACCTGGTTCAGTTCAAAGAAGGCGTTCATGTTGTAGAAGTTCATGGCCTGGGACATGCTGCTCATGCTGCTCATGGCGGCCATGGCGGTCATGTCGCTCATCATGCTGCTGCCCGTCATGGTGTCGATCACCGTGCTGGGGTTCACCTGCCGGGTGCCGCCTACGGCGTTTTCGTTATAGATCATCAGCGTTGCGTCATATTCATAGCCGATGCCGTTGGACAGGCGCTGGATCTCCGCGGAATCGTCCAGATATTCTTTAAAGGAAGCCAGATCGTTGTCCTCCACCTCGCTCACCATGGCGTTCAAAAACTGGCCCATGATGTTGCTGGAGTAGATCCTGCCTTCGCTGCCGTCGTGGCTTTCGGTGCGGGCCATGCCCATCATGGACAGCATCAGATTGCTGCGGTCCATGGTCTGGCTTTCGATGGACAGGGGATAGACCGCCAGGGTGTCCTCCTCCACGTTTTTGATGTAGGTGTTGACGCCGTTGCTCAGGGACAATATCAGCGCGATGCCGATGATGCCGATGCTGCCGGCCAGAGCCACCATGAAGGTGCGGCCTTTTTTGGTCATCAGGTTGTTGAGGGAAAGCCTGAGCGCCGTACCGAAGCCCATGCTGGTGCGGCCGGAGGCCGCTGCGGCCTTCTCTTCCTCATTGCCGTCAAAGGGCTGGCTGTCGTCGGTGATCCTGCCGTCCAGCAGCCGCACGATGCGGGTGGCGTACTGGTTGGCCAGGTCGGGGTTGTGGGTCACCATGATCACCAGCCGGTCCCGGGCGATCTCCTTGAGCGCCTCCATGATCTGCACGCTGGTCTCGCTGTCCAGGGCGCCGGTGGGCTCGTCTGCCAGCACGATTTCCGGGTCGTTCACCAGGGCGCGGGCAATGGCCACGCGCTGCATCTGGCCGCCGCTCATCTCGCTGGGCTTCTTTTTGATCTGGTCGCCCAGACCCACCCGCTCCAACGCCTTGACGGCCCGCTCCCGGCGCTCCTTTGGGCTGACGCCCGAGAGGGTCAGCGCCAGCTCCACGTTGCTCAGCACCGTCTGGTGGGGGATCAGGTTGTAGCTCTGAAACACGAAGCCCACCGAATGGTTGCGGTAGCTGTCCCAGTCCCGATCCTTATATTCCTTGGTGGAGCGTCCCTTGATCACCAGGTCGCCTTCGGTATAGCGATCCAGGCCGCCGATGATATTGAGCAGCGTGGTTTTGCCGCAGCCGGACGGCCCCAAAATGGCCACAAACTCATTTTTGCGGAAGGAAATATCCACTCCGCGCAGGGCCTGGACCTTCAAATCTCCCGATACGTAATCCTTGCGGATGTTCTTAAGCGTCAGCATGGCGCGCGCACGATCCTTTCTGAACGTGGTAATTATAGTGAACGTCAAAATTGATTTTACTTAAAGGTGCAGAGAGATTTCAATTGGTTGTTAGGCGTAGCCCAAGCAGCAAAGGCTGAATCAACCGT
>CACWUV010000107.1 GCA_902764185.1 uncultured Eubacteriales bacterium
TGTGATCCTTTGCAGCCATATGGGCAAGCCCCACAATGTGTTTAACGATACTTTGAAGCTGAACAAGAAGGAAAAGGCCAAGATCGAAGCCCTGCCCGCCGAGGAGCAGGCCGCCGCCACCGAGGCCGCCCTGGAAAAAGCCAAGAAGGACGTGAAAAAGCTGTCTCTGGCGCCTGTGGCCAAGCGCCTGAGCGAGCTGCTGGGCCAGGAAGTCATCATGGCCAAGGACGTCATCGGTCCCGACGCCCAGGCCAAGGCCGCCGCGCTTAAGCCCGGCCAGGTGATGGTGCTGGAGAACCTGCGCTTCCATGCCGAGGAAGAAAAGAACGATCCCGCCTTTGCCAAGGCGCTGGCTTCCTTTGCCGAGCTGTATGTGAACGATGCCTTCGGCACCGCCCACCGCGCGCACGCCTCCACCGCCGGCGTGGCCGATTATCTGCCCGCCGTCAGCGGCTACCTGATCGAGAAAGAGCTCAAGTTCATGGGCGGCGCGCTGGAGAATCCCGCCCGTCCCTTCGTGGCCATCCTGGGCGGCGCCAAGGTCTCCAGCAAGATCGGCGTCATCACCAACCTGATCGACAAGGTGGATGCCCTGGTCATCGGCGGCGGCATGGCCTACACCTTCATCAAGGCCATGGGCGGCTCCGTGGGCGACAGCCTGCTGGAGGAGGACAAGATTGATCTGAGCAAGGAGATCATGGAGAAGGCCAAGGCGAAGGGCATCAAGTTCCTGCTGCCCATCGACACCGTGATCGCGGACGATTTCAGCAACGAAGCCCATACCAAGGTGGTTCCCACCAGCGAGATCCCCGACGGCTGGCAGGGCATGGACATCGGCCCCGAGACCCAGAAGCTCTTTGCCGAGACCATCAAGGGCGCCAAGACCGTGGTTTGGAACGGCCCCATGGGCGTGTTTGAATTTGCCAACTTTGCCAAGGGCACCATCGCCGTGGCCGAAGCTCTGGCGGAAGCCGACTGCATCTCCATCGTGGGCGGCGGCGACAGCGCCGCGGCTGTGACCCAGCTGGGCTTCAAGGACAAGATCAGCCACATCTCCACCGGCGGCGGCGCCAGCCTGGAATTCCTGGAAGGCAAGACCCTGCCCGGCGTTGCGGCGCTGAACGACAAATAAAATGATTCGATGGAAAGGCCGCGTTTGCGGCCTTTCCATCGGTTCGGATTTTCTTGTGGCGCAAGCGCCACGGCCAGAAAATCCGCAAGGAAGCAACCTAAAGGTTGCTCCTCGAACCGGCAAAGCCGGTCCTGCGGATTACAGATAAGGGGCTCAGCCGCCCCTTATCGATTCCTGCTGAGATAGATTGCTTTCTTGATGAAAGGAGATAATTACTATGCGCACTCCCATTATCGCCGGCAACTGGAAAATGAACAAGACCCCCGCCGAAGCCACCGAGCTGATTCAGGAGCTCAAGCCCCTGGTGAAGGACGCCAAGTGCACCGTGGTGGTGTGCGTTCCCGCCCTGTGCGTGCATGCGGCCAAGCAGGCCGTGCGCGGCAGCAAGATCAAGGTGGGCGTGCAGAACATGCACTGGGAGCCCAAGGGCGCCTACACCGGCGAGCTCAGCGCCGATATGCTCAAGGCTTGCGGCGTTGACTATGTGATCGTGGGCCACAGCGAGCGCCGTCAGTACTTTGGCGAGACCGACGAGACCGTCAACAAGCGCGCTCTGGCCGCCATCCATGCGGGCATCACCCCCATCATCTGCGTGGGCGAGCGCAAGGAACAGCGCGAAAACGGCTATACCGACGATCTGGTGGCCTATCAGACCCTGACCGCCCTGACCGGCATGACCCCCGACGAAATCAAGAAGGTGGTCATCGCCTATGAGCCCGTGTGGGCCATCGGCACCGGCCTCACCGCCACTGACGAGCAGGCCAACGAGACCATCGGCGTCATCCGCGCCGCCATCGCCCGCAAGTACGGCAAGCGCGTGGCCGACAAGGTGCGCATCCAGTACGGCGGCAGCATGAACCCCAAGAACGCCAGCGGCCTGATGGCTCAGTCCGAGATCGACGGCGGCCTCATCGGCGGCGCGTCCCTCAAGGCTGAGGATTTCAGCAAGGTCGTCAATTTCTAAAATCAATCGCTGAAAAGCAACAGTAAGTTGCTTTTCAGCGGTACGTCAATTTCTTGTAAAATGGGCCTTTCAGTGCATTCTGCATTGAAAGACCTCATTTTACGGTCAGAAATTGACATAGGAAGCAACCTAAAGGTTGCTCCTCGGCAACGTACACGCCGCTGCCTGCGGATTGAAATCAAGGGGCTTCGCAGCCCCTTGATGATCCCTGCCGAATTAGAGCCTGTTTCTAAATTCGGAAAGATGCATTTTCGGCGTCTCGGCATGCATTTCAGCGTTGCTTTTCCTCGATTTACCTTCAGTAAACCATCGTCACCTCATTTTAGAAACAGACTCTAGTCTGCTTTTCTATGTTCACGAGGTGTAATAAATGGAACTGACCGGAAAACAGCGGGCCGCCCTGCGCAGCCTGTGCAATACCCTGCAGCCGGTGCTTTACATCGGCAAGGAAGGCGTCACCGACGGCACCATCAAGGAAGCCTATGACGCCCTGGAGGCCCGGGAGCTGATCAAGTGCTCCTTGAACGACGCTGCGCCCCTCACCGCCCGGGAAGCCTGCAATCTGCTGTGCGAAAAGCTGGGCGCGGAGCCCGTGCAGTGCATCGGCCGCAAGTTCAGCATCTATCGGCGCAATGAAAAGGAGCCGAAGCTGCAATTCTGACCCCAGGATACATCAACAGGCGACAGAAGACTGCCGCCTGTTTTCTTTTCCAAGTTTTCCCCTCCATTTTAACGAATCGTTCATATTTGTGTAAAAAATGCGCGGTATCCTAAGACTGCGTGAAAGAGAACACGCCACCAAAATGATAATTCGCGCAATGAAAGGAGCGATTGGAAATGAAAAAGAGTAATCTGTACGGGCTGATCGCCCTGGTATTGACCTTCGTCATGATTTTCAGCGTCATGGTATCCGCCAACGCGGCGGGCACCCTGACTACCCAGGAGATCGACCAGATCCTGAACACCACCACCGATACCGCCAAGACCTCCAACGCGGTCACCGAGGCTGTGGCCAAGGTGTACGACAGCGTGGTGCTGGTGCGCAACTACACCGTTACCCGGTCCAGCAACTACGGCTATGGCTGGGGTTGGGGCTGGGGCTATGACAACGACTACGGCAACAACCAGGGCGCGGAGCGCCTGGCGGGCTTCGGCAGCGGCACCGTGGTGACGGAATACGGCCACGTGCTGACCAACTATCACGTCATCGAGGGCGCGTCCCGCGTCACCGTGTATGACGGCGAAAACGAGTACGCCGCCGAAGTGGTGGCCTACGATCAGGACAAGGACGTGGCCGTGCTGCTGGCGCCGGAGCTGAATCTGCCCGCCGTGGAGTTGGGCGACAGCGACGCCTTGCAGGTGGGCGAAACCGCCATTGTCATCGGCAACCCCATGAGCGAAAACTTCTTCCGTACCACCACCGTGGGCGTCATCTCCTCCATGGATCGTGAAATCAAGAGCCAGTCCGTGGATAAGTATGGCCGCCGCGGCACCACCACCAATAGCATGATCCAGACCGACGCGGCCATCAACAGCGGCAACAGCGGCGGCGGCCTGTTCAATGTGCTGGGCCAGCTGATGGGCATTCCCTCCATGGTCTATCGCGGCAGCAGCAGCTTCTTCTCCAGCAGCGCCAGTGTGGAAAGCATCGGCATGTGTGTGCCCATCAACGTAGCCAAGGAGTATATCCGCGAAGCCCTGGAAAAGTATGACGCCGAAGCCGTGCAGAAGGATCTGGCGGAAAAGGCCAAGGAGAACGACCGCAACACCACCGGCAACGACATGACCGACAAGCCCCGTCTGGGCATCAGCATGTCCACCCTGAGCAGCAGCAACAGCGCCGTGGCCAACGGCGTGCTGCCCCGCGGCTGCATCGTGCGCGAGGTGGAAAAGAATTCTCCCGCTGAGGCCGCCGGCATTCAGGTGGGCGACATCATCGTGGAGGTGGACGGCACCGTGATCACCGACGCCTCCGGCCTGCAAAGCCTGATCCTGGAGCACAAGGCCGACGACACCGTGTCTGTCAAGGTCTACCGCGCCGGGAACAACCCCCTGGAAGCCGAGTACCTCAGCGACATTGGCGAGGGTGAATACATCGATATCGACGTCACCCTGCAGGTGGTGGGCGTGCCTGCCGCCTGATCATAGGCAGAAGAGCTTTTGCCAACCGGAAAATCTTCCGGTTGGCTTTTTTTATGCGAAAAAAAGAGCGGGATTTCTCCCGCTCCGGCAGTCGGACGGCTTATTTGCCGCTCATCTGCCGCTCCTGCTGTTCGATCATGCGCTTGACCATGTAGCCGCCGATATAGCCGGCCTGGCGGGAAGGCAGATCGCCGTTGTAGCCGGGCTTCAGGTTGATGCCCAGCTCGCTGGCGATTTCATACTTCATGTTGTCCATGGCCGCGCGGGCTTCGGGCACGTTGAGGGTGTTGGACTTGTTGCTGCCGCTGTTCTGGGTGGAATTCTGCGCGGGGGTCATATTCTGATTCTGATACATGCTGTTTGTTCTCCCTTACAATTTTTTTAGTGGCCTGCCATCTGCTTTTCCGCCTGTTCGATCAGGCGCTTGACCATGTATCCGCCCACATAGCCGTTTTCGCGGCTGGTGAGGTTGCCGTTGTAGCCGGGCCCCAGGTTGATGCCCAGTTCGCGGGCGATTTCGAACTTCATGTTGTCCAGCGCCGCGCGCGCCTCGGGCACGTTGGCCCGCTGCTGAGAGGAATTCTGGTTCATCGCTCTTCACCTCCTCGTTTCGATTCACGGGTATTTTGGCCGGATGCGGACAAAATACACTGGCATTTTGTGCCGTCAAAAGGTTGCAAAGCGCGGCGGAATCATGTACAATAAGGAAGCAAATTTTAAAAAATGTTCGGATTGGGGAGGGCTGGATATGGAGGCGCTGCGCAAGGCCATTTTGGAGCAGGGCAGGGGCATCGGCGATAATATCGTCAAGGTGGATATGTTTTTGAATCATCGGCTGGACACCCGGCTGATGTTTGATATGGGCCGGGAGCTGGCGGATTATTTTCGCAAGGACGCCCCCGAGCTGGTGCTCACCGTGGAGGCCAGCGGCATCGCCATCGCACTGACGGCGGCCCACTTCCTGGGGGATATTCCGGTGGTGTTCGCCAAGAAATCCGGCACCTCCACCCAGTCCGCCGATATGTACACCGCCGTGGCCCATTCCTTCACCCATGGCAACGACAACACCCTGCGCGTGGATCGGCGCTATCTGCCCGCAGGCAGCCGGGTGCTGGTGGTGGATGATTTTCTGGCGGACGGCCAGGCCAGCCATGCGCTGATCAGCATCGCCCAGCAGGCCCAGTGCAATCTGGTGGGCGTGGGCATCGCCGTGGAAAAGGGCTTCCAGCCCGGCGGCAAGCAGCTGCGGGAGGCGGGCATCAACCTCAAGTCCCTGGCCATCGTGGACGCCATCGAGGATGGCGTTATCAAGCTGCGGGCGGAATGATGCAGTTCCCGAATCAAAACATATAAATTTGAGCTTGAAGGAAAGCCCTCGTCCGACCAGCGGGTCGGATGAGGGCTCAAGCGATCAATAAACCTATTGTTAAATATCTGGGATGAAGGGGCCGCAGCCCCTTCATTTTTTATCCGCAGGCGGCGGCGTGTACGTCGCCGAGGAGAAAATTCCCGAAGGCCCGCTTGCCCGGCCGAGAGGGAATTTTCATTCCTTTCAAATTTTCTGGCCGTGCGCTGTTAAGCGCACAAGAAAATTTGCATTCCGAAGGAAATGATACTTCATTTTCTTCGGGGGCATTGACTTTGGCGATGCCCTGAGCCCTCGTCCGACCAGCGGGTCGGATGAGGGCTTTCTTTTTCCCGTCACTCCTGGGTCACATCCGCGTAAGCCGCGCCCACCAGCCCGCACAGCACATCCGGGTTCAGCTCCACCTGGCAGCCGCGGCGGCCGGCGCTGACGCAGATGGTGTCAAAGAGCTGGGCCGTCTCATGGATCACGGTGGGAAAGAGCTTTTTCATGCCGATGGGCGAGCAGCCGCCGTGGATATAGCCGGTGAGGGGCAGCAGATCCTTCTGGGGCAGCATGGCGATGCTCTTTTCGCCCACCGCCGCGGCGGCCTTTTTTAAATGCAGGGTGCAATTGACCGGCACCACGAACACATAGTTTTTGCGGGACGCGGCCACGGTGACCAGGGTTTTGAACACCTGATCGGGGCTTTGGCCCAGCAGCGCCGCCACCTGGCCGCCGTCCGCGGCATCGGGATCATAGGTGTGCACCGCGTGCTGTATGCCCTGGGCGTCCAGCAACCGCAGGGCGTTGGTTTTGTCGTCGGTTTTTTTCATGGCAGTTCCTCCACCCGCATTGTAGCAGGCCGCAAATGTATTTTCAAGGCATTTTTATTGCTATTTTCCATCCGCGCATGCTACAATAGGCGGCGTGAAAGGAAGTTGCGCCATGGTTATCGATTTTCATGCCCACGTGTATCCCGAAAAAATCGCCGTCAAGGCCGCCCAGAGCATCGGGCAGTTTTACGGCGTGGAAATGTGCCATCCCGGCAGCGTGCCGGCTCTTTTGGACGCCATGGACCGGGGCGGCATCGACCGCGCCCTGATCCATTCCGTGGCGCTGTCGCCCGCCCGTGCCGCTACCATCAACGATTTTATTTCCAGCCAGGCGCAGGCCCATCCGGATCGCCTGACCGGCTATGCCACCCTGCATCCCGACATGACGGAAAACGAAGTGAACGACGAGCTGGCCCGGGCCCTGTCCCTGGGCCTCAAGGGTGTCAAGCTGCACAACGACATGCAGAGGATCGCCCTGGACGACCCGCGGATGGACAAGATCTACGCCGCCTGCCAGGATACCTGCCCGCTGCTGCTGCACATGGGCGATTACCGCTATCATTACGACAATCCCGGCCAGGTGCCGCCGGTGCTGCGGCGGTTCCCGCGGCTGCGGATGATCTGCGCCCACATGGGCGGCTATACCGAGTGGGACGAAGCCCGGGCCTGCCTCCAGCATGAAAACGTGCTGGTGGATTGCTCCAGCAGCCATTGGATTTTGGGCGACGCGGCCCTCCTGGACGCCATCCGCTTTTTCGGCGCGGACCGGGTGCTCTTCGGCACGGATTTCCCCATGTGGGACCCGGGCAAAGAGCTGCGCAGCGTGCGGGGCCTGGGGCTGCGCCCGGAGGAGCTGGACAAGGTGTTATATAAGAACGCGCAAGCGGTGTTGGGGCTGTAAAATACCTGTTGAGCAGAAATTGATTTACATCCTGTATCATCATCCCATAAAAGGGAGGAAACGCGATGTTCCGTATTTTGGTAGTGGAAGACGACGCCGAGCTGCGGGGGCTTTTTCGCCGGGTGCTGGAAAAGAACGGCTACGAGGCCCTGGAGGCCGCCGACGGTCAGCAGGCCCTGGACGTGCTGGACGAAAATTATATCGACCTGATCATCAGCGATATCATGATGCCCGTGATGGACGGCTACGAGCTGGTGCGCTCCCTGAGGGAAGCGGACATCGGCATCCCGGTGCTGATGATTACGGCCAAGGACGCCTTTGACGATATGCGCCGGGGGTTCCTGAGCGGCACGGACGATTATATGGTGAAGCCCGTCAACGTGAACGAAATGGTGCTGCGGGTGGGCGCGCTGCTGCGCCGGGCGCAGATGATCAGCGAGCGCCGGGAGGTGCTGGGCGGCACCACCCTGGTGTACGACACCCTCACCATCCAGCGGGACGGCCACGAGATCACCCTGCCGCAAAAGGAATTTCTCCTGCTGTACAAGATGGCTGCCGCGCCGGGACGCATCTTCACCCGCCAGCAGATCATGGATGACATCTGGGGCGTGGAAAGCGAAACCGACCCCCACACCGTGGACGTGCACATCGGCCGCCTGCGCGAGCGCTTCCGCGATAATCCCGATTTTGAGATCGTCACCATGCGCGGGCTGGGGTATAAGGTGGTCAGGAAACAATAATGGAAAAACTGCCGCTGCCGAAAAGAGCAGCGGCGATTTTTTTGTCACACGCCATGCAATTGAGTAGGCAGAAGCCTTGAATTGAAATTCCTTCCCATCTGTATTATAGTATATTTATCCCCAACCAGGAGGCGACCCATGAAGAAGAAATTTGAAGTCAAAGCCCCGGATACCGAGGTGCGCAGCGACAACCTGCAACTGTATTTCATCATCAGCATTTTCATCATCCTGGCGGTGTCCATCGGCGTGGCGGCGCTGCTGACCATGCTGATCGAATGGCTGACCAAGACGCGGCTCATCGTGCCCACCATCGTGTGGATGATCCTGCTGTCCATCGCCATGGGCATGGTGCTCAGCCTCATTTTCAGCCGCGTGTTCATCAGCCCCATCACCCGCCTCAGCCGCGCCATGCAGCAGGTGGCCCAGGGGGATTTTACCGTGCGGCTGGAGAACCCCGGCCACTTTGGGGAGATGCGCCAGAGCTACGAGAACTTTAACACCATGACCCGCGCCCTGAGCACCATCGAGACCCTGCAAAGCGATTTTGTATCCAATGTATCCCACGAATTCAAGACCCCCATCAACGCCATCGAGGGCTACGCCATGCTGCTGCAGGACGCCGCCGGCCCCGACCAGCAGCGGGAGTACGTGGACAAAATTTTGACCAGCACCCGCCGCCTGGGGGATCTGGTGAACAGCATTTTGCTGCTTTCCAAGGTGGACAACCAGTCCTATCCCGCCGAAAAGACCGCCTATCGCCTGGACGAGCAGATGCGGCAGGCATTGCTGATGCTGGAGAGCAAATGGGCCGCCAAGGACCTGGAGCTGGACGTGGAGCTGGCCCCCGTCACCTACACCGGCAGCGAAAACCTGCTGTTGCACGTGTGGACCAACCTGCTGGATAACGCCATTAAGTTCAGCCCAGAAGGGGGCCTATTGCGCCTGCACATGGAAAAGGACGGCCCCGATGTGCGCGTCACCGTGGAGGACCGCGGCGTGGGTATGACCGCCGAGGAGATCAGCCACATCTTTGACCGCTTCTATCAGGCCGATGGCTCCCACAAAAGCGAAGGCAACGGCCTGGGCCTGCCCCTGGTGAAGCGCATCGTGGAGGGTGTGGAGGGCGGCGCCATCCAGGTGGAAAGCCAGCCGGGGCAGGGGAGCAGGTTTGTGGTGAGTCTGAAAAGAAAAGATCATTGAATTTAGAGACTGTTTCTAAATTCGGAAAGATGCATTTTCGGCATATCAGCTTGCCCTTCCGCGCTGCTTTTCCTCGATTTAGCCTTCGGCTCCGGGGCCTGCCGGCCCGCTCTCGTTAAAAATGATCCACAGGAGCATTTTTCAGGCGCTGCGAGCCCAGTTAAATCATGGTCAAAGCGCCTTGCATTGCAAGCTGATATGCTCGAAACTGCACGTTCCTCATTTTAGAAACAGACGCAAGATCCTTCGGCTTCGCTTGTGCTTCGCTCAGGATGACATCGGTGGGTAGTTTTTCTCTTGTTTATTGGCGCTTTTGCAGCAATTTCAGTCAATATACATAGAAAAAAACCCTTCCAATGTCATCCTGAGCGGAGCGCAGCGCAGTCGAAGGGTCTTTTATAGACTATATAAAATAATTCATTATTATTAGGCTTTGCCAATTTCTGTTTGTCTAACTATAAGAAGATCCATATTATCCCTATATCTCCATTGCCACCTGCGGGTCGATCCAGCTTTCCTGCTGGGCGTCGCGGATCTGATCGCCGGGCAGGGCGTGGCCTAGCAGGAAGGGCGAGGCGGGGTCATGGGCGCGCAGGTTGGCCTGCACGGTGGCGGCGTCGTAATTGGCGTAGCAGTAGCGGCACAGATGGCCGCAGGAGTTATAGGCTCCGATGTCCGCGCCCAGATAGCAGGCGCATTCCTTGCGGGCGGGGGCGTGGCGCGGCACCCGCAGGCGCTGATGGAGGGCCTGCTGGTACATGGCCACGGTCATGCAGCCGCCGCAGTCCGCGCCGAACTGGGCCAGCTCGTCGCCTTCGGCGCAGGGGCGCAGGATCATGCCGTTTTGCCGGGCGATCTCCGCCAGGGCGCGGCCCAGGGTCAGCCGATCCTCCCGGGAGACCGGCCGCGCCTCGGGAAAATTGTGTCGGGTCTTTTCATACAGGTCGATAAAGCTGATCACGGCGGTATGGGTCGCCCCCGCCAGCGCTTTGGCCATATATTCAAAGGCTTTGATGTGGCGCTCCACGGGCCACTCCGAGCTGATGAAAATGGGATCGTAGCGCCAGCCCATGCTGTCCGGCCCCACCATGGCCGACAGCCGCCGGAAGCTCTCCAGCACCTGCAGTTTATTCGGAACGCGGGGTTCGATGTCCCGGCCATAGGGGGTGATGGTCACATACCAGTATTGGCCGAAGGGGCGCAGCAGGTCCATATGGGGCAGCATGGGCGCGGGATTTTTGGTGCAAAAGCCGATGAGATCCACCACGTCCGGCGTCAGACGATAGCGGGTGACGCGCTGGGGATCATAGGGATTGCGCACCAAAACAAACCCCGCCCGCAGCCGATTGCAAAACCACTCGGCATAGAAGGCGGGGATATCCGTGCGCTGGCCGGTATTGATGATCATGGGGCACCTCAGCCGATCCGCTTGCGGATCTTGAGCACGTTTTGGCCGTCCACGTATTGATAGGCCATGCCGTCCATGGTTTTCTTGACCATGAAGATGCCCAGGCCGCCGATCTGCCGCTCCTCGGCGGAAAGGCTCACATCCGGGTCCGCCTTGGCCAAGGGATCATAGGGCACGCCGCTATCCCGGAATTCGATCTCCACGTCCTGCCCGTCCGCCGTCACGGCGATCCGCGCGTCGCCTTCACCGGGAGCATAGGCGTAATGGGCAATGT
>CACWUV010000108.1 GCA_902764185.1 uncultured Eubacteriales bacterium
ATGAAGGGCACCTTTTCACTTTGGTCGAAGTGGCGGGACTCGAACCCGCGGCCTTTTGGTCCCGAACCAAACGCGCTACCAAACTGCGCTACACCTCGATGGAGCCGATAAAGGGACTCGAACCCTTGACCTGATGATTACGAATCAGCCGCTCTACCAACTGAGCTATATCGGCACTTGCTGGCGCGCGCCAGCATGTTTCAATATACCATATCCGGAGCAAAAAGTCAATGTCAATTTTCAAATTGCGGGCGTTACCGCCGGTCGCTCAGGTAGCGGCCGTAATCCTCCAGGTTTTCCAGGGTGCGGCCGCAGCCCATGGCCACGCAGGCGTGGGGATTGTCTGCCACCCGGCAGTCCACCTTCAAGGCGGCGGTGATGGCCTCGCTCAGGTTGGCCAACTGCGCGCCGCCGCCGGTCAGTACGATGCCGGCGTCAAACACGTCCGCGGCCAATTCCGCAGGGGTGTGCTCCAGCACGGCGTGGATGGCCTCGATGAGGGCGGTCAGCGGGTCGTCGATGGCCTCGTAGATTTCATCGGAGGTGATGCGCATGAGCTTGGGCAGGCCGCTGATCAGGTTGCGGCCCGTGATGTCCAGATACATCTGCTCCCTGCGGGGCATGGCGCCGCCAATGGCGATTTTCAGCTCCTCCGCCGTGCGCTCGCCGATCAAAATGTTGTATTTGCGCCGCAGATAGCGGATGATGGCGTCGTCAAAGTGATCGCCGCCAATCTTCACCGCGTCGCTCACCACCACGCGCCCGGTGGACAGCACGGCGATATCCGTCATGCCCGCGCCGATGTCCACCACCATGGAGCCGTACACCTCGTTGATGTTCATATCCGCGCCGATGGCGGCGGCCACGGGACGATCCAGCAGCTGGGTGCGGCGCACGCCCGCCTCAAACATAACGGCGGAAATGTTGCGCTTTTCATTTTCGTTGATGCCGGAGGGCAGGGACAGCACGGCCCGCGGACGGGAAAACATGCGCTTGCCGATCACCTGCACCACAAAATGATGCAAAATGCTGCTGGTCAGCTCAAAATCGGCCACTGAGCCCTCCTTCAAGGGGCGCATGGCCACGATGCCGCTGGGAGTGCGGCCGATCATGCGGTAGGCTTCCATGCCGATGGCGCGGATCACCCGGCTGTCGCGCTCCAGGGCCACGACGGCGGGCTCGTCCAGCACTACGCCCCGGTTGCGGGCGTAGATCACCACGTTGGAAGTACCCAGATCAATGCCGATATCTGCCACAGATGCCATAAGTAAGGATCTCCTTCGTTTCCAATTTCCTCGTTTGTATATTCTACGCGCAGGCGCGTTTTCCTCTATTTTTTCCAAGGAAATGGCATTCATTTACCACTTTTTACACTTTGAAGGATTATTTTTGTGCATCCCTCCCCACTTTTTCGTGCTTTTCCGACAAAAATCGACGCTTTGTCGCTTCGCCTCCCCGCAGATGGCGCACTGCCTTGTGGTAGTCCATCAGGGCGCGCGCCTGCTCGTACAGCAGGGAATTTAGCTCCTTCAGCCGTCCGGTCAGCTCCCGGTGGGCCAGGCTTTTGCTCACCCCGAACCGCCGGGCCGTGCCGCGCACGGTGTCGCCGCTTTGTATCATATAGCGCGCCATGTCCAGGCAGCGGCGCGCCGCCTCCTCCCGCATGCGTTTTCCCCCTTTAAGCCGTGTTCACCACAGCCTATGCGGGGGAAAATGCGGGTATTACCCCTCGGACTCCGCCGCCCATAGGGTGCGGCGGCCCAGGGCGTCCACCATGGAAATGGCCACCTGGCCGCGCAGCAGCGGCAGCTCCAGCAGCGTCCGCAGCCGAGGCGACTGCCGCAGCCGGGCGCTGGAGGCATAGGCCTTGTAAACGCCGTCCCGCAGGAAGCCCACGCTCCATTGGTCCACGGCGTCCAGCCCCTGGATGGACAGGTCCTTGGGCTGGCTTTTGCCGCCCGCGGGCAGGGTCATATCCGCCCGGTAGTCCTGCAGGGTGATCTCGTAATAGCCAATACCGGGCAGCAGCTCGGCGTCCAGCACGGCGTCCACATGCTCAAAGGGCGTGCGGATCTCCAGCGTGGTGTTCAGCAGCCGCTTGCGGCATACGGAGATGGCGTGGGGGCTTTGATCCACCCCCAGGAAGCGGCAGTCGTTTTCCACCGCCGCCGCCAGGGTAGTGCCGGAGCCGCAGCACAGGTCGGCCACGATGTCCCCGGGCCGGGTGCAGCAGCGGACGATGCGGTTCAGCAGCGCCAGGGGCTTCTGGGTGTCGTAGCCCGTGCGCTGGGGGTCCTTTTGCTGCAGATGGCTCACGTCCGCCCACACGTCGTCAGGGAATACGGGGTCGTCGTCGTAATAGGTGTAGGTCTTGCCGCCGGTCCGTATGGTGCGGTAGGGTCTGCCCTGCTCGTCCACCATGCGCTTCATGTGGTTGGAGCGGTTGTCCTTGCGGGGCACGGCCACCCGGGCGATGTTGAAATACAGGGCGGACTGGGCCTTGGCGTAAAACAGGATGGTGTCGTGCTTGCGGCTGAAGTGCTTTTTGCTGCGGCCGCCGGACTGGTAGGACCAGATGATCTCGTTGATAAAGTTGTTTTCGCCAAAGACCTGGTCGCACAATATGCGGGCGTGGGCGCTCACACGGCTGTCGATGTGCAGAAACATGGCGCCGCTGTCCGCCAGCAAGTCCCGGCAGCGCTCCAGTAGCGCCCGCAGCATTTGCAGATACTGGGTGCGGCCGCCGGGAAAGGAATCGGAATAGGCGGGCAGGGTCAGGACGGGCGTGCCGGCCTCCCAGCCCTGATCGCCCACGCGCATGCGGAAATAAAACTGATCGCCGGTGAGAAACGGCGGGTCCACATAGATGCACTGCACCCGTCCCCGGTATGCGCTGAGATCCACGGCGCGAAAATCGCCCTGGATCAATTCGCCTCCCGCGTGCTCGCCGACGATCTGCTCCCGGTCGCCGTCGATCTGCCGCCAAACCATAACGCGCTCCTCCTTTTTTACCAAGCCTTCAACTGTTCAAAATAACGGGCCAGCGCCCGAAAATATTGTTTGTGCTCCTCGCACTGGCACAGGATGCGGGCGGCCTGCAGCGCCGCCTGGCCGAATTCCGGCGCCATGCCGCGGATACCCTGCTCGCACAGCGGGCACACGGCGAAGGCCCGGGGGTCCATGCGCACCTTCAGCTTTTCCTGCCCATTTTCCGTCGTCCATACCGGCGTCAGCGGAAACAGGCGGCAGGACAGGGGCCGCATGTGGCGGGGACAATGGCCCTGACAGGTCAGCAGCGTCATGCCGGACAGCACGGCGTCGTCCCGGGACAGGGTGAAGCCGTCGGGAAGGTCCGTGTAGAGCGCCTCCTCGCCGGGAAACAGCAGCATGCCGCCCTGGCCGTCCTCGTCGCTCTGGCAGCAGGCCGCGCCGCAGACGCCGCCGCAGTCCCGGCGCAGGGGTGTCACGCGCTCCAAAAGGTCCCGGGCCTGCTTTACCGCCTCCAGTGGGTCCATGTGCATCCGCTCCTCATTTTATATGGTTCAGTATATCATAATCGCCCGGTGATTGCAAACGCCGCTTTTTTCGATTATAATATTCAAAAAATGATGCCGTCAGGAGGCCCGCCCATGTCCTTTGATCTGCCCGTTCCGGTTCTGCTGGCCATTATGCGCCTCAACAAGCGCGGCCATGAAGCCTATGCCGTGGGCGGCTGCGTGCGGGATCTGCTTCGCGGCGTGCCCCCCAACGATTACGACATCTGCGTGTCCTGCACCCCCCAGGAGACTCATGCCGTTTTTGCGGGGGAGCGGGTCATTGATACCGGCATCCAGCACGGCACGGTGACGGTGCTGCTGGGCGGCATGGCTTTGGAGATCACCACCTTCCGGGCGGACGGCGAATACCTGGACGGCCGCCATCCCGCCTCCGTGCGCTTTACCCGCAGCCTGCGGGAGGACCTGCGGCGCCGGGATTTCACCGTCAACACCATGGCCTATCATCCCGTCACCGGCATTGTGGATCTGTACGAGGGCGAAAAGGACCTGAAAAAGCGGCTGATCCGCTGCGTGGGCGATCCGGAGCAGCGGCTCACCGAGGACGCCCTGCGCATCCTGCGGGCGGTGCGCTTTGCCTCCCAATTGAATTTTGACATCGACGGCGACACCGCCCGGACCATGCACCGCCTGCGGGATCGGCTGCATCTGGTCAGCCGGGAGCGCATCGCTGCCGAATTGATCCGGGCCACCGCGGAGTCCGGCGCGGTGCCCGCCCTGGGGGAATTTCCCGACGTGGTGTTCGCCGCGCTGCCGGATTTCCCGCCGCTGGCGTGGATCAGCGGCCTCAAGGCCCTGTCCCATCTGCCTGCCGGAGACGCCACCCTGCGCATGGCGGCGCTGCTGCACGACTGCGGCGAACCCGCCCTGCAAAACACCCTGGATTCTTTGAAGCAGTCCCGGGCCTTCCGGGAGGAGGTGCTGACCCTTTGCCGCCAGGCCCGCCAGCCCTTTGCCCCCGACGAGACCGCCGTCATGCTGGCCATGCTGGGGGAAGTCCAGCTGCGCCGTCTGGTGCGGCTGCAGCAGGCGGCGGGCGTCCTGGATGAAAAGGAAAGCGCCCAGCGCCTGGCCCGCATCCGCGCGGCGCTGGCCGCCGATCTGCCCCTGTCCCTCCGGGATCTGCCCGTAAACGGCAAGGACCTGACCGCCATGGGCCTTGCGGGCGAGAAAGTGGGGGATACCCTGCATACCATCCACCAAATGGTGCTCCGCGGCCGCTTGCCCTGCGACCGGGCAGCCATCATCGCGTGGCTGACGCGGCAAAAAAAATAATGGAAGGGGCTGCCCCCGCTTGCATTCTGGCCGCGGATATGGCATAATAAAAAAGCGCATTGTGCGTGATATTTATACGGTAAGGATAGTGAATGCGTTCTATGGACGATGCGGTCCCACGAAGTTTGTTGTTAATTTTCCTGATACTGGCGGGCGGTTTCTTTTCCGGCGCGGAAACGGCGCTGTCGTTTTGCAACCGCATCCGCATGCAGGTGCTTTCCGATGACGGCGATCGGCGCGCCCAGCGGGTGGTGTGGATCTTGGATCGGTTTGACCGCGCTGTGGTCACGCTGCTCATCGCCATCAATATCATCCATATCGTCGCCGCCTCTCTGGCCACGGTGATGGCAGTGGAATGGATGGGCAACTCCGGTTCTCTGGTGGCCACGCTGGTGATGACGCTCCTGGTGTTCTTCTTCAGCGAAACGATTCCCAAAAACATGGCCCGCGCCAACAGCGACCGCTTTATGCTGTATTCAGCGCTGGCCATCCGCATATGCATGTTTTTGCTCAAGCCGATCGCCATGGTGCTGACCGGCCTGGGTAATTTTGTCAAAAACGCCCTGAGCCGCCACGCGGCCAAGACCCCCAGCGTCACCGAGGACGAGTTCGCCTCCCTGGTGTCCGGCGCGGAGGAGGAGGGCGTCATCGACCACGAGGAGAGCGACATCATCAAGTCCGCCATCGACTTTGGCGACATCGTGGCGGGGGAGATCATGACCCGCCGGGAAAACATGATCGCCATCCCCGTGAACATCGACCGGGAAACGCTGAAAAAGCGCCTTCTCGAAACCAAATATTCCCGCTTTCCCGTCTATGACGGCACGCCGGACAAGATCGTGGGCGTGGCGCGCTCGGTGCGCTGCCTGTGGCGGCTGATGGGAGAGAAGCCCTTCGACCTGCGCGAGTTCATCACGCGGCCCTATTTTGTGCGGCCCGATATGCTGATCAGCGACGTGTTTGAGGGCATGTCCGGCCGCCGCCAGCACATGGCCATCGTGCAGGACGATCAGGGCCATACCCTGGGCATGCTCACCATGGAGGATATCCTGGAGGAGATCGTGGGCGAGATCTACGACGAGGACGACAGCGTCCAGAAGCCCGTGCCGAAGGGAGGCGCCGCCACATGATCATCGCGCTTTTGTGTCTGCTGATCGCTGTGCTGATCCTTTTGTCCGCCTTCTTCTCCTCCGCCGAGATCACCTATGCCAAGGCCAACCGCTTCCGGGTGGAAAAGGCGGCGGAGGAGGGCAAAAAGGTGGCCAAGATGGAATTGCACATCATCGACCACTACGTGCGCTCCCTGTCCGCCATCCTGGTGGGCAACAACCTGGCCAACATCGCCGCGTCCTCCGCGGCCACCATGCTGTTCGTCCAGGCGCTGCATCTGCCCAACGGCGCGGCCATCGCCTCGGCGGTCATGACGGCGCTGCTGCTGATCTTTGGCGAAACCCTGCCCAAGATCGTGGCCTCCAGCATGCCCGACACCCTGGCCCGCATCTTTGCCTATCCCATGAAGATCACCATGCTGGTGTTCAAGCCCGTGGTGGACGTGGTGGAAAAGCTGGTGGGGCATTTTGAACACCTGTGGACGCCCAAGGAGGACACGCCGGACATGACCACCGAGGAATTGGTGGAGCTGGTGGACAACATCGAGGAGGAGGGCGTCTTTACCGAGGAGGAAAGCGAGCTGATCCGCTCGGCCATTGAGATCACCGACACCATGGCCATGGAGGTGCTCACTCCCCGGGTGGACCTGTGCGCCATCGACTATGACGACGGCATCCCCGAGCTGACGGACGAGCTGATGCAGTACACCCGCATCCCCGTCTACAAGGACACCATCGACACCATCATCGGCATCCTGTCCACCAAGAAGCTCATCAAGGCCATCGCCGGCGGTCAGCAGGTGACGCTGGAGGATCTGATGGTGCCGCCGCTCTTCGTGCATAAGACCCGCATGGTCTCCTCCATCATCCGCGAGTTCCGGGACCGCCATATCCAGGCCGCCATCGTGGTGGACGAGTACGGCGGCACCCTGGGCATGCTGACCATGGAGGATATAATGGAAGAGATCGTGGGCGAGATCTACGACGAAAGGGACGCGGTGGAGGACGAGATCATCAAGATCGACGAGCACACCTTCATCGTGGACGGCGACGCCAACATCTACGACCTCTTTGACATGTGCGATTACGAGCCGCCGGAGTTCGAGTCCGAATACAACACCGTGGGCGGCTGGGCCACCGAGCAGCTGGACCGCTTCCCCAAGGCGGGGGACAGCTTCACCTGCGACCGCTACACCGTGCGGGTGCTGGAGGCCCGGGGCATGCGGGTGGAAAAGCTCAAGGTCACCCTGGCCGACCCGCCGGAGGAGGAATAAAAAACACTTGCCATATACCGTAAAAAACGGTAAAATAGAGCTACTGAACAAGGGAATTGCAAAAAGGAGGATGTACCATGTCTGAATACAAGGATATTATCAAGGATGCCCAGGACAGAATGGGCAAAACCCGTGAAGGCTTCAAGCGCGATATGCAGTCCCTGCGGGCAGGCCGGGCCAATCCGCAGATTTTGGACCGCATCGTGGTGGACTATTACGGCGCCCAGACGCCCCTCAACCAGATGGGCAACATCTCCGCTCCCGAACCCCGCATGCTGGTCATCAGCCTGTGGGACACCAAGGCCATCCCCCTGGTGGAAAAGGCCATCCAGAAGAGCGACCTGGGCATGAATCCCTCAAACGACGGCCACGTCATCCGCCTCATCGTGCCCGAGCTCAACGAGGAGCGCCGCAAGGAGCTGACCAAGGTGGTCCGCAAGAGCGCCGAGGAAGCCAAGGTGGCCAGCCGCAATATCCGCCGGGACGCCATGGAGCAGTTCAAAAAGCTCAAGAAGGACAGCCTGATCACCGAGGACGATCAGCGCAAGGCCGAGGACGAAATGCAGAAGGCCACCGACAGCGCCATCAAGGAGATCGACAAGATCGCCGCCGAAAAGGAAAAGGAGATCATGTCGGTTTGACAGAGCGCACCGATTTTTCTCCCCTGCGGCCATGCCTGGGTCTGCCGCTTGCGCAGGCCCTGGCCTTTTGCCGCGCCCGGGGAATGGAACCGCAAATCATCTATACGGGAGAGCGCGCGGCGGAGGAGGAGGGTCTCACGCCGCGCGTCATCGCTGTACGGGAAGGCTTGCTTGTGGTCAGCCTGTTCCGGGACGGCGACCCCAGGGAGGAAGAAGCATGAGCGAATTTGCAAAGCTGCCCCGTCATGTGGCCATCATCATGGACGGCAACGGCCGCTGGGCCAAGGCGCATAAATTGCAGGTGGCCCAGGGCCATCGCCGGGGAACGGAAACCCTGCGCGCCATCATCCGCGAGAGCAGCGACATCGGCATCGAAGCCCTGTCGCTCTATGCCTTTTCCACCGAAAACTGGAAGCGCAGCCCCGCCGAGGTGGGCGCGCTGATGAGCCTGCTGCTGGAGTATTTTACCAGCGAAATCGACGAATTGGACGAAAAGAACGTGCGCATCCGCATCCTGGGGGATAAGGACGGCCTGCCGGGACCGCAAAAGCAGGCGCTCATCGCCGCCGAGGAGCGCACGCGGGGCAACACCGGCCTTAAGCTCAACATCGCCATCAACTACGGCGCCCGGGACGAGATCCTGCGGGCCGTCAGGACCCTGGCGG
>CACWUV010000109.1 GCA_902764185.1 uncultured Eubacteriales bacterium
TTGCGGTAGGAGGACAATACCAATCCACAGCATCCCCAGCAGTGTAGCACAGCTCTTGGTGAGGAGCTATAAACTACGACACTATAATACGAGGAGGAACCTATGCAGCTATTGTACTTTTTTGAAAAAATGCGCGCGCCGTGGCTGGACCGCGTCATGCTGATCATCACCGAGTTCGGCGGCGAAATGCTATTCATCGCCTTGGCCATCGTGGCGCTGTGGTGCGTCAGCAAGCGGGCGGGCTATTATATGCTGTCCGTCGGTCTGGCAGGCACGGTGCTCAACCAGTTTTTGAAGCTGGCTTTCCGCATTTCCCGCCCCTGGGTGCAGGATCCTGATTTCACCATCGTGGAGGCGGCGCGGGCGGACGCGGGCGGCTATTCCTTCCCCAGCGGCCACACCCAGAACGCCGCCGCGGCGCTGGTGGCTCCCGCGTTGCTGGCCAAAAAGAAAGGGCTCAAAATCGTCCTGATCGTCCTCTATGTCCTGGTGGCCATTTCCCGCATGTACCTGGGCGTCCATACGCCGCTGGATGTGGGCGTCAGCATCGTGGTGGGCCTGGCGCTGGTGTTCCTCATGCGGCCGCTCTTCAAGGAGGAGAACGTGCCGTCCCGCCGCATGTATATAATCCTCTTCGTCATGGCGGGCCTGGCCGGGCTGTATATGCTCTACGTGCATCTGTGGCCCTTCCCGGCGGATATCGAACTCGATAACCTGGCCGAAGGCACCCGGACGGCCTATATGCTGTTCTTTGCCGTGCTGGGCATGATCCTGGCTTACTGGATGGATCAGCGGTTCGTCCATTTCACCGTGGAAGGCTCCATTCCGGCGCAGATCGTCAAGGCGGTGCTGGGGCTGGCCCTGACCATGGGCGTGCGCGTGCTGCTCAAAGCGCCGCTCAACGCCCTGTTCAACGGCGCGCCCATCGCCAACGGCCTCCGCTATTTCTGCATGGTGGTGTTCGCGGCGGGCGTGTGGCCCATGAGCTTCCCCTTCATCTGCAAGCTGCTGCCAAAGAAGTAACAATTTCAAATCACCCGTCATAGGATGCAGTGGGTTGAAAAACAGCCCAATCTGCAATGAACGGGTGATTTTTTATGGCAAATTGCTGCTGCAATAATTCGCAGTTCGCGGGCTGCGGTTCCATCTTTGGCTGCAATGGCGGCTGGCGTCCGGTGTACGGACCCACGGGTCCCACCGGTCCCATGGGTCCCATGGGCCCGCAAGGCCCCACCGGCAGTGGCGTTCCCGGTCCTACGGGTCCTGCGGGTGAAATTGGACCTACGGGCCCTGCGGGCGAAATTGGACCTACCGGTCCTGCAGGTGAAATCGGCCCTACCGGTCCTGCGGGCGAAATCGGTCCTACCGGTCCTGCGGGCGAAATTGGACCTACCGGTCCTGCGGGTGAAATCGGCCCTACGGGTCCTGCGGGCGAAATTGGCCCTACCGGTCCCACGGGTCCCACCGGACCTGCGGGCGAGCCTCTGCCTGTGGAGCTGGCCTTTGCCCAGATGGGCGAAGCTGCCCAGAGCGTGGCCAATGGCGCCATGTACGCCATGACGGCCCAGTCCTATTCCCGTCAGACCCGGGATATCGTGCCCGGCGGCACCTCCGTGCGGCTGCAGCCTGGCACCTATTTGATCTCCTACGCCATCCATACGGACGGCACCACGCCCGGCGATTTCCGCGCCATCCCCATGCTCAACGGCGCGGCGCTGACCCTGTACAGCGCAGGGGAAACCAGCGTGGCCGGCGAGCAGGCCGGCATCTCCGCCACCTTCATCGTGGATACGGCCATGGTGTCCACCTTCCAGGTGCAGGCCAGCCTGTCCGTGGCTTCCATGAACCAGAGCTTCAGCGTCAGCATTCTCAAAATCGCATAACAAAAACCGGGAGCGCCTCCGCGCTCCCGGATAGACTATCTGCAAAGTGCTGTTTGAAAACTACGCTGGCAAAAAGTGCGTGTTGGACGCGCAGCAGTGCAATCCGCTCAAATTTTCTGGCCGTGAGCCTTTAGGCGAACAAGAAAATTTGCAATCCGTGGGAAGTGATTCTTCACTTCCCACGGAAGCATCGGCTTTGCCGATGCGCTGACCGGGAGCGCATTTGCGCTCCCGGAAATCGTTTTGGAGGAATCAGAGCTTTCCGCCCTTTTTGCCGCCCAGCACCACGCCATTCAGGATGTCACTGGTGAAGGCATAATCGTTTTCATTCTTTTCCGCATAAGCCCGATTGGCGTATTCCACCAGCCGGTCAATGAGCTGGGCGTAGGAAATGCCGCTCTCCTGCCACAGATAGAAGGCCATGGAGCCGGGAATGGTGTTGATCTCGGTGATATAAAGTTCGTCGTCGCGGGTCAGCATATAGTCGATGCGTACCACACCCTTGCAGTCCAGCGCCCGGAAGATCTGCTTGCTCAGCTCCCCGATGCGATGGATCATGGCGTCGCCCACGGGAGCGGGCATCACGCGCTTCAGGCTGGCCATACCCTTGCTGCCGCTGCCGGTCAGATATTTGTCGGCAAAGTCCAGCAGGTCGCCGCCGCTGGTGGTGGGCATCTCGGTGACGGAGGCGGCGCATTCATTGTCAAAGCCCAGCACGGAGCAATTGACCTCGATGGGATGATCCAGCCCCTTTTCGATCAGCACGCGGCGGTCATAGGTAAAGGCCAGATCCAGAGCGTCCCGCAGCTTTTCCCGGTCGTCCGCCCGGCTGACGCCGATGGAGCTGCCCAGGCAGGCGGGCTTGCAGAATACGGGGTAGGGGAGCTTTTCTTCAATTCTGGCGATCACCGCGTCGGGGTCGGCCCGCCATTCGCTGCGCAGGGCAAAGGTATCCGGCAGCACCGGGAAATCCATGCCGCGAAACACCTGCTTCATCATGATTTTGTCCATGCCCACGGCGGAACCGGCCACGCCCGTGGAGGAATAGGGGATGTTGGCCAATTCCAGCAAGCCCTGCAGGGTGCCGTCCTCGCCATGGAGGCCGTGCATCACGGGGATCACCACGTCCAGCTTGGCCACGGTGACGGGCATCACGCCCTTGGCAAACAGGCCCTTTTCCTGCTCGTAGCTGATCAGCGCGCCGCTGCCCGCCGTCATGTCCAGCGTCACCCGGGTGATACCCTTCGCGTAGGGATCAAAGGGGGTATAGGTGTGAATGTCCAGCAGCTTTTCGCCGGTGTACCAGCGGCCGTCCTTAGCGATGTAGATGGGCCACACGTCATACTTGCCGCGGGCCGCGGCCCGGGCCAGCTGCACGCCGCTGATGATGGATACCTCGTGCTCGCAGCTGCGGCTGCCGAAGATCACGCCCAGTTGAATCTTTGCCATGTTGGTTCCTCCTGATCAGGTTTCGGAATAATGGTCGGGCAGGTCGTTTTCATAGAGCACAAAGTCTCCCGCCCGCATAAAACCCTGCAACCACGCGGTGGCCTCGGAAAGGCTGGCGAACACATGAATATCCGCCTGGGGGTATCCCGCTTCCAGCAGTCCTTCCTGAATGGGCTGGGTATGTTTTTTGCCGATCAGCACGCACACGTCCGCGGCGGAGGCCATTTCCCGGCCCAGGTCGCGGTTATAGGCGGCTTCTTTGTCGCCCAGCTCCACCATGCCCGGCGTCACGATGATGCGCCGTCCCGGGAAGCGGCTCAGCACGTCCAGAGCCGCTTTTGCGCCGATGGGGTTGCTGTTGAAGGCGTCGTCGATGACCGTCACGCCGCCGGCGCTGGAGAGCAGCTGCAGGCGGTGCTCTACCGGCTGCAATTGGCCGATGCCGCGCTGGATCTGGTGATCGGTGAGGCCCAGATGCTTCGCCACCGCACAGGCCAGCAGGATGTTGCTGATGTTGTGCGCGCCCAGCATTCGGGTGTGGCATTCCACGCTGCCGCCGTCCCGGAACCGCAGGGTGAAGCTGCTGCCCTGGGCGGATACCTGCACATTTTCAACCCAGGCGTCGCCGCCTTCCCGGCCCACGATGGCCTTGGGGGTATTCAGCGTCTTTTCATAGAGATCGGCGCAGATGCCGTGATCGTCGTTGAATACCGCAAAGCCGTTGCTGGGAAGGGCGCGGATCAGATCATATTTGGTGGCGATGATGTTGTCCAGCGTCTTGAAGGTGTCCAGGTGCTGGGGGCCCACCGAGGTCAGCACGCCGATGGTGGGCTGGATGAAATCCGTCAGCTCCTTGATGTCCTTGCGGTGCCGCGCGCCCATCTCCGCCAGAAAGATCTGGTGAGCGGGCTCCAGCCGTTCCCGGATCACCCGGGTCAGGCCCATGGGCGTATTGAAGCTGGCGGGCGTGGACAGCACGTTGTATTTCTGGGAAAGGATGGTGTACAGGATGTTTTTGACGCTGGTCTTGCCGTAGCTGCCCGTGATGCCGATGCGGATGAGCCCCGGCTGGGCGTCCATGCGCCGCTGGGCATCCCGCATGTACATGCGGTTGATGGCCTTTTCGATGGGCTGGGCGATCAGCGCCGCCAGCGCCACCACCAGGTACAGGATCATCATATGCACCGGGGTGATGTAAAACAGGATCAGACAAACGGCGCCCAGTATGATATACAGCCGCTTCATGCGGGCGGTCATCACAAAGGGCTTTTTCTCCTTGTCGCGGCTCAGCCACGCGAAGACGGAGACGCCCAGCGCCAGAATGGCGGCGGACACCAGACCTTCAATGCAGATCAGCTTCCATACCGTCTGGGGCTCGGCGGCGTTATACAGCGATTTTCCCGCAAAGGTCAACAGCCAAAACAGAATCCCCAGCACAAAGGGGGGCAGCACGGCGATTTTCCATTGCCGCAGCACGGTTTTGAAATAGCCGTAAAACTGATAGCTCTCCAGCTGAAAATAGTGCAAAAGCTTCCTGGCGCAAAGCAGGGCGGCAGCCGCCGCGGCGACGTGGGGCAAATGCAGCAACAATGTGGTCAGCACAAAACGTACCTCATTTCAAAAACGCCCGTAGCACAGTCACAAACCGCGGCCATTGGCGCAGATAGGCAAAGTGATCGTCGCCTTCAAAGACCACCAGACCGGCGTCCGGGATCTCCTTTTCCATTTTCTGGCCCATCCAAAGCGGGGTGGAATCGTCCTTTTCGCCCCACACCAGCAGGGTGGAGGCCTGTATCCTGGGCAGCAGCGGCGAAAGGTCCTCATTGACCACCTTGACAAAGGTTTTTTTCATTTCGTCGCTCAGGGCGTTGTAATCGGCGGAGCCATACTTCTGCTGGAGCGCTTTCAGACCGCTTTCCGCCAAAGACTGCAATGGTTTCACTTTTTCCAGACCAAGGTACAGCTTTTTCAGCTTTTGATACCGCTGGCTTTTCTTCTTTTGCTCCTCGGTCTGGGGCTTGCGCAGACCGGCGCAGCCCGTCAGCACCAGGCGGTTGACCAATTGCGGCTCGTTGGCCGCCAGCCACAGCGCCACCCGGCCGCCGAAGGAATGGGCGATGATGTCGCAGGGGGCGATGCCCAGCTTTTCGATCAATTGCTTTACGCAATCCGCAAAGTCGCTCACGCCCCAGGGCTCCGGCGGCTGGCTGGATTCTCCGTGGGCGGGAAAGTCGATCACCGTCACATGATAATCGCTTGCCAGCGCCTTTGCGATGGGCTCAAAATGCTTGGTGGAGCAGCCCCAGCCGTGCAGCATCAGGATGTTTTTATCTCCCTGGCCGCTTTGCTCCCAGTGCAGATTCACGCCTTTTATTTCCGTCAGCACCTTGGCGCTCCTTTCGGTTCATTATTATAGCGTATCCGCATTCTTGCCGGTCTATGCCTCCTCCGGCACCCGCAGGATATAGCGGCATTTGTAGGCGGCTCCAGCGCATACGGCGCGATAGGCGGAGGGCACGGAAGCGATGGATTCCAGCGCGCAGCCAATCTTTTCGCAGGTTTTGCGGGACGGCGTGTTTTCCGGATTGGCGGTGATGCACACGCTTTTAAGGTTCAGCTGCCGCATGAAGGGGATCAGCATCCGGCAGGCCTTGGCCGCGTAGCCATGGCCGCGGTAGGGGGCGTCGATGCGATACCCGATGTGCCCCAGATAATAAAGCGCCGGGCTCTCGCCCAACCGCAGGCTCACATAGCCGACGCGGCGGCGGGGCTTGCGCAGAAAGATGTCAAAGGTGTATCCGTCCTCAATGCCCAGCTCCGGATCCCGCACGTCCTCGGGGGAGAGCACCATCAATAGCTCCTCATCCCGGAACATGGGCCGCAGCGTCGATAAAAAATCCAGCAGCAAAACGCATTCTCCTTGCTCGCGTCCATTCGCGCAGCTTGCATTTTACCATATAAATGCAAGAAGTGCAACGAAATGAACGGCGTTCTTGCATTTTTTCCTTTTAAAAACGCAAAAAACCCCTTTTCAGATCGCAAAAAATACTATATAATGGTTTCGCTCAATCACAAAACACAAAATCGTGGGAGGAAACACATTTATGAAAATCCTGATCGTCAACGCCGGTTCTTCTTCTCTCAAGTATCAGCTGGTGGATATGCAGGATGAGTCCGTCCTGGCCAAAGGCCTGGTGGAGCGCATCGGCATCGAGGGCAGCAAGCTGACCCAGAAGTATCCCGGCCGCGAGGACAAATACGTCATCGACGAGTATATGCCTACCCATGTGGAAGCCTGCAGCAACATGCTTAAGGCGCTCACCGACAAGGAGCACGGCGTGGTGGCCAATATGGCCGAGATCGGCGCCGTGGGCCATCGCGTGCTGCATGGCGGCGAAAAGTTCACCGAGTCCGTGGTCATCAACGACACCGTCATGGACGCCATCCGCGAAAACATCCCGCTGGGCCCGCTGCACAACCCCGCCAACCTCATGGGCATCGAAGCCTGCCAGAAGGTCATGCCCGGCACCCCCATGGTGGCCGTGTTCGACACCGCCTTCCATCAGACCATGCCCCCCAAGGCTTATCTGTACGGCGTGCCTTATAAATACTATGAAACCCTGCATGTGCGCCGCTACGGCTTCCATGGCACCAGCCATCGCTATGTGAGCAAGCGCGCCGCCGAGTTCCTGGGCAAGAAAGCCGAGGACATGCGCATCATCACCTGCCATCTGGGCAATGGCTCCTCCATGTGCGCCGTGGACCATGGCAAGTGCGTGGACACCAGCATGGGCATCACGCCGCTGGAAGGCGTCATCATGGGCACCCGCAGCGGCAGCATGGACCCCGCCGTCCTCCAGTTCATCATGAACAACGCCAAGGACGAAAACGGCAATCCCGAAATCAAGGACATTGACGATATGCTGAACGTGCTCAACAAGAAGAGCGGCCTGCTTGGCATCAGCGGCATCAGCAGCGATATGCGCGACGTGGACAACGCCGCCGATAAAGGCGATAAGCGCGCCCAGATCGCCCGGGATATGCTGGTTTACGGCATCCGCAAGTACATCGGTTCCTATGCGGCGGCCATGGGCGGCGTGGATGCCATCGTGTTCACCGCCGGCATCGGCGAGAACGGCGTGGAGCTGCGCGAAGCGGTCATGCAGGGCTTCGAGTACATGGGCGCCAAGCTGGACCCCGAAAAGAACAAGGTCCGCGGCGAGGAACGCGATATTTCCGCCGCCGACAGCAAGGTGAAGGTGCTGGTCATCCCCACCAACGAGGAGATCGTCATCGCCCGCGACACCCTGGAGCTGGTGACCAAGTAAGATATGTCAGAGAACTCGAAGCCTCTTAAAAACGTGGAGGTCTGGACGGACGGCGCGTGCTCCGGCAATCCCGGTCCGGGTGGCTGGGCCGCCATCCTCAAGTTCGGTCCCCACGAAAAGGAAATTAGCGGCAGCATGCCCCATACCACCAACAACCGCATGGAGGTCTTTGCCGTCATCAGCGCCCTGGGCGCGCTCAAGGAGCGCTGCCACGTGCGCGTGCACAGCGATTCCACCTATGTCGTCAACGCCTTCCAGCAGGGCTGGCTGGCCAACTGGCAGCGCAAGGGATGGAAGACCGCCGACGGCAAGCCGGTGGAAAATCAGGATCTCTGGCGGCTGATGGCCATCGTGGTCAAAAAGCATGAGGTGGAGTTTTTGAAGGTGCCCGGCCACGCCGACTGCGAGGAAAACAACCGCTGCGACGAGCTGGCCCGGGGCGAAATTCAAAAGCTGCGCAAGATCAACCCCGATTTACAGGAAGAATAAACCAAGACAGAGCGGAAACAAAAATCCGCTCTGCTCAGACGATCAACAAACCTATTGTTGAATGCCTGGGAAGCATGAAGGGGCCGCAGCCCCTTCATTTTTAATCCGCAGGCGGCGGCGTGTACGCCGCCGAGGAGAAAATTCCCGAAGGCCCGCTTG
>CACWUV010000110.1 GCA_902764185.1 uncultured Eubacteriales bacterium
CCCATATTATTTCTTTTTGAGGAAATTCAGTCCTTTTTGCAGGATGGCGCGTTTGGTGAAGTAATTCCACACCATGACGATCAGCGTGGCCAAGGCTTTGTTGACCATGTACATGGTGACGGTGAAGGAAAAGGCCGAGAGGATCACCGCGTCCTCGCCGAAGATCACCCGGAAGAGGAGCATGAGGAGCTCATTGAGCAGCAGGCCCATGACGCTGGTGATGAGAAAGCCGGCCTTGCCCGCGGCGTCCTGATCCTTGGCTCCTGTGAACACCCAGCGGACGCACAGAAGATAATTGACGGCCACCGAGATCAAAAAGGCGATGGGCGTGGCGATCAGCGTATCCAGACCCACGGTGTCCCGCAGCAGCACCAGGCAGACGAACTCCACCAGGAAGCAAAATCCGCCCGTGATGACAAAGCGCAGGGTTTCCTTTATTTTTTCGTTCATTTCGCTCTCCTCAGGATAAACAGATGGTATTGGGGCTTGGCTCCCAGGCGCAGCGGCATCCAGGTGGTGCCAACGCCGTTGGAGATCACCACCGTGACGCCCCTTTCCCGGAGGATGCCGGTGCGGTAGCGCGCGCCGTAGCGATAGCCCCGTCGGCTGGCGGTGCGCAGGGCCAGCCCAAAGAGCGCCACCTGCCCGCCGTGCATATGGCCGCACAGGGCCAGCTGGAAGAAAGGCCGGGACGATACGCCGTAGGCCTCCGCCAGCGCATCCGGCGAATGGGGCGCGAAGATCACATAATCCGCGCCCTGGGATTGCCGGGCCAGCCGGGTATAATCGGGCGCGCCGTAATAGCAGTCGTCCGGGCCGCAGATGGCAAGCGTAACGCCGTTGATCTCAAGCCGGAGGGTATCGTTGACCAGCGGGCTCACACCCCGTCGGCGCATGGCGGCGGTCAGGGGCTTGAGGCGGCCCTCCATGCGGTCGTGATTGCCCAGCACGCCGCAGACCCCATAGCGGGCATGGAGATCGGGCACGATGCGCCAGAACCGCTCGTAGGCGATGGGCCCGTCGCCGTAATCCCCGCCCAGGATCAGAATGTCGGCATGCAGGGCGTTCACGCGCTCCGCCAGATCCCGCACCCGCTTCTCAGACAGGAAGCGGCCATAGTGGATGTCGGACACATAGGCCATGCGCAGGCCGTCCAGGGCCTCGGGCAAGGATTCCAAGGGCAGCTCCCGCTGGTCCGGATACAGCTGACGGGCCAGATACAGCGGATATAAAAGCCTGGGCGCCGGCAGCCGCGACAGCCATTTGCCCACAGAGGAGGGTGCGTGCGTTTTGCCGTGCTTTTCCATTTCGCGCCCCCTTTCGGCGTTATTTTATCATAAAGAAAAACGGGCCACAAGACCCGTTTTGATTTCGAGGTTCTCGGATGCCCCAAAGTGCCGCTGTGCTCTATTTTTTCACCCGCTATGTTAAGCAGGCCGGTGCCCTGCGATACACTTGCCGCCGTCCCCTGGCATGCATAAGCACGGGGGCGTGACGTCCATGACCGACGCGGGCTCCGTTTTTTGAAATGTGGGTAAAAACAGAACACTGGCCTGTACACCCCAGGAGCATCCTCGATGGTTTTATTATAGCGGGCTTCTCAGTTATTGTCAAGACCTGGCAGCAGGAAACATTTTACATTTTATTGATCTTTGCTCCGCAGGGCGCGCAGCACCTTGCCAGCGTAGAGATCGCAGAGCTCCTGGGCGTATTCAGCGCTGTGGGCGGAAACGGCCACGTGCATCAGCGGCAGCGCCGGATCGGGGCGAATGATGGCCCGGGCGTCGCCATGCCGCGCGGCCAATCCCCCCTGGGGTCTGGGAGAGGCGTCGGCCAGCAGCGCCTCCAGCACCCGGCCCTTCTCCCCCGTGTCGCAGGGAATATCCACCTGGCGATGGGATGCGGATTGCAGAAGGGTCAAGGCGTCCGGCTGTTCGGACAGGCTTGTCAGGGCCAGCAGCAGGGACGCGATGGGGTCCTGGGCGGTCCGGCGCTGGCGCAGGCAGGCGGCGCTGGCGTCGCATACCGCGTACCAGCCGATGTCCGCCGTATCATACACGGTCTCGCCCTTGGCCTTCAGGGTCAGGGCGCACAGCTCCCACAGTTGGGATTGGGACAGGGTTTGTCCTTCCGCCGTCAGCCGCAATTCGTCCTCCCGCAATTCCGCCCGGATGGACGCTTGCTCCTGGAGACGGCAGCCCGCCAGGTTCAATATGTCCTGCGCCAGAGCTTGCAGCCAGGGATCGGCGCATACGAGCTGCACCGCTTTGCCTCCCTTGGCGCTGCGGGCCAAGGCGCGGATATATGCCCCGCGAATCCCTTTTTCTCCTTGTATGGCTTTTCCGCTTTCATGGGGTGCGGGCAGCTCCCGGCGGCGGATGGTCCCGGTCAGCAGCGCGCTTTCCCGGTCCCCCAGCAGCAGGCCGCGGCGGTCCAGCAGGCAGATTTCGTTCTGCCGGCACATTAGGCCGCCATCCAGCTGACGGGCAGCCACGGCATAGGACAGCATGCCCAGCGAAGCGCGGCCAATGGGCGTGACCTCCGCCGCGCCATAGGCGGCCAGCGTGCCCAGCACCGTATGATAGCGGGCGTCGGCTTTGCCGTCATGAGCCACCAGCAGGCGGCTCCTTTGACCTTGCTTGAGGAAGGCCGCCGCCAGCAGCATCCATTGATCGGGCTGCGGGCTGGGCGATCTGCCATTCAGGACGATGGGCAGAGGATCCTGCCGCACCGCGCCTTCGATCACCGCGTCGTCAGGCAGGCGGATGCCCGGCCACACCCGGGCCTGTCCCCGCAGGGTGGAAAAGGCTCCCGCCGTGCTGCCTGACCCCAGCACCGTACCCGCGTGCAGCGCTGCGCTCTGCTCTGTCCGGGCATGGGCACATACGATGGCGCCGTCCAGCTGCGTTCCCGGCCCCACGTAAGCGCCGGACAGCACGCAGGAACGGTTGATCACCGCGCCCTGCGCAATCTGCGCGTCCCGGGCCACATAGGAATCCGCCGACAGGCTGACGCCGGGCAAGTCCCGCCTGCCCTGATCCACCCCGTCAAATTTCGTTTTGCCCGCCAGCAAATCGGCCTGGGCCTGCAAAAACGCCGCCGGATTGCCCACGTCGCACCAATAATCCTGGGTTTCATAGCCATAGATGGGCAGGCCCTTTTCCAGCATCAGCGGAAAAAGCTCCTTGCCAAAGTCAAAGGGCCTGTCCCGGGGAATCAGCGCCAGCGCTTGGGGTTCCAGCAAATATACCCCGGTGTTCACCTGGCTGCTGATGACCCGGCTCCAATCGGGCTTTTCGATAAATCGGGTGACGCGGGCCTGCCCGTCCGTCACCACCACGCCGTAATCCAGCGGAATTCTGACCCTTTTTAACACCATTGTGGCCGCGCCGCCATGCTGCCGGTGGAAGGCTTGCGCCGCCGAGAGATCAACGTCCGTCAAGCCGTCGCCGGAGAGCACCAGCACGGTGTCCTGCGTATCCCCCGCGGCCAACAGCACGCTGCCCGCCGTGCCCACGGGCCTGTCCTCCACCACGTAGCGCAGCCTGACGCCGTGGGCGCCTGATCCGAAATGCTTTTCCACGTCCTGGGGACGATACCACAGGGTAACGTCCGCCTGGGTAAGACCGTGCCTTTTCAGCAGGCGCAGGGTGTAATCCATGATGGGTGCGCCGCACAGGGACGCCAGGGGCTTGGGGCAGGCGGCGGTCAGGGGCAGCAGGCGTGTGCCCGCGCCGCCCGCCATGATGACGGTGTGAATGGCCATAAAAAATAACGCCTCCAATAATTCTTTGGTAAGCGTTATTCTATGCAGGCGCAGGCCGAAACATGCCTGATCTGGTTTATTTATTTCCAGTCGTCCGCAAGGATGGCGTAATGGGCCACATCCATCCAGCTGCCGTCCCGGCGCCTGCGTTCATGGCGGGCGATGCCCTCCAATTGCAGGCCGCACTTTTCCATCACCCGGCCGGAGGCGGGATTGCGCACATCATGGCAAAGGACGATGCGATGAAAGCCCACGGTGTCAAACAGAAAGGCCATCACCCGGCCCAGCGCCTCGGTCATGACGCCCTGATTCCAATACCGGCGGCACAGGCAATAGCCCAGCTCGCAGCTCTCCTCCTCTTCCCGCCAGCGGGTGACGGAGATGTCGCCGATCAGCTCGCCATTGCGCTCGATGCCCCAGCGATAAACCGTGGGGCTCTGGTATCCCTCCACCCACATGGCCACCAGCTGCCGGGTGATCCCGGCATTGGCGTGGGGGCCCCAATTGAGGAAAGCGGTCACCTGGGGATCTCCGGCCCAGTTATCGAACATCTGCTGATAATCCTCGGCGCGATAGGCCCGCAGGCGCAGGCGGCGGGTGAAAAGATCAGGCGAACCGGCATGATGGAGCATGGCATGCCCTCCTTCCGGGACTATTCTATGCAGGCGGCGGCGTTTAAAATCGTTTCCGCCGCTTTTTTCGCCGCCTTCATGGCCGTGGGCAGCGGCAAAGCGCCCAGCGCTTGGGCGTCCGTCCAGGTGAAATCCCGTACCAGCGATGGCCGGGATGTTTCAAAATGATACAGGCGCATGTTCCAGACGCGGTGGGTGAACACGTGACGGGCCTCTCCAAGATCTGCTTTGAAGGCAACGTCCAGGCCCAGGGAGCGCAGCTTTTTTTGCATGGCTTCCCGGCCGCTGTATCCTTCCACCAGGAAGAAGACCCACAGGCCGCGGAGCAAGGCGGCCTCCCGGCGCTGCATCAGGATGCGGCTTCCGCAGGTGACGAGCCCCACACCCACCGCCACGGGCACCGGCGGCTTGGCCGCGGCGCGGACGGGCAGCAGATCGGCGTCGTCCTCTTGCCGGGCATTACATTTCTCCGCCAGCGGACAGGCGGCGCACTCCGGCGTGCCGGGCACGCAGACGGTGGCCCCGATGTCCATCAAGGCCTGATTCCAGTCGCCGGGACGATCCCGATCGATATGCTCCCGGGCCAGGGTTTCGATTTTCCTTTTGACGGAAGGGATGCCCACGTCCTCCCGGATGCCGTGCACCCGGCTGATAACCCGGGTCAGATTGCCGTCGATGGCCGGATACGGCAGGCCAAAGGCAATAGAGGCGACGGCGGCGGCGGTGTAATCCCCCACGCCGGGCAAGGCGCGGATGGCTTCATAGTCGCCGGGAAAAATGCCCCCATAGGCGGTGGCGATCTCCTGGGCCGCCCGGTGGAGGTTGCGGGCACGGGAATAATAGCCCAAGCCTTCCCAGGCTTTGAGCACGGCCTCCTCCGGCGCTGCCGCCAGCGCCTGCACCGTGGGAAAAAGGGATAAAAAGCGCGTGTAATAGCCCGCCACCGTTTCCGTGCGGGTTTGCTGTAGCATGATTTCCGACACCCACACCCCATAGGGATCACGGATGCCGCGAAAAGGCAGCGCGCGCTTGTGCTGATCATACCAGATAAGCAAGCCGGGATAGCTCATAGGCCCTCACTCCCGCACCAGGCTGCTGTTTTTGAGGAACACGCCCGGCAGATAGATCTTGCCCGACAGGGTTTCCGGCTGCTCGCCGTTCACAAAGAAGCACACGCTGCGCACAGCGGGCAGCTCGCACAGGGTATCCACCACGGCATAGACCAGCAAACGCTCCGCCGTTTCGTCCAGGCCCTCCGCCGCGGCGGCGAAATGGGGCGCGAAATTGAGCAGCAGCGTCTGGCCGTCCAGGCCCACGCCCAGCAGATCGGCGTCGCCCAGCTCTCCCGGCAGCACCGCCTGGGTGGACACGCTGTCCACGCTTTGGGGGCCCTGCATCAAGCAGCCCAGCAGATACCGGGCGGAGCGGGTTTCATAATAGGGGATCGGGCGCTGCACGGCCAGCAGATGGCCCGCGCCATCCCCCAGATACAGGGTGCAATTGGCCAGCAGGAAGCGGGAAAAATCGCTGCGGCGCATGACGCCGTTGGCAAAGTTGATGGGCTCGCCCGCTCCCTCATAGACGCCGTTGGGCACGACGGCGGAAATCAGCTCCTCGCCAATATACACCGTCAGGCCGCTGACGCCGGGCACAAAGCCCGTGATGGTATAGACCAGGGACGCCATCATCACAGACCTCGGCACGCCGGCGGCGATCAGAGCGTCGTTGAAGCCCTGCTGAAAATGCAGCACGGCCCGCTGGCCGCCGGTGACGGCGATCTCCTGCACGGCGGGCGGCTGGCTGAGGTACTCGGACAACGTGGGCAGGGCGGGCGCGTTGGGCAGGCTTTGCGCCTCCTGGGACAGAGCGTCCAGCAGCGCTTCGATCATCGCGGGCTTGCCGCGGCCCGGAAAGCTGACCGTGCGGCTTTCGGCCAATATCCCCCGGCCTGCGAAGGTGGGATAATACAGGATGGCTGTCAGGCTCATCCGCCGGTCCGCAGGCATGGATGCCTGGGCTTCCGCCGCGGCGGTCAAAGCGTCCACGCTGTCGGTGAGGTTTTGGGTAAAGCAGCCCACGGGCACATTGGCGCCCACGTCCAGGCCCGGCTGGGTGGAGCTGACCAGCACGTTGACCTCCCGGATGTCGTCCCATTGGGTCAAGGTGTTGGCGATGGCCTGGCAGACCACATAGAATTCGCTGTGAGAAAGAGCCAGCGCCGACGCGCCCAGATTGACCGTGGCGGTGCCGCCGGAAATCTCCACAGGGTTAACGGGAGACAATTGCAGGGTGACTTCGCCGGTGAGCGGCTGGGCGCTGTCGGAGCCCTCAAACTGGAACAGCCGCCGCAGCGTGGCCTCCGCCGGATGACGGGCGGCGGACAGGGTGACCCGCTCGTTCTGGGCGATGAGACGGGTGCCGGCCAGGTTTGGCACGTACAGCAATACGGTCTGAGTGATCTCCTGATCGGTGTCTCCCATGGGCGCGGCAAAGGACACGGAAACCGGGGGCAGCGTGATGCCGCTGTCCTTGCTCAGCACGTCTCCGCTGCCCATGCAGCCGGTGAGGCTGACGCACAAAAGCGCGCACATACCGGCGCAAAGCAGCCTGCGCAGGATCGATTTACTCATTGCTTTCCCCCATGATGGCGCCAAGCTGCGCCAGCGATACCTTCCACGCGCCGCCTTCCCGGGTCAGCGCCACGGGACAGGCGTCCATGCGGATCTCCATGCCGTCCCGATCCCGCAATATCAGATCGGCGCAGACCACAGCGCTGTTCGCCTCCGGCGACACGGTGCCGTCATACACGGCAAAGGACAGCAGCGCGGGCATGCGCTCCAGCCAGTCCTGAGGCCGTCCGCCGCCGTAAGCCGCAAAGGACAGCAGCGTTTCCGGATCCCGGTTCTGCCAGGCGCGCAGCATCTCCCGGGCATAGGCCGAGGGTGTGGGCAGGGAATCCTGCTGGCGGGTCAGGGGCGATACGATGTTCTCATCCTCCGCCCAGAAAAAGCGGTTGGTCAGCCGCATGGATCGGCCCACGTTTTCCTCCGCCCGCACCAAGACCTGCACGGCACGGTATTCGCCGCTTTCGGTCAGTGTGGCCGTCAGCGCCGCCATGGCCAGCTGCCGCCGCAGCACGGAATCCTCCCAGGCCGTATCCTCGTCGGAATAGCGGTCATAGAGCGCTTCATTAAAGGTGACGTAGATTATGCCGCCCTGGGCCTGGGTGGAGAGCACCTCGGTCTTTTCCGGAAACAGCGGACGGCTGCCCGCCAGGCGCGAGCCCTCCAGCAGCGCGCTGATCAGGGCGCGTTCCCGGGTTTCATTGGGCAGCATGGTGATCTGCCGCGACTCCTGGCGCAAAAGCCCCGTTTCCCCATGGCGGAAATACAGGGTGGCGGTAAATTGCAGGGCTGCCTCCTCCTGGGGCGCGGCTTCGATGACCTGCGCGCCGGAGGGCGTTTCCTCCTTGAGAATTTCAGGAGGCTGCTGGGCGCAGGCGGACAGCGCAAAAGCCGCCAGGCACAGCATCAAGAATGCAAATCTCTTTTTCATTTCTTTCCATCCGGCTCCGCGCCCAGACACCAGGAGCGCAGCTTGGTGACGGCCCGTTCCAGGGCGTCGCGGCTGTTGTTCCAGGGCTTGTCGGCGTTGCGGTAATCAAATTTCAGGGTGAACCATTCCAGGTCGTCCTCCACGCGCCGCATGTTTTCGGCGGTGAGCTTTTCGCGCTGCCAGCGCAGGCGGCTGAGCTCATTGGCACGGGAGAGGATGCCGCTGCCGCGCGCGGCGCTGCCG
>CACWUV010000111.1 GCA_902764185.1 uncultured Eubacteriales bacterium
AGGTCATCGAGATGCTTAACGCCCATAAGGATGATATCCTGTGCGTGCGGGGCAACTGCGATACCGAGGTGGATCAGATGGTGCTGGAGTTTCCCATCCTGGCGGATTACGCCTTCCTGGTTGTGGACGGATATACGATTTACGCCACTCACGGCCATGTGTTCAACGCCGCCCACCGTCCGCCCATGCATCCGGGGGATATCCTGCTGCAGGGCCACACCCATGTGCCCACCTGGAAGGACCGGGTGTTCAATCCCGGCTCCATCTCCATTCCCAAGGAGAACAGCGAGCACGGCTATATGACGCTGAAGGACGGCGTGTTTCGCTGGAAAACCCTGGAGGGCGTAGCCTATCACATCTGGTCGGACGACCAGATTGCGCGCACGATCTCCCGTTCCGAGCCCTGATATTCGCCTTTGCCCTCAAACACAATATGGAATCCACACCTGGCCAGCACCTTCTGCGAGGCCAGGTTTTCTTTCAGGCAGATGCCATGCACGCTGCTGATGCCTTTTTCCTTGGCGATCGTCGGCAAAAAGCTCAGCACCGCCTCGGTGGCGTAGCCCTGACGGGTATAGGGAGCTGCGATATGATAGCCGATCTCCCAGCCGTCAGCTATGTTTACCAACTGCACATAACCGATGTTGGTCCCATTCCGCAGCAGGATGGGATACACAAAGGGCCCTCTGGAACTGCCGTAGCAGGAGATCAGATAGTTTACTGTCTCCTGCGCCTCTTCAACGGTTTCAAACACCTCGTCGGGCACAAAACGCCGGTTGTTTGCGTCCAGGGAATTGCGGTGCACTGCCTCCGCCATATCCGGCGTAAAGTCCGTAATGATCAGCCGTTCTGTTGCGATTTTCATTTTTCGTCCTTTCACATGTATGAATTTGTAGTAATAATGTTCGGATAATACATTGACTAACCCGGATAATCATGATAATATTTGACAGTAATCGGCATAAAAAGCGAACATTAAGCCGAAAAAAACAAATATTGTTCGCAAAAGAAGGAGCATACCATGATGAAAAAGCTTGCTGCCCTGTTCATGACGGCCCTGCTGCTGCTCAGCCTGTGTGCTGTGTCCGCCCTGGCGGATGAACCCATCGCCATCAAGGCGCTGATCCTGCCCAAGTTTGAGTCCGGCGATCTGGCGGGCGATTTCCCCGGCGAAGCCCAGTATTACTATGAAGCCTACTGCGCGGGCGGCCAGGAATATGAGATTCGCGGCGGCTTTGGCGATAACAAGCTGTTTGTCAAGGACGGCGTGGCCCTCTATGTGACCGGCATGGGCAAGGTCAATACCTCGCTGAGCCTGCAGGCCATTCTGCTGGACAGCCGCTTTGATTTCTCCAACGCTTATGTGATCAGCACCGGCTGCGCCGGCTCCGCTTTGGAATATGGCGTGATGGGCGATGTGTTCCTGATCACCGCTGCCGTGGACTTCGACCTGGGCCACCATGCCGACAGCCGCGAAATGGCCGATCCCGAAGCCAACACCTGGTTCCATGATGCCGGTTACGACAGCTCCTCCTGCAAGATCCTCAACCAGGATCTGATGGCCAAGCTCTATGACCTGGTGAAGGATGTGCCCGTGGAGACCACCGAGCGCACCCGCAACTTCATGTCTGCTGCCTTTGACGGCGCCGAGTGGGCCATCCGTGATCCTAAGGTGCTGCGCGGCACCACCGTTTCCGGCGACAACTACTGGAAGGGCCCCCATGATCATGCCAATGCGCTGCTGATGTGCGAAACCTATGGCTGCCCCGATCCCTACGCCCTGACTGAGATGGAAGACGTTGCCCTGGCTGTGGTCATGGATCGTCTGGGCATGCTGGATCGCTTCATCATCGTGCGTGACGCCGTCAATATGGACGTGTTCATGAACGGCGCTTCTCCCGAGAGCCTGTGGGATCCCAACTTCAAGGAGTCCCTTGCCTCCGAATCCAACGTGGAATCCGCCGATATCTTTGCCACCGCCATGAAGAATAACTTTGCTGTGGGCAGCGTCATCGTGGACGCCATCCTGAACGGCGAGCTGTAATCCCGATACAGAAAGACCGCGTGGGTCAAGCGATCCACGCGGTTTTTATGTGCTGTTTTATACAGCGTCCGGCCGTTTTTCTTCCGGCAGGGCGGCTTTTTTGCTGTGGGTCAGCCGCGGTGCATGGGCAGCGCGGGTCAGCAGGGGCTTGGCGCCCTCGGTGATCACGTCCCGCGTCACATGGCAGGCGGTCACGTCCTTTTGGCCAGGCAGGTCAAACATGGTGTCCAGCAATGCGTGCTCGATGATGGCCCGCAGGCCGCGGGCGCCGCTCTTCTGCTGCATGGCCAGCTTGGCGATGGCGGACAGGGCTTCCTCGTCAAAGGAAAGCTCCACGCCGTCCAGCTCCAGCAGCTTGGCATACTGCTTCACCAGCGCGTTCTTGGGCTCGGTCAGGATGCGCACCAGGGCCTTTTCGTCCAGTTTGTCCAGCGTCACCACCACGGGCAGACGGCCCACAAACTCGGGAATCAGGCCAAACTTCATCAGATCCTCGGGGCGCAGCTGCTTTAAGGCGTTGGCCGCCTCATCGTTGCTGTCGCCGCTGAGCTTTGCGCCAAAGCCCAGGGTGCGGCTGCCGATGCGCTGCTGAATGATGGGAGCCAGGCCGTCGAAGGCGCCGCCGCAGATGAACAGGATGTTGGTGGTGTCGATCTGCATGAACTCCTGGTGGGGATGCTTGCGGCCGCCCTGGGGCGGCACGTTGGCCGTGGTACCCTCCAAAATCTTGAGCAGGGCCTGCTGCACGCCTTCGCCGCTGACGTCGCGGGTGATGGAGACGTTTTCACCCTTGCGGCTGATCTTGTCGATCTCGTCGATATAGATGATGCCGCGCTGGGCCGCCTGAATATCGCCGTCCGCCGCCTGGATCAGACGCAGCAGAATGTTTTCCACGTCCTCGCCCACATAGCCCGCCTCGGTCAGCGCCGTGGCGTCGGCAATGGCGAAGGGCACGTTGAGGATGCGGGCCAGGGACTGGGCCAGATAGGTCTTGCCGCAGCCCGTGGGGCCCACCATCAGGATGTTGGATTTTTGCAGCTCCACGTCGCCGGATTTGGCGGGGGCGCTGATGCGCTTATAATGGTTATACACCGCCACGCACAGTGTGCGCTTGGCCTCGTCCTGACCGATGACGTATTCGTCCAGCACGGCCTTCATCTCGCTGGGCAGCGGAATGTCGGCGTTCTGGGCCGCGGCGTTCATGGGGGATACGATGTCGTCGGCGATGATGTCATGGCACAGCATGACGCACTCATTGCAGATAAATACATTGGGCCCGGCGATCAGGCGGCGCACCTGATCCTGGGTCTTGCCGCAGAAGCTGCACCGATGCAGCCGGCGGGTGGTGAAATCATCCTTGGGCATTTGTCACCTCAGGCATTCTTTTTGCGGGGATAATAGATTTGGTCGATGATGCCGTACTGCAAAGCTTCCTCGGCGGTCATAAAGTAATCGCGCTCGCAGTCCAGGCGCAGCTTGCTTTCCTCCTGGCCGGTCATCTCGCTCATCATGCGGATCATCTTGTCCTTGGTGCGCAGCAGCCACTTGGCGCGGATCTCCACGTCCGTGGCCTGGCCGCTGGCGCCGCCCAGGGGCTGATGGATCATGATTTCGCTGTTGGGCAGGGCCAGCCGCTTGCCCTTTTCGCCCGCCATCAGCAGGAAAGCGCCCATGCTGGCAGCCATGCCCACGCATACCGTGCGCACGTCGGGCTTGATGTAGTTCATGGTGTCGTAGATGGCCATGCCCGCGGTCACGCTGCCGCCGGGACTGTTGATGTACAAGGAGATGTCCGCCTCGGGGTTGTCCATCTCCAGGAACAGCAATTGGGCAATGACGATGTTGGCCACCTGGTCGTTGATCTCGTCCGCCAGAAAGATGATGCGGTCCTTGAGCAGACGGGAGTACAGGTCGTAGCCGCGCTCGCCGTTGCTGGTGCGCTCCACCACGTTGGGAATCAAAATGCTCATTGTTTTCCTCCAGGGTCACCATACAGCATATGACGCCGGGCGTCCTTTTATGCTATTTGGCTTGGGATAAAACGATTTTTGCGGCAGAGGGCCGCCAGGACGCGACTTTGCCCGCCTGACAGCCCTCTTATGCCATGGGTGAATATTACTTGTTTTCCTCTTGGGCGGGCTTCTCTTCCTCAGCCGCCTTTTCCGCCTTCTTGGATTTCTTGGCGGGCTTCTTTTCGGCCTTTTCCGCTTCCTTTTCCTCGGCCTTTTCAGTGATCTTGGCGTTGTCCTTCAGGAAGTCGATGGTCTTCTTGATGCCGGCGGTCTCCTTCAGATACTCGCGCTGGCCGTCGGACAGGGAGGCCTTGAACTCCTCCACCTCGCGTCCCATGCGCTGGGCCTGGCCGGCGATGGTCGCCTCGGCGTCCTCATCAGAGGGCACGATGTTTTCAGCCTTGGCGATGGCTTCCAGCACCAGCTGGGTTTTGACGCGGTTGGTGGCTTCGCCCTTGTACTGCTCGCGCACCTGATCGATGGTCTGGCCGGTGTACTTGAGGTAGTCCTCAAACCGGAGGCCCTGATAGGCCATGCGCATTTCCATCTCGCGCAGCATGGTGGTCACTTCGTCCTCGATCATGGCGTTGGGGATGTCGCAGTCGGCGGCGTCCACAACCTTCTGCACCAGGGCGTCCTCCAGCTCGGCCTCGGCGCGGTCGGCCTCGTTCTTTTCCAGGGTTTCCACGATGTTCTTCCTGTAGGCCTCGAAGGTGTCAAACTCGCTGACGTCGGCGGCAAAATCGTCATCCAGCGCGGGCTTCACCTTTTCCTGAATGCCGTTGACCTTCACGTGGAACACGGCGGCCTTGCCCGCCAGCTCCTCGGCGTGATACTGCTCGGGGAAGGTGACGTTCAGGTCCTTTTCCTCGCCGATCTGCATGCCCACCATCTGCTCCTCGAAGCCCGGGATGAACATGTTGCTGCCGATGGTCAGGCTCTGGTTCTCGGCGGTGCCGCCGTCGAAGGCCACGCCGTCCACGGTGCCGGCATAGTTCAGGTTCACGATGTCGCCGTTCTCCACGGCGCGGTCGGTGACGTCCTGGGTGGTGCTGGCGCGCTCAACGTCGCTGTCGATGCGGGCGTTAATGGTTTCCTCGGTGATGGGGCGCAGGTTCTTCTGCACTTCCACGCCCTTGTAATCGCCCAGGGTGATGTCGGGCTTCACGAACACCTCGATGGTGTATTTGAGCTCCTTGCCGCTGCCGATCTGCTGGATGCCCACCTCGGGACGATCCACGGGATTCTGGTTCTCCGCCTTCACGGCCTCGTCATAGGCGCTCTGGGCGACGATTTCAAAGGCATCGTCATAGAACACGGCTTCGCCGTACATATTCTCGATCAGCTTGCGCGGGGCCTTTCCCTTGCGGAAGCCAGGCACGTTGATCTTGCTGCGGTTCTTCAGATAGGACTGATGCATAGCGGCATCAAAGGCCTCGGCGCTCTCCACGAAGGTGAACTTTACCTTATTGCTTGCGATCTTTTCCACGGTGTAAGACATTTGGGACCCTCCTGCGCAAATTGCGTTCAATCAGCGTGCGCGTGCATATGCACATTCACACGCAGTATATTATTATAGCACCACTTGCACGCGAATGCAAGAAAAAAGAACCGCTTTTTTCCCGGATTTCGGGAAAAAACGGTTCCTTTTATTGCGGTTTTACTGTACCGCCGCCTCGAACGCCTCGAAGAACGCCGGGCAGCTCCAGGTGCCGCAGGCCATCAGGCTCTCGTCCCGCACGCTCATTTGCAGCACCAGGCCGTTTTGCAGCCCAATCAGCAGGGAGCTGCCGGTTTCGCTGGCGCTGGAGCGGGTCAGGCTGGCGTTCTGCAGCAGGATGCCCATCAGCTGCTGGGCCTCGGCGGGATCGGTGACGGTGCCCACGCCCGTAAGCTCCAAGGCCGTCACAGGGCTGCCGCCCAGCGTGTCCGCCAGGCTTTCGCCGGATGGGCCGCTGTTGCCGTAGGACACCCGCTGGAACACCCGCAGCGCGCCGTTCACCTGGGCGGCCACGGCAGCGCTGCCCATACCGGACACGGCATATACCGTTTCACCCTGCTGGGCGATATTGCTGATGATGCCGCCGTTGGCCAGGGCGGGTTCGCTGGTGTAGGTGTCCACCGTGCCCAGGCTGCCGCCCAGCAGATCACGGCTCAAAGCGGAGGGCGCGCTCATCATACGGTAATAGCGGCCGTTCACACAAATCAGCGGAAAATTGGCTCCGTTGGCCGCTTCCCACACCCCGCGATAGCTGGGGGAGGAGCGCTGGGAGATGACCACGCTGCCCTGATGCATATCCAGCGCCACGGCCTGGCCGCCCTGTGGCAGCGCGCCGCCGGTCTGGGTGTCGATCAGCGCCTGATTGCCGTTCACGGGCTTGGCGATCATGCTGGGGATGCCCACCAGCAAGCCCACCACAAAGGCCACAAGGCAGGTCATGGCGGCGGCTGTGCGCAGAAATTGCGCGCCCGCGCTGCGCCGGGGCAGGGGCTTGCCGCTCTCGCGGATGCGCTGCCCGTCCCGAATGATGTCGTTCTTTAACGCCTGGGAAGCGTGAAGACCGCCCAGCAGTTCATCCGCCGCTTCGGGGAGATTTTCCAATCGCTTCACGCTTGCTCACTTCCTTCACCCAATATTTTTTCCAGCTTTTTGCGGCCCCGGGCCAGGCGGCTGGACACCGTGCCCTCGGGCACCCCGGTGATGCGCGCGATCTCGCTGATGTTGTAGCCCTGGTAGTAATGCAGGATAAAGATCTCGCGGAAATCCGGCGGCAGGCTGTTGACCGCGGTCAATATCTCCTGCTTTTCCATGCGCTGATTGATGGTGTCCGGGCCGGGGATCATCTCGAAGACCGGACTGCCGGAGATCACTCGCCGCACCCAGGCGGAGCGCCAGATATCGCGGCATCGGTTCAGGGCCACCTTGAGCAGCCAGGCCTTTTCGCTGCCCGGCGCCAATTCGGGCCGGTTGACGAAGAGGCTGACAAAGGCGTCGTGACACACGTCCTCGGCCTTGCCGCGGTCGCCCAGATAAAAATAGCTCACGCGGATCACGTCGGTGGCATAGCGGGTGTACAGCGCGTCAAACCAGGCGGAGAATTCCTCCTCCGTCATCGCGCCGCCTGCCTGCTGCCTCACTTCACTCATAATAACGAAGCATCCTTCCGTTTTGTTGCATGCGAAATAAAAAAATTTTTTCGCTTTTTCATTATACAGCGGGGATTTTTTCACGTCAAGCGGCCCGCCTCCGGGAAAATCCGCCAGCTCTTGTCATTTTGGATGCGGTGGATTATAATACGCTTATTCATCCATTGGAGGCTGCATTATGCAATTCAGGGTCAACCCGAAAAACGGCGAAAGCCTGTCCGTGCTGGGCTACGGCTGCATGCGCTTCACCAAGCGCGGCGGCGCCATCGACCAGGAGAAGGCCGAGCGCGAAATGGCCGCGGCGCTGGAAAACGGCGTCAATTATTTTGATACCGCTTATATTTATCCGGGCAGCGAGGCGTGCCTGGGCAAATTCATTCAGCATTATCAGTGCCGGGATCGGCTGTATATCGCCACCAAGCTGCCCCAATACCGGGTAAACAAGCTTGCGGACGCCGAAAAATTTTTCCAGGAGGAATTGGATCGGCTGCAAACCGACCATGTGGATTATTATCTGATGCACATGCTCAACGACGCCGCCAGCTGGCAGCGGCTGTGCGCCCTGGGCATCCGGGAGTGGATCGACGACAAAAAGAAGAGCGGGGCCATTCGCAACATCGGCTTTTCCTTCCATGGCGGCACCCGGCAGTTTAAGGAGCTGGTGGACGCCTACGACTGGGAGTTCTGCCAGATCCAGTTCAACTATATGGACGAATACAGCCAGGCGGGCATCGAGGGCCTGCGCTACGCCCACGCAAAGGGGCTGCCCGTCATTATCATGGAGCCCTTGCGGGGCGGCAAGCTGGCGGGCGGCTTTTCCAGGGAGACCCAGCACATTTTCGATACGGCGCAGCCCCAGCGCTCGCCGGTGGATTGGGCCCTGCGCTGGATCTGGGATCACCCCGAGGTCACGGTGGTGCTCAGCGGCATGAACGACATGAGCCAGGTGACGGAAAACTGCCGCATCGCGTCGG
>CACWUV010000112.1 GCA_902764185.1 uncultured Eubacteriales bacterium
GCAGGCCAATTCCAATTCCTCCAGCATGGCGTAATCATAATCGGCGGTGCGGCCGTCGTCAAAGAGCACCGTCAGCTCCTTGTCCTCGGCGTCCACGCTGAGCACCGTGCCCATATCGCCGTTGAACACGCCCTGGCCTTCGCCGCCCTTGCCATCCTGCCATTCCAGCTGATAGTTGTTTTTGATGTGCATCACTTTGTCACCCTCACGGAACACCTTATCGCCGTAGGCCAGCTCGTTTTTGCCCCGGGCGGGGGGATTGAGAGCGGCTTGCAGCTGGGCGTTCAGGGCAAACACGCCGCATTCGCCCTTTTTGGTGGGCGAGAGCACCTGGATATCCCGCATGGGCTCAAAGGACTTTAAAAACTTGGGCAGGCGGGTGCTGCACAGGTCCACGATGGTGCGGGCCGCGTCCTCGGCCAGCAGCTTGCGCTCAAAGAAGAAGTTGCCGCCCTTTTGATTGAGGATGGGCATATCGCCCCGGTTGATGGCGTGGGCGTTGCGCACGATGAGGCTGGTTTCGGCCTGGCGGAAGATCTCCGTCAGGCGGATGGAGGGCACGGCGCCGCTTTTGAGAATATCCCCCAGCACGTTGCCCGCGCCCACGGAGGGAAGCTGATCCGCGTCCCCCACCAGGATGAGCCGGGTGCCCTGGGGCACCGCCCGCAGGAAGGCCCGCATGAGAAACACATCCACCATGCTCATTTCGTCCACGATCAGGCAGGTGCAGTCCAGCGGGTTTTCCTCGTTCCGGGTGAAGCTGCCGTCCTCGCCGCCATATTCCAGCAGCCGGTGCAAGGTGGCGGCCTCCTGGCCGGTGGCCTCGCTCATGCGCTTGGCGGCGCGGCCTGTGGGCGCGGCCAAAAGCACGCTTTCGGTGTCCAAGAGGGACAGAATGCAGTTGATGATGGTGGTTTTGCCCGTGCCGGGACCGCCGGTGATCACCAGCAAACCCTGCTGCACGGCCATGGAAATGGCTTTTTTCTGGGTGTCGGAAAAGTGGATGCCGTTGTTTTTTTCAAAGGCCCTGATCTGGGCGGTGACGGTGCTGCCCATGACCGTCTGGGCGGCGGCCTGCAATTCCATGAGGCGGCGGGCGATCTCCGCCTCCGCCTGCCACATCTGGGGCAGGAACACGGCCTGCATATCCTCCACCACATGGCTGCGCAGCTTGCGATTGAGCAGCAGCGCGGTCAGATGGTTTTGCAATTGGTCCGCCGGCACCCGCAAAAGCCGTCCGGCGGTCTGCAAAAGCTCCTCCATGGGCAGGAAGGTATGACCCGCAGAAACCGCGGCGTCCTGCAAGGCGTAAATCAGCCCCGCGCTGATGCGCTCCGGGCTGTCCGGCGCCATGCCCATATTCAGGGCGATGCGGTCCGCCGTCAGGAAGCCCACGCCCTCGATGTCCTCCACCATGCGGTAGGGATTCTGGCGAATGATCTCCTGGGCGCGGTTGCCGTAGACCTTGCTGATCTTCACCGCCAGGCTGGGCGACACGCCGTAGGTCTGCAAAAAGACCATCACCTGCCGGGTGGCGTATTGCTCCTGGAAGCTTTGGGCAATTTGCCCCGCCCGCTTTTTGCCGATGCCCGCGATCTCCGTCAGGCGCTCGGGATGCTCGCTGATGACGTCCAGGGCGGATTTGCCAAACTCCTGCACGATGAGCCGGGCGGTGGCAGGACCGATGCCGCGGATGAGCCCGCTGCCCAGATAGCGCTCGATGCCAAGCAGGGTGGAGGGCGTCTGGATCTCGCACTGGACGGCCTTGAACTGCTTGCCGTACTGAGGATGGGTCATCCAGTCCCCCTGGAACACCGCCTGCTCCCCGGCGGCCACCTCGGGCATGATGCCCACCACGGTGACGCTCTCCCGACCCGCCCGGCAATTGAGCACGGTGTAGCCGTTCTCCTCATTGCGGAACAGGGTTTCGGAAATGGTCGCGCGAAGCTCCTCCATTTATTCAATCCTCCACAGCGCGGTGTCATGGGGCGGCAGGACGGCTGTCAAATCGGCCTGCTCCCGGCCCGTCCAGAGCTCGGTGGCCTTTGTGAAGGGAACCTCCACCGCCAGGCGAATTTGCCGGGGCGCGTCGGACAGGTTGAAGGCGGCGGCATATGCGCCCCGGCCGTCCTTGCGCGGCGCAATCCAGGCGCACTCCTCCGCCGTGGTGTACAGCGGATGGGCGCACCAGGAGGTCTTTTCGATGTCCAGCACGGCCTGATTGGTGAGCAGCGCCAGGGTGAACGCGTCATTCTTGGGCAGATCGCCGCCGATCATCAGCGGAGAGCGCAGCATGCACCACAGGGTCATCATGGTGCGCTGCTCGGCCTGGGTGAAGTGGGTCCAATCGCCCTTTTCACAGCACTGGCGCAGCGCGCCCACGGGCAGCATGTCCGCATCCGGCCAATGGCCGGGACCGGCGTGGAGGCACCATTTTTCCGCCCGCTCGAACATGGCCGCCAGCAGCCGCCATTCGTCCCAGAAGTCGTCGGTGATGCGCCACAGGTTGGCGTATTTTTTCAGGTGCTCCGCGTGCTCCAGCGGCGCGGGACTGGGCGACAGGCTGAGCACCATATCCCGGCCGCAATGCCGGCAGGCGGCGGAGATGATCTCGATCTCCCTTTGGCAGCGGGGATACTCCCGGGCGATATCGTCGCACTTCACATAGTCCACGCCCCAGGCGGCATAGAGGCGGAAAATGCTGTCATAGTACGCCTGCGCGGCGGGCAGATCGGCCTTCAAGCCATACATATCCGGGTTCCATGCGCACACGGAATTGGGATCGGCGGCCTGATCGCAGCGGTAATCGCTGTCCGCGATGGGCAGGCGCTCATGGGCCGCCATGCGGGGCAGGCCGCGCATGATGTGGATGCCAAACCGAAGCCCCAGGGAATGCACATAATCCGCCAGAGGGCCAAAGCCCTGACCATTCGCGGCGCTGGGGAAGCGGTTTTCCGCAGGCTGCAGGCGGCCGTATGCATCCATGCACAGGCGGGAAAAGGGCTCGTAGGCATGGTTGCTGGCGGTGGGCTGATACCACTGGATGTCCACCACCACGTACTCCCAGCCGCATTTTTTCAGTTTTTTCGCCATGTAGTCCGCGTTGGCCCGCACGGTATCCTCCGTCACCGCCGCGCCGTAGCAATCCCAGCTGTTCCAGCCCATGGGCGGATAAAGTGCAATCATCGTTTTCTCCTTTACATCGGCATGATGCTGACGTTGACGCCGTTGACCTCCACACCCTCGTCGGCGCGGATCAGGATGTATTTGCTGCCGTTGATCACCCGGGTTTCCACCAGGTCGCTGTGCTCGGGGTCCACCTTGATGACCACGTTGGGGGTGCGCACCTCGAACTGCCGGGTGTCCACCACGTTGACGGCGCTGACGTCCATGCCGCTGCCAAACTGCTCCTGGTAGCGCTGCTCAAAGGCCGCCACCTTTTCCTCCGGCACGCCGCAGACCTCCAGCGCCTGCCGGATCTGGGGCGCGGACACCTTGACGGGCGGGGCTTCCTTGTCGTGCTTCTGCTCGGCGATCTGCTCGCACAGATGATCGTGCACGCTCTGCACCACCTCCAGACTGCATTCCTCCGCCAGGGTATCCTGCAATATCTCCTTGAAGGCTTCCTTCTGCTCGGCGGCGGGCATGGGCGGCGTGGAGCCGAACACCGTATTCACGAAGCCCTCGTGGCTTTCGGCGATGTCCTTGGTGTAGCACAAGGCGCTGTAGATATTGGCCGCCCGCTCCTCAAAGGCCGGGAACATGAAGCCCAGCTCCGGCGCGCCCACGATCCAGTTGGGCTCCTCGGGGTGGAACAGGTTGTCCCCCGCGCTGTAGGCCAGCGCGGCCTTGCTGAGTTTCACCGGGCACACGGCGCACAGGATATAGCGGAACATCTCGCTGCTGATCTCGTCCTCCCGCTCCCCGTTCTTGTTGCGGAAGGGAATGTCATAGGCGTCGTGGGCCAGCAGGATCAGGCAGGCGTCCTCTGTCTGCAGGCCGTCAATGACCCGCTGAAAGAACACCTGGGCCATGTCGTCGTCCTCCAGCGCGCTGTCCTTGAGCGCGGTGAGCAGCTTGTGCTCGTCGCTGACGCCCACGGCCTCGTTGGCAAAGGCGATCTCCACCAGGTTCTTATCCGGCACGCCGGAAAGCACCTTTTTGAACAGGGAAAGATATTTGTCGCATTCCTCCGGCGGCAGAGATACCGGCGGCAGGCGGAACAGGGATACGATCTCTTTTTTGCTGCTGACATAGCAGCCCCGGATACAGGTCAGGTTGTTGTTGTCCGGCGTCAGGCGACGGCGGATCTCGCTCACATCTCGGCTGTTCATGCATATTGTCCGTTTCATTATATTTGCGGAGAATACCGCAGGATAATTGTACCACAAATCCGGTGGAAAAGAAAGCCTGTGCAGCGAAAAGCGCTGACCCGCGTATTGATGGCAAGGGGTTTTTGTGCTATGCTGGAGGCATGGAGGTGACGATTATGGATGCATTGCAAGCCATTTTTGAGCGCCGCAGCTATCGCGGCAAATACAAGGACCTGCCCGTCCCCCGGGAGGATTTGCGGCGCATCATGGAAGCCGGCCTGGCCGCGCCCTCGGGCTGCAACAAGCAGACCGTGAGCCTCATCGCCGTGGATGATCCTGCATTGCTGAAAAAACTGCATGCCGTCATCCAGCCGCCCGCGGGCGAAACCGCCCCGGCCATGATCTGCGTGCTGACCCAGCGCATCGCCGCCTACCGCGACCGCTGCTTCGCCACCCAGGATTACGCCGCCGCCATCCAGAACATGCTGCTGGCCATCGTGGCCCTGGGCTATCAAAGCTGCTGGTATGAAGGGCACATCACCGACGAGGATCGCATCGGCGACCAGATGGCGCATATTCTGGGCGTGCCGGACGGCTATGAGCTGGTGTGCTTTCTGCCCGTAGGCGTGGCGGAAGAGGAGCCGAAAATGCCCAGGAAAAAGGGCTTTGACGAACGGGCATGGTTTAATGGGGTTGGAGGTTGACAAACAGAAATTTGTTAGTGTTATAATAAATAGATCCTTCGACTTCGCTGCGCTCCGCTCAGGATGACAATGTAAGGTGCATTTTCTTTTGTTTAGTGACTTGATTTGCTGCAAAAAAGCCAACAAACAAGGAAAAACAACCCAATCATGTCATCCTGAGCGGAGCGTAAGCGAAGTCGAAGGATCTTATATTATCTATATCAAATCTCGTCAAATTTCTGTTCATCAATTTCAGCCCAAACCAATCAAAGCCCCGCGCCAGCCAGCACGGGGCCTTTTTTATATACAATTACCGCGCAGTGCCCAGGGCCCGTTGCAGCGCGATGTCCACGCGGCGCAGGGTATCCGCCGTGAGCTCGCCCAGATAGTCCGTCAGGCGGCTTTTTTCCAGGGTGCGCACCTGCTCGCAGAGCACCTGTGAGGGCTGACGGAGGCCGCCTTCCGGCGGCAGCACCAGCACATGGGTGGGCTGGCGCAGGCGCTTTCGACGGGAGGTCAGGGGCGCCACGATCACCGTGGGGCTGGACTGGTTGCCCAGGTCGTTTTGCACGATGAGGACGGGCCGCACGCCGCCCTGCTCCGAGCCCAGCACGGGATCCAGATCTGCGCGGTAGATTTCACCGCGCTTCATTTTGCTCACATCCTGTTATGTTGGGGAAGGCTCCCCACGCTTCATGCTATGTGGAGATGCGGAAGGCTGTTACTTTTTTGTTCAAAAGGCAGGACTTTTTTGTTCAAAAGGCAGGATTGCCCTTGACAAAACCGGGGAATGATACTATACTGGTATTGTTGTTAGCACTCGTTTGTGTTGAGTGCTAACAAACCGAAATCAAGGAGGCAATTCAGCCATGTCTGAAATCAAAAAGGGCAATATTTCCATCCATGCGCAAAACATCATGCCGGTGATCAAGCGCTGGCTGTATTCCGATAAGGATATTTTTATCCGCGAGCTGGTGGCCAACGGCTGCGACGCCGTGACCAAATACCGCATGGCGGCGGGCGGCACCGACGAAGATCTGCGCGTCACCGTCACCGTGGACAAGGAGAACAAGGAGTTGCGCTTTGAGGACAACGGCATCGGCATGACCGCCGAGGAAGTGGACAAGTACATCAACCAGGTGGCCTTCTCCAGCGCCGAGGAATTCCTCAAAAAGTACCAGGGCGACGCCGAAGGCGGCATCATCGGCCATTTCGGCCTGGGCTTTTACAGCGCCTTCATGCCCGCCGACAAAGTGACCATCGACACCCTCAGCTTCCAGGACGGCGCCGCGCCTGTGCGCTGGGAGAGCGAGGACGGCATGGAGTTCGCCATGAGCGCAGGCAGCCGCACCCAGCGCGGCACCACCATCACCCTGCACATCACCGAGGAGGAAAAGGAATTCCTGGATACCTACCGGGTGCGCGAGGTGCTCAGCCGCTATTGCGGCTACATGGCCGTGCCCATCTATCTGGTGGACGCGAATGAAAAGCCCGAGGAGCCCAAGGAAGGCGAAGAGCCCAAGAAGCCCGAACCCCTGAACGACACCCATCCCCTGTGGCTCAAGGCTCCCAAGGACTGCACCGAGCAGGAATACAAGGACTGCTATCACAAGCTGTTCAACACCTTTGAAGAGCCCCTGTTCTGGATTCACCTGAACGTGGATTACCCCTTCAACCTCAAGGGTATCCTGTACTTTCCCCGCATCCGCAAGGACTTTGGCGGCCAGGAAGGCGAAATCAAGCTGTTCAACCGTCAGGTGTTCGTGGCCGACAACATCAAGGAGATCATTCCCGAATTCCTGCTGCTGCTCCGCGGCGTGCTGGATTGCCCCGATCTGCCCCTGAACGTCAGCCGCAGCTTCCTGCAAAACGACGGCTATGTGAAGAAGCTCTCCGCCCACATCACCAAGAAGGTGGCGGACAAGCTGAACGCCCTGATGAACACCGAGCGGGAAACCTATCAGACCTATTGGGATGACATTCATCCCTTCGTCAAGTACGGCTGCCTGCGGGATGAAAAATTCTATGAGGCCGTCAAGGGCAGCCTGCTGCTCAAGACCACGGCGGGCGAATATTACACCCTGGACGAATACAAGGCCCGCAACGAAGGCAAGACCGACAAGAAGATCTATTACACCACCGATCCCGCCCGTCAGGCCGCCAGCGTGAAGCTCTACACCGACCGGGGCATCGACGTTGCGGTGCTGGATTCCGTCATCGATATCAGCTTCATGCAGCATCTGGAGCTGCAAAGCGCCGGTGAAAACGTGATCACCTTTGCCCGGGTGGACGCCGACGCCGACGGCCTGACCGATAGCGAGGCCGAAGCGGCCGATCTGCCGGTGGAGGATTTGACCAAGCTGTTCCGGGACGCCGTGGGCGACGAAAACCTGACCGTCAAGGCCCAGGCGCTCAAGGATCACGACCTGCCCCTGATGCTGCTGGAGGACGAGCAGATGCGCCGCTACCGCGAGATGGCCGCCCTGTATAACCAGGGCTTCAGCCTGCCCGAAAAGCCCGAGGTGGTGCTGAACAGCGCCTGCGCCGCCATCCGGGATCTGGCCGCCCTGGAGGACGAGGAGCTGCGCAAGCTCCTGGCCCGGCAGTATTTCGACATCGCCCGCATGAGCAGCCGTCCCCTGGAAAAGGAAGAGCTGAGCCGGTTCATCGCCAACAGCTACAAGATCGCGGCCAAGGCGGCGGAAAAGGATTAATACTAAATCCTGATTGAAAACATACACAAACAGAAATTTGACGGGGTTACGATGAGGGCTACGCGATCCGGGGCCTGCCGGCCCGCTTTCCGCTGAAAGCCCCTTATAATCCTGCGGCAAGGGATTTCATCCCTTGCATCCCAGTGGGCGAACAGGCTTGCGTACGTTAAAAACCAAACTTTCTTGCAATACCTGCTCCGGAAATGACGGCTTTAGCCGTCAATAACGCGCAGCGTTATAGCCGCATAAGCAAAAGTCCCAGCTTGAGCTTGCTCAAAGCTGGGATCTTTTTGTGTTGCGGCGTATTTCTGGAGCACTTGACAAGTCAAGCCTATTCAATCGTCTGGCGGAAATTGCTCGAAAGTGCATTCAAGCTGGTTCGCCTGAATGGAGTCCAGAGGCCCAAGCGGGCCTT
>CACWUV010000113.1 GCA_902764185.1 uncultured Eubacteriales bacterium
CTTCGACTTCGCTTACGCTCCGCTCAGGATGACAACGATGGGTTGTTTTTTTCTTGGTTGTTGGCTTTTTTGCAGCAAATTAAGCTACTAAACAAGAAGTAATACACCTTTCAATGTCATCCTGAGCGCAGCGTAAGCGGAGTCGAAGGATCTAAGCGCAACACTATCAAATTTCTGTTTGTCGATTTTCTCAACAGAGAACAATTGAAAAGGCTTGCAACAAAAAAACTGCCTCCCGCTTTCGCGGGAGGCAGCTATTTTAAAATTACTTGATCACTTCGCCATAGGTGCCGGGAGCCACGCAGCCCGCGTTGCTCTCGTCGGTGTCGATGTGCATGGCCAGGGCGTAGCTGGGGCTGACGCGCACCACCACGTCGCCAAAGACCAGGCTGCGGCCTTCGCTGTCGATCTTGACGGAAACCACGTCCTTATCCTTGCAGCCGAATTCCTCGGCGTCGGCGGGGGTCATATGGATATGGCGCTTGGCGGCGATGACGCCCTTCTCCAGCACCACTTCGCCCGCGGGGCCCACCAGCTTGCAGCAGCCGCTGCCTTCCAGATCGCCGCTCTCGCGGATGGGGGCCTTGACGCCGATGCTGCGGGCATCGGTGAGGCTCAGCTCCACCTGAGTTTCCTTGCGGCAGGGGCCCAGAATGCTGACGCCGGAGAGGGTCTTCTTTTCGCCCACCACGTCCACGCGCTCGGCGCAGGCATACTGGCCGGGCTGGCTCAGGTCCTTCTTTTTGGTCAGCTGGTAGCCCTTGCCGAAGAGGGTCTCCAGATCCTGTTCAGATACATGCACATGACGCGCGGAAGTTTCTACCAATACTTTAGCCATGGGAATCCACTCCTTTTGCAATTTGGTGATTCTATTATAGCATGATTTGGGCCGGGGGGCAACCGGGATTTTGAAATCGCACGAGCCTTTATGCATCGCCGCTCCTTTTGATCAAGGCAGTATATCCGTCTTTGGACGCATCCCAAATTTCCGCGCCGCGGCCCTGGAGATCGGTGATCCAGAACGTTCCGGCAAACAACGGTGTCAAACAGCCCGTCCGGATAGCCGGTGGTCCAAACATCGGCCATGTGAAAGCCTGCCGCATTCCTCCCCAAATGCCCGCTGGGTCATGTGCGGGCGCCCTCCTGCCACCTCCGCAGCGCCGGGATATTGGGCGGAGACAGCTGATCGTCGGCGGGGATAGCTGCCGGGGCGAACCAGCGCAGCTCCGTGACCTCCTCGGGCTGCGGGCGGATTTCGCCGGAATAATCGCTGCACAGATACACCACGTCCACCACGCTGGCCTGGTCACGGTTGGGGTAGGTATAGCGCATTTCGGGGCCGCTGAACACGCCGAAAAGGGTCATTTTGCCCGCGGTCAGGCCGGTTTCCTCCAGCAATTCCCGCCGGGCGGCGGCCTCGGTGTTTTCGCCCAGCTCCACGCAGCCGCCGTGGTAGCCCCACAGGCCGTTGTCCGCCCGGTGCTGCAGCAGCACGCGCCCCGCTTCATCGGTGACGATAACGCTGGCCCCCACGATCATCAGGGGATCATGGCCGATTTTCTTGCGAATTTCGCTGACGTAGCTCATTTTTTCCTCCCTGCCACCACGCGGTCAAGGCCGTTTAGGTCGGCATATACGCTGATTTGTTCAAAGTCCGCCGCCAGCAGGCCGCCGACCTCCGCCGCCTGATCGCTGCCGATCTCCAGCAGCAGCCATCCGCCGTGCGCCAGATGGGCGGGGGCTTCCGCGGCGATGCGGCGATAGAGGGCCAATCCGTCCGGGCCGCCGTCCAGGGCCAGGGCGGGCTCTTTTTTGACTTCCGCCTGCAATCCTGCCAGGTCGCCGGTGGGGATGTAGGGCGGATTGCTGACGATCACATCGAAGGTTTCGCCCGCGAAGGGCGCAAACAGATCCCCCAGCCGCGCGTCCAGGGAAACCCCGCAGCGGGCGGCGTTCTCCCGGGCCAGGCTGATCGCCTGGGGGCTGATGTCCCCGGCAAAGACCCGTGCCCCGGGAAACCGATGGCCGATGGCCACCGCCAGCGCCCCCGTGCCGGTGCACAGATCCAACACCCGTTCCCGGCCCGTCATGCGAGCCAGCGCCTGCTGGCACAGCGCCTCGGTGTCAAACCGGGGGATCAGCACGCCGGGGGCGGTTCCCAGCGTCAGGCCCATGAAGGGCGCTTCCCCCAGGATGTATTGCAGCGGCTCCCGGGTTTCCCGCCGGGCCACCAGCGCGTCGAAGGCCGCCGCGGCCTCCAGGCCCAGGGGCCGGCCGCCGTCCGCCCGCAGGTTCAGAGGCGGCTCCCCCGTCACGTGGGACAAAAGCAGCGCCGCATCGTTTGGCGCCTCGGGCACGCCTGCGGCTTCCAGCCGCGCGGCGGCCCGGCGCAGGGCTTCTCGAATGGTGGGCATGGCGATCTCCTTCTCCTTTGGTTGTATGATTATAGCACACAAGCGCGGACTGCGAAAACAAAAAAACGCAAAACCGGGAGCTTCCTTCGCATTAAGACAAAAAAATCCGGATTTATTCATATGTTTTTCACAAAATCCGCTTGCCAAAGCGGATTGCTTCCTGATAGATTCCGACATCATTTCAATCGGTCTTTTGCGGCAATGCCGCATAAGGATAAAAAACTGAAAAGGAGACTGATTCCCATGAAAAAGTTTCTCGCTCTGCTGCTGGTCGCCATCATGGCCCTGAGCCTGACCGGCGCCATGGCCGAAGGTTCCGCCTTCGTGTCCTGGTACACCTTTGGTGACGTGTATCTGACCTCCGTGCGCACCGCCCTGGACGCTGCCTTCGAAGCCCGCGGCATCGCCGTGACCGACAAAGACAGCAACGGCGTGCAGCAGACCCAGATCGACGACATCAACACCGCTCTGGTCACCGGCACCGACGCCCTGCTGATCAACCTGGTTGACTCCGGCGCCATCGGCACCGCCCAGAACCTGATGGACGCTGCCCGCGCGCAGGACAAGCCCGCCGTGTTCTTCAACCGCGCCGTCTCCACCGATGACGCCGAGGCTGCCGAGCTGTTCCTGGGCTATGAAAAGACCGCCTTCGTGGGCACCAACTTCGAGGACGCCGGCAAGCTGGAAGGCCAGATGATCGGCGAATACCTGGTTGCCAACTACGACGCTGTTGACCTGAACGGCGACGGCATCATCAGCTACGTCATGTTCAAGGGCGACGAAGCCAACCAGGAAGCCATCGCCCGCACCAAGTATGCCCAGGAAGTGGCCGACGAAGTGCTGGCCGCCGCTGGCAAGCCCGCCATCAAGTTCTATGACGACGCCAACACCAACAAGTACCTGGTTGACCTGAACGGCACCTGGTCCAACGTGGCTTCCTTCGAGTATCTGCAGACCATCCTGGCCCAGTACAACGAGGCCAACGGCAACATGGTCGAGCTGATCATCTGCAACAACGACGACATGGCCATCGGCGCCATCAACGCCCTGGCCCAGGCCGGCTACAACACCGGTGACGCCGACGCCAAGGTTATCCCCGTGTTCGGCGTGGACGCCGTGGACGCCGCCAAGGAGCTGATCAAGGAAGGCCGCATGACCGGTACCGTGCTGCAGGATGCCGTGGGTATGGCTGAAGCCACCGCGCAGATCGCCGCCAACCTGATCGCCGGCAATCCCAAGTTCGACGGTCTGGACGAGAAGGTCGTCATCGTGGACGATTGGTTCGTGCAGATCCCCTATGCTCCCTACACCGGCGAGTAATCGCAAAGAAAATTCCGGCCCGCGTCCTTTGGGCGCGAGCCGGTTTTCCTGTATGTGCGGAGGGAGCGCACGAGTCTTTCTCCGCGCTCACATTGGATCACAAGAAAAAGGAGCTGCACAGCATGGACAAACAAACTGTACTGCTGCGCATGGAAGGCATTGACAAAACCTTTCCCGGTGTCAAGGCCCTGGACAATGCGCAGCTGACGCTGCGGGCCGGCACCGTGCACGCCCTGATGGGCGAAAACGGCGCGGGCAAATCCACGCTGATGAAGTGCCTGTTCGGCATCTACAGCAAGGACGCCGGCCACATCTACCTGGAGGGGAAGGAAGTCAACTTCAAGTCCTCCCGGGAGGCGCTGGACAACGGCGTGGCCATGGTGCACCAGGAGCTGAATCAGGCCCTCAAGCGCAACGTCATGGACAACATCTGGCTGGGCCGCTATCCCCGCATGAAGGGGCTGCCCCTGGTCAGCGAAAAGCAGATGTACGCCGACACCATGCGCGTGTTCAACGAGTTGGACGTGCACGTGGACCCCAAGATGGTGATGAGCAAGATGCCCGTCAGCCAGCGCCAGATGGTGGAGATCGCCAAGGCCGTGTCCTTCAATTCCAAGGTCATCGTGCTGGACGAGCCCACCTCCTCCCTCACCGAGCAGGAGGTGGAGCACCTGTTCCGCATCATCAACATGCTGCGGGACCGGGGCTGCGGCATCATCTACATCAGCCACAAGATGGACGAGATCCTGCGCATCAGCGATGAAGTGACCATCATGCGCGACGGCCAGTACATCGCCACCAAGCCCGCCGCCGAGCTCACCAAGGCCGAGATCATCCGCCTGATGGTGGGCCGCGAGATGACCAACCAGTTCCCGCCCAAGCTGAGCACCGCCTCGGACGAGGACATCCTGCGGGTGGAGCACATCACCGCCCAGTATTCCCAGCTGAGCGACGTGAGCTTCAGCCTCAAGAAAGGCGAGATCCTGGGCGTGGCCGGTCTGGACGCCTCGGGCCGCACGGAGCTATTGGAAAACATCTTCGGCGCGGCCACCCGCAAGAGCGGCAAGCTCTTTAAAAACGGGCAGGAGATCTACAACCGCACCCCCAAGGAGTCCATCCGCAACGGCTTCGCCCTGGTGACGGAGGAGCGCCGCGCCACCGGCATTTTCGGCATTCTCAACATCCGGGAAAACACGGTGGTCGCCAGCCTGAAAAACTACCTCAAATTCATCTTCCTGCAGGATAAGCAGATGGCCAAGGGCACGGACGACATGATCCGCGCCATGAGCATCAAAACGCCCAGCCAGAAGACCCAGATCCGCTCCCTGTCCGGCGGCAACCAGCAGAAGGTCATCTTTGGCCGCTGGATACTGACCAGCCCGGACATTCTGCTGCTGGACGAGCCCACCCGCGGCATCGACGTGGGCGCAAAGTACGAGATCTATCAGCTGATCCAAAACCTGGCCAAGGAAGGCAAATCCGTCATCATGGTATCCTCGGAAATGCCGGAGCTCCTGGGCGTGTGCAGCCGCATCCTGGTGATGAGCGGCGGACGCCTGGCCGGCGAAGTGGACGCGGACAACACCAGTCAGGAAGAGATCATGACCCTGGCTGCCAAATATGTGTAAGGGGGACGGCACCATGTCTCAAACGAAAGCACAGGCAAAGCAGCCTGTCAATATTGTCAACTGGATCCTGGATCACGCCATGATCCTGATCATCATCCTGATGGCCATCTATGTTGAAATCCAGCGGCCCCAGTTCTTCGGCGTGGCCTCGCTGATGAACATCGTCAACCTCACCGCCGCCCGTCTGCCCATGGCTTTGGGCGTGGCCGGGTGCATCATCCTGGCCGGCACCGACCTGTCCGGCGGCCGCGTGGCGGGCCTGACCGCCTTCATCTCCGCCATCCTGCTGCAAAAGGCCGGCGTGGCCAACCGCTTCCTGGAGGGTGGCAGCCCCTGGTTTGTGCCCTTCGTGATCCTGGTGGTCATGGCTGTGGGCGCCTGCGTGGGCTGCCTCAACGGCTTCTGCATGGGCAAGTTCAAGCTGCACCCCTTCATCGTCACCCTGGCCACCCAGCTGATCACCTACGGCGTGTACCTGACGGTGTCCAACAGCAAGCAGATCTCCAGCCTGGACCCCAGCTACACCACCAGCTTCGTCACCAAGCCCCTGTTTAAAATCGGCACCACCGCCGTGCCCGTCTATGTGCTCTTGGCCATCATCCTGGTGGCCCTCATGTGGCTGGTGTGGAATAAAACCACATTTGGCAAAAACATGTTTGCCGTGGGCTCCAACGAGGAGGCCGCCCGCGTGTCCGGCGTCAACGTGCTGCTCACCATCATGTGCGTGTTCATGATGGCCGGCGCGCTGTACGGCTACACCGGCTTCATCGAAGGCGCGCGCATCGGCACCAGCAGCCCGTCCCTGGGCCTCAACTATGAAAGCGACGCCATCTCTGCCGTGGTTATCGGCGGCGTCAGCTTCGTGGGCGGCACCGGCAAGATCAGCGGCGTTATCCTGGGCGTGTTCATGATGCAGCTGATCATGAGCAGCATGACCTTCCTTGGCATCAGCGGCAACGTGACCTACATCATCAAGGGCGCGGTCATCCTGGTGGCCTGCATCCTGGATATGAGAAAGTACCGCGCCAAGAAGTGATGCGGATGCCTGGTTGAAAGGGGAATTGGCAAGGGGGAACGTTGGGCGCTCCGCGCGCCCAAACCCGCGCCAGGGTATTTCATACCCTGGACCCATCCTGGCGAACCGGCTTGGTTGCACTTTCAAACAACTTCCGCCAGACGATTGAATAGGCTTGCCTTGTCAAGCGCTCCATAAATACGCCGCAACACAAAAGATCCCAGCTTTGAGCAAACTCAAGCTGGGACTTTTGTTTATGCGGCTATAACGCTGCGCGTTATTGACGGCTAAAGCCGTCATTTCTGGAGCAGGGGTTGCATCGAAGTTTGGTTTATAGCGCTCGCAAGTCTGGGGTCGGCATGCGCAGCAGGCCGAGAATCGCGCAGCGCTCGAGGCCGCGGAGACCTCGAACGTCTCCTCATGCCCATTTCTGTTTACATGTCAGAAACGGTAATGAAGAAAACTATCAGGAAAGCGCGTTCTCCCCGTTCTCCTCGTTCTTCTCTTCCTCCGCCTTCGGCTCCTCCCGCACGCCGGTCACGTCGGCCACGGTGAGCTCCATCAGCATGTCGCGGGTGATCTCGCCCTCGGTTTCGCCCAGGCGGTCGGCCTGGCGGGCAATGATGGTTTCAAACAGGTTGCGCACGCCGCGGGCGTTACCGAAGCCCTTCACGTCCACGCGCTCGATGTCGATCCTCTGGCGCAGGGCGGCCCGGGCCTCGTCGCCCATGGTGTAGCCCGCCTTGCTCATGCGCATGTCGAAGATGCCCATCAGCTCGTCCAGGGTGTAATCCGGGAAATCAATGAAGCGGTTGAAGCGGCTCTCCAGGCCGGGGTTGCTGTGGAGGAACTTTTCCATGGGCTCGATATAGCCCGCCACGATGACGATCAAATCGTCCCGGTGATCCTCCATGGCTTTGAGCAATGTGTCCACGGCTTCCGCGCCGTAGTCGTTTTCGCCGCGGTTGGTGAGGGAGTAGGCTTCGTCGATGAACAGCACGCCGCCCATGGCCTTGTTGATGCAGTCCTTGGTCTTGATGGCCGTCTGGCCCACATAGCCCGCCACCAGATCGCCCCGGTCCACCTCCACCAGCTGTCCCTTGCTCAGAATGCCCAGAGAGTGGAAAATCTTGCTAAGGAACCGCGCGATGGTGGTCTTGCCCGTGCCGGGGTTGCCGCTGAATACCATGTGCAGGCTCAGGTCGCTGGTGGGCAGATCGTGCTGCTTGCGCAGCTGCTGCATCTGAATCCAGTGCACCAGGGTATCGATCTCCTCCTTGACGGTATCCAGGCCGATGTAGCCGTTCAGCTCCGCCAGCAGATCCTCCAGCTTCTCCTTGGGCACCTCCTGGGGCTTGGCGTCGCTGGTGGTCTTGCCATTGCCGGTGCTGGCGGCGGTGCCGTCCTTCCCGGCCAATATTTCATCGCTGGGGCGCAGGGGCTTGTCCTGCTCCTTTTCTTTTTCCAGGCCGGGGATATCCACCCGGCCAGCCGGGAAGAAATCGTTGTACACGCTGGTCAGGTTGCGCCGGGCCATGGACTGGATGATCTCGTTTTGCAGCTTGATGATCTCGTCTTTCCTGCTGGTGCTCATGGGAACCTCCAATGTGTGAAATTAACAATGAACAATGAATAATTAATAATTATAGTAAACGTCATAATTAATTTTACTTTACATTGACTAGAAGCATGTGTTATACTTTCTCCTGAGGGAGGCGAAAACATGAATCTAAGGAAGTA
>CACWUV010000114.1 GCA_902764185.1 uncultured Eubacteriales bacterium
GATGACCGGAAACGAGCAAGCTCGATCCGGTCACTTTTGCTTATGCGGCTATGCTGCTGACGCAGCATTGACGGCTAAAGCCGTCATTTCTGGAGCGGTCGGGTCTCTCCGAGTTTGGTTTACAACACGCGCAAGTCTGGGGTCGGCATGCGCAGCAGGCCGAGGATTGCGGAGCAATCCCGAAAAAGGCGGCTGACGGCAGATGACTTTTTCATTGCCCCAGACGGCTTTTTGCTGCCACCTCATAAGCTAAACTGGCGGAAACTGCTTGATCGTGCTTTCAACCTTGTTCGCCAGGATGGGTCCAGGGGCTTGGAGCGCCCGAAAAAATGATCCAGTGGATCATTTTTAGCGGAAAGTGGGCCGGAAGGCCCCGGAGCCAAGCGGGCCCTGGCGCGGGTTTGGGCGCGCGGAGCGCCCAACGTTCCCCCTTGCCAATTTCTGTTTCGCAAAGTCTGCATCCCACGTCGCTTTGCCCTGTCCGGCGTTCTTCCTTTGTATTTTCCTTGCCATTCCGGCGGCGGTGGAGGTATAATAGGCCCAACCCAAGGCATTTTGAAGGAAAGGACGGGATAGAATTTATGAAACAGACGCCCATCACACAGGAACAGCTGAACGCCTGGTCCGAAAGCTATAACAGCTCCGAGAGCCGGCAGATCGCCACGCTGGCCATGAGCAAGACCGACCTGAACGACGTGTGTTATGTGTCCCGCGCGGCCTTTGCCATGCGGCAAAAGTTCTCCATCGACATCAAAACCCTGCCGGTCACCAACCAGCAGCACACGGGGCGCTGCTGGCTGTTTTCCGCCGCCAACGTGCTGCGGGAGCGCATCGCCGCCGCCTGCGGGCTGGAGAATTTTGAATTGAGCCAGAGCTACCTGGCCTTCTGGGATAAGTTTGAGCGGGCCAATTTCTTCCTGGAGAGCATCCTGGAGACCGCCGATCTGCCCACCGATGACCGCACCGTGAAATTCATCCTGGAGACCGGCGTCCATGACGGCGGCCAGTGGGATATGTTTGCCAACATCGTGCGCAAGTACGGCGTGGTGCCCAAGGACGTGTATGACGAGACCTTCCAGTCCAGCAACAGCCGCAGCATGAACCACGTGCTGAACCGCAACATGAAGATCTGTGCCGCCAAGCTGCGCCGCATGGTGGCCGCGGGCGCGTCGGAGGATGCGATTCAGGCCGAAAAGGCTGCGATGCTGGACAAGGTGTACAGCTTCCTGTGCGCCTGCTACACCGAGCCGCCCAAGACCTTTGACTTTGAATATGTGGACAAGGATTGCCAGTATCACATCGAAAAGGGCTACACGCCCCAGAGCTTCCGGGATAAATACGTGGGCGATCTGCTGGACCGCACCGTCAGCATCATCCATGCGCCCACGGCGGATAAACCCTGGCACGAGACCTTTACCATCAAGTTCCTGGGCAACGTGGTGGGCGGCAGCATCGTCAAGCATCTGAACCTGCCCATGGACGAATTCAAGGCCGCCATCATCAAGCAGCTGGAGGCCGGCAAGGTGGTGTGGTTCGGCAGCGATGTGGGCAAATACGGCAACCGCGAAGCCGGCGTATGGGACGACCAGAGCTTCAACGCCAGCCTGCTCACCGGCCTGGACCTGGAAATGAGCAAGGAGGACAGCCTCAACTATTGGTTCGCCGCCATGAACCACGCCATGGTGATCACCGGCGTCAACCTGGAGGACGGCAAGCCCACCCGCTGGAAGATCGAAAACAGCTGGGGCGCCGAAAAGGGCGACAAGGGCTACTACCTGTGCTCCGACAGCTGGTTTGACCTGTATGTGTTCCAGGCCGCCGTGGAAAAGGAATACCTGGGCGATCTGGCTGATCTGGCGAAGAAGGAACCCCGCGTGCTGGAGCCCTGGGACCCCATGGGCACGTTGGCGGATTGACGAATACTGAAAATGCGGAATCGGCTGCTTGCTGATTCCGCATTCTTATTTATTGTTTGTTGGCGTGCAGCATGCCCGCTTGCTCTTTGCCAGCACCACCTGTTTTTTCTGCCGGCACAGGCCGTAGCTGTTCTGGCCTTGGCCTGCGAAATGCCGGCATTGGCTGCATGCAGCCGGAGGCTTGCGGGTGATGGCGCTCATACGGCAACCTTCCTTTCCCTAAAATGATGCCGCCCGAAGGCCTGGCCTCGGGCGGCAGATTTGCAATGGAAAGCAATCAGCGGGTAGCGCCCTGGCCGCCGTCCACCCAGATGGTGCGGCTGGTGATCCAGTTGCAGTAGTCGCTGCACAGCGCCGCCACTGCGCGGCCAATATCCAGCTCGGCATCGCCCATGCGGTGCGCGGGGATCTGATCCAGGAATGCTTCCACCATTTCCTTGGGCTGGTTGGCTTCCCAGTTTTTCCAAAGCGGGGAGCTGCCCGCCGGGTTCAGGGTGTTGACCTGGATATTCTCTTTTGCCCATTCCAAAGCGGCGACGCGGGTCAGACCCTGCAGGCCGGCCTTGGAGACGGAGTAGGCGGTATGCAGCTCAATGCCCTGGTTTCCGGCGATGGAGGACCAGTTGATCACCTTGCCGCTCTGCTGCTTGTGGAAATAGGGATAGCAGGCCTGCATCATGTACAGCGAGCCCATCACGCTGACATTGAAGGTTTTATACATGATCTCATCGGTGGTATCCATAACGGACGCGGGAATGTAGATGCCGGCGCAGTTGATATCGCAGTCCACGGTGCCCCATTTTTCGGCCACGGTGTCTACAAACTTGGTGACGCATTCCTTGTTGGTCACGTCGCCCACGAAGCTCATGGCCTCATAGCCGCGCTCCGCCATGTCCTTGTCAAAGGCCTTGGCAGTCTCGGGATTGATTTCCAGAATGGCAACCTTGGCGCCTTCCTTGCCGAAAACGTGGGCGATGCCCAGGCCCAGACCCTGACCGCCGCCGGTAATGACCGCAACTTTTCCTTCCAGAATGCCCATGATGTCCTCCTTAAAATGTATTTTGGCTATTGTCTGCATTCTATAGCTGCTATATCGATAATGCAATGGGATATTGCTTTCAAAGTGTCCGGTTTTCGGACGGAATGAAAAAAGTGTCCCATTTTTTGGATTGACAAAAGGCGGTATCAATGCCAAAATAAAAAAGAAAGCGAGGGTATCGCCATGAAGGATCGCACAAAATGGGAATATGCACACGCGATGATCGGCCTGATGGAGCACAAGAGCATCCAAAAGGTAACGGTGCGGGAAATCTGCAAGGTCTGCGATGCCAGGCCGCAGAATTTCTATTATCACTTCAGGGATAAATATGATTTGGTCAATTGGATTTACGCGCAGGATGTGGAGGCGGTTTGCCAGGCAAACATGAACAAGCCCTGGTCCCAGGTGCTGCCGATTTGCTATACGAATCTGCTGAAGCGCCAGGCATTCTATAAGAACGCCTTTGAGGATGATTCCACCAATTTTCTTATTCGGTATATTGTGGAATACCAAGTCAAGCTGTATTCTGATCTGCTGCGCCGCAAGGGTGTCCAGCTTGATGAATCCCTTTCTTTTGCTATGAAGTATCATGCCTATGCCTGCGCAATGCTTACCCGGGACTGGCATAGCAGCAAACAGCCTATGCCACCGGAACGTTTTGCCGCTTTGCTTATGGATGCCATGCCCGAAAAGCTGCGCGAGCCGATGGAGCGATGCGGATTTGCAGAGAACGACGAAAAGGAAGGATGAAAATGAACGCGCCTTTGACAATCGGCAAACTGCCCCACGGCCCGCGGAATCAGATCACCGACGTGCCCGGCGTGCGGGTGGGGCATTGCACGGTGGATGACGGGGACTGCCACACCGGGGTGACGGTGGTGCTGCCGCCCAGCCGCAATCCCTTTCTGGAGCAGCTGACCGCCGCCTGCCAGGTGTTCAACGGCTACGGCAAAACCCTGGGCCTGGTGCAAGTGGAGGAGCTGGGCACGCTGGAGACGCCCATCGCCCTGACCAATACCCTGAATGTGGGCAAGGTGCACGACGCCCTGGTGAGTTACATGATCGACCTGTGCCGGGCGGACGGGGTCCGCCTGACCTCCGTCAATCCCGTGGTGTGCGAGTGCAATGACAGCGGCCTCAGCGATATTGCCCGGCGGCCCATTGGCGAAAAGGAGGTGCGCGGGGCCATCGAAAGCGCCGCCGCCGATTTCGCTCTGGGCGCGGTGGGCGCGGGCCGCGGTACCCTGTGCTATGGCATGAAAGGCGGCATCGGCTCCTCCTCCCGACAGATGGAGATCGACGGCGCAATCTATACCATGGGCGTGCTGGCACAGACCAATTACGGCGCGTCCGCCGACTTTCGGGCTGCCTGCCTGCCGCCAGACCTGGCGGAATGCGACAAAGGCAGCATTATTTTGATCGTCGCCACCGATCTGCCCCTGTCTGCCCGGCAATTGAAGCGCGTCCTTCGCCGCACCTCCGTGGGCATGGCGCGGCTGGGCTCCTATATCGGCCATGGCAGCGGCGAGATCGCTGTGGGCTTCACCACCGCGAAAAAGGAGGCCGCCGGCAGCTTTTGCATCCAGCGGACGCTGCGGGAGGACCTGATGAACCTGCCCTTCCGCGCCGTGGGCGAATGCGCCGAGGAGGCCATACTGCAATCCATGCTCCACGCGGAGCCGGATGTGAAGCTGGACGGCGCCCGGGTGCCGAGCCTCAGGGAGTATCTCAAAGCAAATAAGACGAAGAAGTAAAAAGCAAAGGCTGCCGCGCGGCGATGGACGCGGCAGCCTTTCTGGCAGAAATGATACGGAGTAGGGTATTATGCTGCTTTTTTGATTAAAGCAAGACATCGAAAAACAGCAATTTGACGGGGAGAACGATGGGGCTTTTCCGGGGCCTTCCGGCCCGCTCTCGCTGAAAATGATCCACAGGATCATTTTCCGGGCGCTGCGAGCCCCTGGACCCGACAGCGGCGGATGATGCGGAACTTCGATAACAAGCAACTTCCCGCAGCTACTTGGGTATCGTAGTCCATTGCTTCCGGGCAGGCCAGCGAAGCTGGCCATGCTGTGTACATGATAAAAGACGCGGTTTTCGCCGCGCCTTTTTTCATTATTAAGGAATCTCTGATTAGGGCTTCCTTAATCTTCCGCGTTCAGCTTCAAGGCCAGGTTGTTGAGGTTCAGGGAGTAGGTGTAGCTGGCCTCCTTGGCCATGGCCCGCACCAGGCGGAGGCCCAAGGCGTCCTGATCTCCCTCCGGCACATAGTGCACGGGGTCGAAGGCGCCGCAGTCATCCCGGAAGCGCAGCACCCAGTGGCCCTTTTTGTGCAGGATGCGCACCGACAGATGGTGCTTTTTGCCGTCCTGGCTGAACCCATGCTGGACGGTGTTGCTGGCCATTTCCTCGATGCACAGGGCGATATGGCTGCTGACCTTGGGGCTCTGGCCGTGGCGCAGACAGAACTGCCGCGCCTTTTCGGACACGTCGGCCACTTCCTCCATGGTGTAAATATCCGCCTCCAGCAGGTTGTCCGCGGTGACGCCAAAGTCTTTTTTCAGCAGCAGATAGGCGTCGTCCCGCCAGGGAGTTTTTTTGGTTTTCCAATAGATCAGCAGGCCGATGCAGAAAAGCGTCAGCAGTTCGCCCAGCGGGAAATACAGCCATGCGCCCGTGACGCCCAGGGTGAGGCCGAAGATCAGCGCTACGATGGTGGGCATCACGGCGCCTTCCACCAGGGAAAGCCCCTCGGTGAGCCCCACGCGGCCCGTGGCCTGATAGGCGTTTTTCAGCGCGTTGGTGATGCAGCAGGGGATCAGGCCGCCGGCGTACATCCGCAGACCCAGGATGGCCATGTCCTGGGCGACGCCCTTTTCGGGAATGAACAGCTTGACAAACAGAGGCGCGCCCGCCAGCAGCACCACGCCCATGGCCAGGCCCAGCATGGCAGCGTAGCGGAACAGCAGCTGCATCAGTTCCTTCAGCGAGCTGCGGTCCTCCTCGTTAAAGAAGATGCCGGACAGCGTCAGCGATACGCCGCCCACGCCCGTGTTGATGCAGCAGGCCGCGTTGCCGATGGAGCTGATGACGGTGAAGGCGGCCATGGCCGTCTCGCCGTTGATGGCCTTCAGCAGGCGGTTCATGGCGAACACCAGCACCACCGTGGAAGCCATGCCGAACACCGCCGGCACGCCGCTTTTGAACAGCTCCGCAATCTTGGCCCGGGTGATCAGCCGGCGGGAGAAGCGGAACACGCACTTGCGGGACAGAAAATAGAACAGCGATATGACCAGGGCGATGTAATAGCTTAGCGAGGAGGCCAGGCCCATGCCGAACATGCCGCCGTGCCACACCAGCACGTTCACCAGATCCAGCACCACGTCCGCCACCGTCATGCTCAGCACCGCGGCGATCAGCAGCCCGCTCTGGCCCGCCATCTGCATGAAGGGGACCAGCACCAGCGCGCCCATGGATGCCGGCGCGCCGATGATAAAGCCCGCCATGTAATCCTTGGTCTGGGTGTACAATTCGCCTTCGCTGCCCGCGCCCATGGCCGTGGCCAAGGGAGCGCGCAGCGCCAGCACCAGCACCATGAAGCCCAGGCTCAGGCCCAGCGTCAGCGCAATGGCCGCAGAATAGCCCGCGTTGGTCTCCTCCTGGGAGCCGCGGCCCAGAGACCGGCTGCACACCACCTGCACGCCCGCACCCAGCATGGTGCCCAGCGCGCCGATGACCAGCAGCACCGGGTTGGCCGCGCTGTACGCCGCCAGGGACTGCACGCCCAGAAAACGGCCGATCATGATATTGTCGATCAGCAGACAAAGGGAAACCGTCAGTGCGGAAAAAATCTGCGCCGTCAGCATCTGACGCACAAGCTTGCGTATCATAACGTCCTCCTGCGTAAAAATGTCCGTCCATCATTATAATAGGATGCCGGACAAAAAACAAGGGAGATTTTGCAAAGCGGGAGAGGAGATTTTGAAGAGGCGGAGATGGAAATATATGAGCAAATTAAAAATGAATAGATGGGGATCTTTTAAGACTATATAAATTATCCTTCATTATTTTTGTCAATTTCTGTTTCCCCTCGATATTGCATCCCGCCCGGTTATCGCTTATAATCAGATTGAAAAAGCGACAACAGGAGGAATCCTTTATGAATTACGCGGAAGAATCGCTGCGGCTGCACAGGGAATGGCAGGGGAAGATCGAGGTGGTCTCCCGGGTGCCGGTGACCAACAAGGACGAACTGTCCCTGGCCTATACCCCCGGCGTGGCCCAGCCGTGCCTGGAGATCCAGAAGGATTACGCTCTTTCCTTTGATCTCACCCGGCGGCACAACCTGGTGGCCGTCATCACCGACGGCACGGCGGTGCTGGGCCTGGGGGACATTGGCCCGGAGGCGGGCATGCCCGTCATGGAGGGCAAGTGCGCTCTGTTCAAGGCCTTCGGCGGGGTGGACGCCTTTCCCATCTGCATCCGCAGCAAGGATGTGGATGAGATCGTGCGCACCATCTATCTGATTTCCGGCAGCTTTGGCGGCATCAATCTGGAGGACATCGCCGCGCCCCGGTGCTTTGAGATCGAGCGGCGGCTCAAGGAGATCTGCGATATTCCCGTGTTCCACGACGACCAGCACGGCACCGCCATCGTGGTGGGCGCGGCGCTGATCAACGCGCTGCGGGTGGTGGGCAAGGACATCGGCCAGGCCCGGGTGGTGATCAACGGCGCGGGCAGCGCGGGCATCGCCATCGGCAAACACCTGCTGAACCTGGGCGTGGAGCATCTCAAGCTGGTGGATCGCTGCGGCATCTTGTGCGAGGGAGCGCAGATGAATTCCGCCCAGGAGGAAATGGCGAAAATCACCAATCCCGAAAGGCTTTCCGGCAATCTGGCCGACGTGATGCGGGGCGCGGATGTGTTCATCGGCGTCAGCGCCCCCCATATCGTGAGCCAGCAGATGATCCGCAGCATGAACCCCGGGGCCATCGTGTTCCCCATGGCCAACCCGGTGCCGGAGATCGAGCCCGACGAAGCGCTGGCTGCCGGCGCCGCCGTGGTGGGCACGGGACGCAGCGACCATCCCAACCAGATCAACAACGTGCTGGCCTTCCCCGGCCTGTTCCGCGGCGCGCTGGACGTGCGCGCCCGGGACATCAACGAGGCCATGAAGCAGGCCGCCTCCCACGCCCTGGCCGACCTGGTGTCCCCGGAGGAGCTGAGCGACAAATATATCCTGCCGCTGGCCTTTGACAAGCGGGTAGGTCCCGCCGTGGCGGCGGCCGTGGCCCAGGCCGCCCGGGACAGCGGCGTAGCCAGACTGTAAATGAATATCGAGACTTCGGAGGTCAAATATCCATGGAA
>CACWUV010000115.1 GCA_902764185.1 uncultured Eubacteriales bacterium
GGGCATAAGAAAAACCGATGGCCAGCCAGAAAATGAATGCATTCATTTTCTGATCTGTCCAGCGGTTTTTTGCTGTGCGCTTTGCGCACAGCGCGCCAGCAAAGCTGGCTGCCCGAAAGCGGTGGACTGCATTATCCACGCAACTGCGGGAAGCTGCTTGTTATCAAAGCTGCGCAGCATCCGCCATTGGCGGGCCGGAAGGCCCCGGATCGCGTAACCCTTCCCGCGTCACAGCAGGGCCTTGATGCAATCTTCCACCTCCGCCATGTCCGCCGTGGGCTCAAAGCGGGCCACCACCTTGCCCGCGCGGTCGATGACGAACTTGGTGAAGTTCCATTTGATATCCGGCTTCTTGTCCCAATCGGGGTCCTGGGCGGCAAACATCTTTTCCAGCAGCTCCTTGTAGGGATGGGGACCGAAGCCCGCGAAGCCCTGCTGGGATTTGAGGTAGGTATAGAGGGGCAGCTCGTTTTCGCCGTTCACGTCTGCCTTCTTCATCTGGGGGAAGGTGGTGTTGAAGTGCATGGTGCAAAACTCGTGGATCTCGGCGTCGGTGCCGGGAGCCTGGCCGCCAAACTGATTGCAGGGGATGTCCAGGATCTCCAGCCCCTGATCGTGATAGTCCAGGTACAGCTGCTCGATGGGGGCGTACTGCGGGGTGAAGCCGCAGCCGGTGGCGGTGTTGACCACCAGGATCACCTTGCCCTGATAGTCCTTCAGGTTCAGCGTTTCGCCCGTGCCGGTGGTGAGGGTGTAATCGTAAATCATCCTGTTTCCCTCCATTCATAAAAATACGGTCGATGATGATTTTATAGGATGAAGCCGCCGCTGTCAATGGCGGAAACAGGGGCTATTCCAGCTTTTCGTAGGCTTCCTGGGCCACCGGCTCCAGCCATTCGTTGCGGCCGTCCCGGCCGGGCACCTCGATGGCCAGGTGCTGGAACCAGCTGTCGGCGGCGGCGCCGTGCCAGTGCTTGACGTTTGCGGGGATGTTCACCACGTCGCCGGGATGCAGCGCCCGGGGCTGCTGTCCCCATTCCTGATACCAGCCGCGGCCGCTGACGCAGATCAGCATTTGCCCGCCGCCTTCGCTGGCGTGGTGGATGTGCCAGTTGTTGCGGCAGCCGGGCTCAAAGGTCACGTTGAACACCGGCACCTGGGCAAGCGACAGCGGCGCCAGATAGCTCTGACCGATGAAATACTGGGCATAGGCGTCGTTTTTCTGCCCCACGGGGAACACGGACAGATTGGAAGGCACGCCGTCCAGTTCGCTTTCCTCGTCGCCAAACACCTCCCGGATCAGCGGGAAGGTGCTCCAGGCCTTGGGCCAGCCGCAATAGAAGGCCAGCTGGGTCACGATCTCCACGGCCTCCTGCCGGGTGACGCCGTGCTCCTTGCCGATGGCAAGATGGGCTTTCAGCTGCGGATACAGGCCCGCCGAAAACAGCGCCGCGATGGTGATCATGCTGCGGTCCCGGGGAGAAAGCTCCTTTTCCCGGGCCCATACCTCCCCAAACAGCACGTCGTCGTTCAGCTCCGCGAATTTAGGCGCCAGCTGGCCCAGGTTGTCCCGGCCGGCGGTTTGCTTCTTCGCCATAAAAAGGCCTCCTTTATTGGCTGTCAACTGTGGAAAATGCCGTCAGATGTCATCATGTTCAAACGGGCCAGACATGCCTGTCCCGGGCGAGGACGGGCCTGTTCTGGGCCATGACGCCCGCCAGCGCATGGGGCACATAGGGGGCTTCCAGCCAGGCGATTTCCTCGTCCGTCAGCTCCAAATCCGTTGCTTTCGCGGCGCCGTCCACATGATGGAGTTTTGTCGCGCCCACCACCGGCGCGGCCACCTTGGTCAGCAGCCAGGCCAGGGAGATTTCGGTCATGGTGACGCCGCGCCTGTCGGCCAGCTCCGCCACCCGGTCAATGATCACGCCGTCCTGCTGGGCGGTGGCGTCGTACTTGAATTTGGCGTAGGCGTCCTTTTCCATGCGTTCGGAGGTCTCGCCGGGCCTGCGGGACAGCCTGCCCGCGGCCAGGGCGCTGTAGGGCGTCAGGGCGATCCCTTCCTGCTGGCAGTAGGGAACCATCTCCCGCTCCTCCTCCCGGAACAGCAGGTTATAGTGGCCCTGGATGGAGATGAACGGGGCCCAGCCTTCCTTTTCGGCCAAGGCGTTGGCCTGGGCGATCTGCCAGGCGAAGCAGTTGGAAATGCCGATGCAGCGCGCCTTGCCCGCCTGCACCACCCGGTTCAGCCCGTCCATGATGTCCTCCATGGGCGTATGCCAATCCCACATGTGATAAATATACAGATCCACATAGTCCATGCCCAGGTTTTTAAGGCTCTGGTTGATCATGGTTTCGATGTGCTGCTGGCCGGTGACGCCCGCCTCGATCTCCTGGGGCGTGCGGGGCAGGAACTTGGTGGCCACCACCACTTCCTCCCGTTTGGCAAAGTCCCGCAGCGCCCGGCCCACATACTGCTCGCTGGTGCCGCCCTGGTAGGCGATGGCGGTATCATAGAAATTGACGCCCAGCTCCAGGCCGTGCCGGATGACCGCCCGGGAGCGCTCCTCGTCCAGAGTCCAGCCGTGCTGGCCCTGGCTGGCCTCGCCAAAGCCCATGCAGCCCATGCAGATGCGGGAAACGGTCAGGTCGGATTTGCCCAGCTTGGTGTATTTCATGGTGCTTCCTCCTTTTCAGGGTTCCAGCAGTTTTATAATGCAGGCGCAGGTGAGGTCATAGGCCGACTGATAGGCGTAGGGAATCCCGGCCTGCTCCATGGCTTCCTTCTGCTTTTCGGTGACGGTGGTATAGGGATAAATGCCGTAGATGAAGGGGAAAAAGGCGTACAAAAACCGCTGGCGGGCCGGGGCGTCCAGCGCCGGCAGGTATTTTTGCAGCATCCGATCCACCGCGTTCAGGGACGCGCCGAAGGCCACCTTGAATTCCGCCAGCCGTTCCGGCCGGGAATTGGCCTCCATGTCGTAGAGGTTCATGGACAAAAGCCGCAGCAGCCGCGGCCGGTCGGTCAGGGTGCGGGCCAGCGTCCGGGCCAGCTGATCCCGGCTGAGGGCGCTTTCCGCCTCCATCACGGCGTTCATGGCCGCCACCCACAGTTCGTATTCCCTTTGCAGAAGCGCCAGAAAAATCTCTTCCTTGGTTTCAAAATAGTTATAGATGGACGTGCGGGTAAAGCTGGTTTCCGCGCCGATTTCCTTGATGGTGATCTCCTTAAAGCTCCGGGTTTCATACAGTTTGGCGCAGGCCTGAATGATTTCTTCCTTCCGGGCGGACGTCAGCGCAGCCGATCCTCTGGACATGGGATATTCCCTCCAAACGCAAAAATGACACTGTGTCGATATAGCTATTATAGCCTTAAAATGACACAGTGTCAATAGTGGATGGAAGAATTCGTATGGGACCGGGGAAGTTCTGATGAGCGTCTGTTTCTAAAATAAGGAATGTGTAATTTCGTGCATAAAAGCAGGCTGATATGCCGAAAATGCAACTTTCCTTTTTTAGAAACAGGCTCTAAATGCGTTGGTCGGATGACGGGCATATTTTTCATGCGCAGCAAATCGCAATAAAGATGCCGTCGAATTCATCAGAGTTTCCCCATTCAACAGTTTAGGCGGGAAACAGTATCAGCTCGCCGCCTGCGCCTCGGCCACAGCCTCGCCCACATTTTCGTCCACAAACAGCTTGATGCAGGTCTTGATCAGCCTGTCGTTGTAGCCGTCCTGGATGCCGGCGGCCAGCCAGTAGGCGTACTCGCCCTCGGAATAGCTGGCGATATTCTCCAGAGACGCGCCGTAGCGGAACTCGATGTGCTGGGTGTCGGCCAGGGTATCATCGGTGAAGGCGAAATAGGTGAACATGCCGGCGTCGGCGTCCTCGGTCTTATACACATGCATCTGGGCGGGCATTTCCTGGCCGAAGAAGGTGACGGTGACGTCCTCCACCCAGGCGTAGGCGTGGCGGAACAGCTCCTTGCCCTCCGCGTCCACGCCGGAGATCACGTTGCCGCTGACGTTGATTTTGGCGATGCCGTTCTCAAAGAAGCAGTCAAACACCATGTTGGCGGGATCGGTGTAAGCCTCGATGGCCTCCTGGCCGTACAGGCGGCCCAGGAAGTTCTGGGTCAGGTAGGTGTAATAGTATTCCGCCGTGGCGTCGTCCAGCCCGTAGGCCTGGATGCACTCCAGCCAGTATTCCTTGTATTCTTCCTTGACAAATTCCGGGAACAGCTCAATGTAGGTGCCGTTCAGCTTCACCAGCAGCTCGTCCTCCGCCACGGGCAGATCCGCGGCAAAGGCAAAGTGATCGGCGGCGGTCAGGTACTCGATGCTGACAATGGTTTTGCCCTTGAGGGCTTCATAGGCGGCGCTGTCCAGGCCAAAGCCCAGCTGAACGCCGCGCCAGAGGTTGGCGATGTGCCGCAGGCCCACCCGGGTGCCGTCGTCGGCGGTCAGGACGACGCCGCTGACGTTCTGGCCCGCCAAGGTATCCTCCAGGCCGGAAACGGCGATGACGATGTCGGCATGCCTGTCAAAGATGAAGGCGGCCTGGGCCTCCACCGCGGCGGCCTCGGTGTTGACGGCGCTGAAGGTGGGGCCGTCGGCCACGGTCAGGGTTTTATACTGGGCGGGCTGGCCGTCCAGCGCGTACCAGGAATAGCTGGGGGCCTCAAACAGCGCGTCGCTGCCGGTATAGGTGGTGGTGGTCTCCTGGCCCCGGTTGGTCACGGTGATCTCAACGCTGCTGTCCGCGGTGATCTCCTTGCCGCCCAGGGTGGTCAGCACCGCGGCGTCCTCCACATATACGGGGAAGATGACGCCGGTGATGTCGCTGCCCGCGGCGTCCACATGGTAGCTGCCGCCGGCCAGCCCGCCGGTGCGGGGCTTCATCAGGGTGGCGGAGGACACGGCGTCCAGGGTGGAGGCGTCGGTGACCTCCGCGGCGTAAAACTGGTCATAGGGGATATTCATCAGCACGTACGTGCCGCCCTCCTCCGCCTGGGCGAAGACGCTGAAGGCGGCCAGCATAAGCAGGGCCAGCGCGATGGGCAGCGCTTTTTTCAACAGATGCTTCATAGTTCTTTCCTCCTTTTTACGCCAGCGCCGCGCCCAGCTTTTTGCAGGCGGCGATGGCCTCGTCGTCCGGCGCATTGTTGGCCTTCACGCTCTCGGCGGCCAACGCAATGCCCTGTTCTTTGCAGCGGGCTTCCCAGTTCTCCAGCCATTCCCCCGTGCCCCAGTCATAGCTGCCAAACAGCGCCACCTTTTTGCCGGGCAAAGCAGGCTCGATACCTTCCAGCATGGGCAAAAATTCGCCGTCCTCCAGCTCCTCGGAGCCCATGGCGGGACAGCCCAGAGCCACGGCGTCGTAGCCCTCGACGCCCTGCACGTCGGCGCAGGTCAGCAGCTCCGCCTGGGCTCCCGCGTCCTTGGCCCCCTGCGCCACGGCGTTGGCCATGGCCTCCGTGTTGCCCGTTCCGCTCCAATAAATTACCGCTACCTTGCTCATCATCGTTCTTCCTTTCTTTTTTATGGTCTATTCCAGCCCCAACGGGACAGAGAACAGCGAATGTCAGCCGGCCACCGCGAGCCGCTCCAGGGTATAGCCCTGGGCGTAGCGCCGCAGATAGACCTCGGTGCAGCGACGGCACCGCTCAAACTTGCGGATGGCCCCCTCCACGTCGTCGTAGACCTTCCACAGTCCGCAGAATTTGTAATGCTCCTTGCGGTGCATGAAGCCGTCCACGTCCGCAGGCGGATAGCCCAGGAACAGGCCGACTTCGTGGGGAAAATCCTCCTCCCTGCGCAGCCGGGCCATGAGCCGCGCCAGGCAGAGGCTGATGCTGCCGCTGTCATAGCCGCATTCCGCCAGCAGCCGCTGGGCCAGAGGATCGCGCAGGTCGCGCTCCAGCAGGCGGGGACGGTAAAGATACAGCAGCGCCCGGCCGTTTTGCCAGCGCAGCGGCAGGATGCGCAGCCCCTTGCGCCGCAGGCGCTGGTTCAGCTGCCGCAGCTCCATCGTCATTTGCTCCCGGCTCTCAAAGCCGCAGCTGAACATGTTGCCCGTTTTCAAACAGGCCATGGTGGGCGCGCAGCACCGGATCAGCGTTTCGTTGGACATGGCAGCCTCCTGATTTCATTAATTAGTTTTAACTAACCATAACCCTTTAAAAAAACAGCCTCAAATGGGACTGACGCAAGCCTTAGTTAGTCTAAACTAACAATGACATGCTATCATATTCCCTTTTGCCTGTCAAGTTCTGATATGTACTTTTCTTGAAAAGCAGATGGCCAGCGAAAGGCCCGGCGCAGCCTTTCCTGAAAACTCTTGTTTTTCGGCAAGTTTATAATAAGACGCGGCGTATATATCTCGCATTTTCATACTATGTTTATCCGCGTCATAATGACCGACGAAGCTCTTCAATTTATATTTGATGCGGCTGATGAAGCTTGAAAATTATGCGAAAGGATCATCATAAGATACTATTTGTCTCTTTGGGGTGGAGCAGATGCAACCACCGGGGAACACCTGCCCTTATCCGTAATACTTGATTCAAAGCAGGTTTCGATTTCATCCGGCAGGATGTTGTCGATGGTGATGGGCCTGTCGCCGCCGTTCAGCGCCCATGTGAAGATGCATACTATAAAAGGGTGAAGTAAAGCTTCATTCAATTCCAGCATAACTGGACAGGGGCGTTTGTGGCAGGAAGGGCTTGGCGGCTATGCGAAACGGTCGCGGGGCCTTGATAGGCCCAAATGCCATAGAAGAGCTTGAAAACGAAGAATATCCCGACGCGCCCGCTTGTTCCCCGGGAAATATGGCAATGCGGAAAGCGCTTCTTGATCTTTCGCGCAATCGCGACGGGATACAAAGGAAATTCGCATTTTTTGTCGAAATATAGAATCATGTTGGGCGCGCTGTTCTGCCCCGAATACATGAAAAGCCGGAGATGAAAACGCATGAAAAAATGTCTTTTGCTGCTGATCGTGGGACTGTCGCTGGTATGCTCATCCTGCGCGGCAGAGGTTGAATACACCGTTACCAGCGTCACGGACTGCGCGCAGACCGAAAGCCGCTATGACAGGTTTTACCAGAGCGGGGAAACCGGGCTGGTGGTTCCCGGCCTGGCGGAAGGGCTGGTGCCCCAGGGGATCTGCTATCTGCCCGGGGAGGACTGGCTGCTGTTTGCGGGCTATCGTTCCGATAAGGGCAACAGCGCTCTGATCGCCGTGGACCGGCAGACCGGCGAAATCACCCGGCAGGCCGTGCTGCAATACGCCGACGGGCGGGACTATAACGGCCACGCGGGCGGGGTATGCGCCACGGAAACGGACATCTATCTTTCCAACGCGCATATGCTTTATCGCATATCGCTGGAGGATTTCCGCGCCCTGCCCGGAAAGGGCGTATGCCGCTTTGCGGAGGAGATCCCTGTGCCGGTGAACTCCTCCTACTGCTGCTATGAAGCGGGCGTGCTTTGGGTGGGGGAATTCCAATACGGCGGCGATTACAAAACGGACGCCAGCCATTACGTCAAAACCGCCGACGGCCTGCAGCGCGCGTGGACCTGCGGCTATCGGATGGACGCCGGCCAGGACTTTTCCAAACCGGATTATATTCTCTCCGTCACAGAGCGCATACAGGGCATCACCACCCTGAACGGCAAAATTTACCTGAGCCAGTCCTACGGACGCCGGGCTGATTCGCTGATTCTCAAATATGAGAATGTGCTGACGCGCGAACCGGACAGCACGGTGGAAATCGCGGGCGAAAGCGTGCCGGTCTGGAATCTGGACAGCACCTGCCGGGAGGATGTGCTGCTCTGCCCGCCCATGAGCGAGTGCCTGTGCATTATCGACGGTGCCGTATATGTGCTGTTTGAGTCGGCAGCCCAAACCTATATGGATCCCGGCAAGCCCTCCGCCAACCCCATGGACCGGGTGTTCCGGCTTGATGATTATTGAGCTTCGCCGCGAAGAATCCTATTTTGCTATTGACATTGTATTGTGGGACTTGGTATAATACAGATAAAGAAACGCAT
>CACWUV010000116.1 GCA_902764185.1 uncultured Eubacteriales bacterium
AAGCGCACAGCGAAAACCGACATCAGGCCGGAGAAAATGAGTAAACTCATTTTTCCGGACTGCTGCCGGTTTTCTTATGCCCGGAAGCTCTCTTAGCGACTTTTAAAATTCAGGCGCAAATTGTTTGTTGCTGTCTTCGGCCGGTTCGCCGGGATGGGTCCAGGGCCCAAGCGGGCCCTGGCGCGGGTTTTAGGGCCGCGGAGGCCCTAACGTTCTCCTCTGCCAATTTCTGTTTTTCGATACCTTGAATTAATCGAAGAAACAGTGTAACTGGTATATATTTCGTCCCCTTTACAGTCTCACCTTGACCACCCATTTGTCGATTTCGCCCGGTTCTCCCGCCACCTGGCCGCCCACGGCGTGGGCCTCGCCGGGAAAGATGGCGCAGAAATAACCGGCATCCAACTGGATGGCGCTGCCATGGACGGGGCCATTGAGCTTGCGGCCGTCGTCCTTCAATTCCTCGGCAGGCTCCATGCCCTCCAGGGTACAGATATGAATGACCTCCGCGCCGCTCCGGGCGATCATCAGGTCGATGGTGTGGTCATGCACCTCAAAGCGGCGCTGGGCGTCGGGCTTGGTGGCATAGCGCTTTTCCCGCACCTCACAGGGCGCGGCGGCGGGATCGGCGGCGGCAAATGCGGCGGCGATCTCCACCGCGCCGGGGATCAGATGCGCGTACAGGGGCAGGCGTTCCACGGTATCCAGAATCATATTTTTTCCTTCCTTTCCGTTATTTGATAAGCTACTTGCTCCAGGCACCGCACGGTGAAGACCATCTCCCGCGGCCCCGGGGTCAAACTGCGCCTGGCATTTGGCTGCCAGGCCCGCGTCCACATAAAACGTACCGGCGCCGGGGTCGGCGTTGCGGCGCTCAATAAAGGCCCGGTTCTGCGCCTCCGGGGTATCTATGTAATACCACAGCGGACGCAGGCCCTTCCGGGCGATCTCCGCCGTGATTTTCTTCCGGTCGCGCCTGTGCCAGAAGCCCCAGTCCAGTATCACGTCCGTGCCGCAGCGGGTTTCTCCGGCGCTTCGTCCAGCGCCAGCTCCATATACCGCCGATAGGTATGGAAGCCCGCGGCTTCATAAAAGGCCAGCGCGCTGCCATTGAAGCTCCACACGTCCAGCTCGATCCTGCCAAAGCCCCGTGCCAGCGCGTCCCGCTTCATATACGCCAGCAGCGCCGTGGCCACGCCCTTCCGCTGAAACGACGGGTCCACGCCGATTTCCGCCACGTGGTAGAATTCCCGGGGCAGGTTATAGGGCGAGGCCGGACGGCGGATGAAATCCACCAGGGCGAAGCCCACCACGCAGCCCTCCGCCTCCGCCGCAATGGCGCTATTTGTGTCCGAATGAAAATAATTCTGCAAATGCTGCTGCAATTTCTCCCCAAACCCCGGGCGAAAAATGTCCGGGCGGCCCCGCACGTGCAGGTCGTTCACCTGCCGCCGCAGTTCGTTCAGGGCGGCAAAATCCGCCTCCGTGGCAAGTCTGATGCTGATTTCCATAGGCAATTCCTTTCGTTTTTCATTCGCTTCGGACAGGCAAACAGGAAATTGGCAAGGGGAGACGATAAGGGCCTCCGCGGCCCTTATAATCCTGCGCCAGGGTATTTCATACCCTGGACCCTTCTCGGCGAACCGGCATTGTGACAATAACAAACAATTTGCGCCTGAAACTTGAGCGTCGCAACGAGAGCTTCCGGGCGTAAGAAAAACCAATGGCCAGCCAGAAAATGAATGCATTCATTTTCTGGTCTGTCCAGCGGTTTTTCGCTGTGTGCTTTGCGCACAGCACGCCAGCGAAGCTGGCTGCCCGGAAGCGGTGGGCTGCATTATCCAATCAACCGCAGGAAGCTGCTGGTTAGTGAAGTTACGCAACATCCGCCACTGCCGGGGTCTGGAGGCCCCGGATCGAGTAGCCCTCATCGTAACCCGTCAAATCTGTTTATCCTATAGAAAATAAAGCGAAAAGCCGCGGCAACAGCCGGCGGCTTTTCATTTTTCAATCAGGTCTCGGGGGTCTCCTCCGGTGCGGAGGTTTCCTCCGATGCGGGGATCTCCTCGACCTCTTCCTTTTCGGTCCGGGCCACGCCCACGATGCGGGCGTTGTCGCCCACGCGCATCAGGCGCACGCCCTGGGTGTTGCGGCCGCAGACGCGGATGCTGTCCACGGCGGTGCGGATGACAGTGCCGTCGTCGGTGATCAGAATGATGTCCTCATCCTCCTTCACCATCAGCTGGGCGGCCAGCAGGCCCGTTTTTTCGGTCAGGTTCATGGCGATGACACCCTGACCGCCACGGTTGGTCTCGCGATATTCCTCGGGGCTGGTGCGCTTGCCGTAGCCGTTCTCGGTGATGGAGAGCACCAGCGCGTCGTCGGTGACGGCGCACATGCTGATGACCTCGTCGCCGTCCCGCAGCTTCATGCTGCGCACGCCCATGCTGGAGCGGCCCATGCTGCGCACGCCCTTTTCGTCAAAGCGGATGGCGCGTCCCTGACGGGAGCCCAGCAGCAGCACGCTGTCGCCATCGGTCAATTCCACATCCACCAGAGCGTCGTCTTCCCGCAGGATGATGGCGATGAGGCCGCTCCTGCGCAGGTTGGCAAATTCGTCCAGCGGCGTCTTTTTGATCAGGCCGTTCCGGGTGGCCATCATCAGGTATTTGCCCTCGGTTTCCCTGGGCATGGGGATCATGGCCGTCACCTTTTCGCCGGTCTGCAATTGCAGCAGGTTCACGATGGCGGTGCCGCGGGCGGTGCGGCCGGCCTCGGGAATCTCATAGCACTTCATCATGTAGCAGCGTCCGCGGCTGGTGAAGAACATGATGGGCTCGTGGGTGTTGACCACCTGGATCTGCTCGGCGTAGTCCTCGTCCCGCAGGTTCTGGCCCACCACGCCTTTGCCGCCGCGTCCCTGGACACGATAGGTGCTGCGGGGCAGGCGCTTGACGTAGCCGAAGTGGGTCAGGGTGACCACCATGTCGTCCACGGGGATCAGGTCCTCCACGTCGATCTCGCCGTCCAGGATGCCGATCTCGGTGCGGCGCTCGTCGCCAAACTTGTCGCGGATGGCGGAGAGCTCGTCCTTGATAACGCTCGTCAGCAGCTTTTCGTCCGCCAGAATGCTTTGCAGGTAAGCGATGGTCTTTTCCAGCTCCTGATATTCGGCCAGCAGCTTATCGGCCTCCAGGTTGGTCAGGCGGGCCAGGCGCATATCCAGGATGGCCTGGGCCTGCTTGTCGCTGAACGCAAAGCGGTCCATCAATTCCTGCTTGGCGGTGGGGGTATCCTTGCTGTGGCGGATGATATGGACGATCTCGTCGATGTTGTCCAGGGCCTTGAGCAGACCTTCCAAAATATGGGCGCGGGCCAGGCTCTTGTCCAGGTCATACTTGGTGCGGCGGGTGACCACGTCCTTCTGGTGCTCGATGTACCAGTACAGCATCTCCCGCAGGCTCAGGATCTTGGGCTCGCCATGGACCAGCGCCAGCATGATGACGCCAAAGGTGTCCTGCAATTGGGTGTGCTTATACAGGAAGTTCAGCACCACCTGGGGCTGCACGTCGCGCTTGAGGTCGATGACGATGCGCATGCCGTGGCGGTCGCTCTCGTCGCGGATGTCGCTGATGCCCTCCAGTTGCTTTTCATGCACCAGCTCCGCGATCTTCTCCACCAGCTTGGCCTTGTTGACGCCGTAGGGGATCTCGGTGATGACGATGCGTCCGCGGCCGTTTGGCAGCTCCTCCACCTCGGATTTGGCCCGCACCAGGATGCGTCCGCGGCCTGTGTGATAGGCCTCGCGGATGCCGCTGCGGCCCAGGATGACGCCGCCGGTGGGGAAATCCGGGCCCTTGATGTGCTCCATCAGGTCGTCCAGGCTGGCGTCGGGGTTTTCCATCAGGCAGATAGCGCCGTTGATGACCTCGGTGAGGTTGTGGGGCGGGATGTTGGTGGCCATGCCCACGGCGATGCCGCTGGAGCCGTTGACCAGCAGGTTCGGGAACCGGGCGGGCAGCACGGTTGGCTGCATCAGGGTTTCATCGAAGTTGGGCATGAAATCGACGGTGTCCTTGTCGATTTCGCCGATCAGATGCTGGGTGATCTTGGCCATGCGGGCCTCGGTGTAACGCATGGCAGCCGCGCCGTCGCCGTCCACGGAGCCAAAGTTGCCCTGGCCCTCCACCAGCATATAGCGCATGTTGAAATCCTGGGCCAGGCGCACCATGGCGTCATAGACGCTGCTGTCGCCGTGGGGATGGAATTTGCCCAGCACGTCGCCCACGATGCGGGCGGACTTGCGGAAGGGCTTGTCCGGCGTCATGCCCAGCTCGTTCATATCGTAGAGGATGCGGCGATGCACGGGCTTGAGGCCGTCGCGTACGTCGGGCAGCGCGCGGTTGATGATCACCGCCATGGAGTAGGCGATGAAGCTCTTCTGCATTTCCTCTTCCAGTTTAATGGGAATCAGGCGATCCTGAATGTCGCTCATGGGTTTTTCCCTTTCTTACAGGTCAAGATCCGTGACCATGTTATAGTTCTTTTCAATGAATTCCCGCCGCGGCTCCACGGCGTCGCCCATCAAAAGGCTGATGTATTCGTCGGCGGCCATGGCGTCCTCCACGGAGACGCGCATCATGGTGCGGGTCTCGGGGTTCATGGTGGTGGTCCACAGCTGCTCGCTGCTCATTTCGCCCAGGCCTTTGTAGCGCTGGATCTCGGGCTTGGGATCGCGGCCGATGCGGTCCAGCAGGCTCTGCAGCTCGGCGTCGTCGTAGACGTAATGCTCGTTTTTGCCCTTGGTCACCTTGTACAGCGGCGGCATGGCGATATACACATAGCCGTTCTCGATCAGGGGCCGCATATAGCGGTAGAAGAAGGTGAGCATCAGGATGCGGATGTGCGCGCCGTCCACGTCGGCATCGGTCATGCACACGATGCGGTGGTAGCGCAGCTTGTCGGCGTTGAAATCCTCGCCGATGCCGCAGCCGAAGGCGGTGATCATGTTTTTGATTTCCTGGTTCAGCAGGATCTTGTCCAGCCTTGTCTTTTCCACGTTCAGGATCTTGCCGCGCAGGGGCAATATGGCCTGATAATGGCGGTCGCGGCCCGTCTTGGCGCTGCCGCCGGCGCTGTCGCCCTCCACGATGAAAATCTCGCACTTGGCGGGGTCGCGCTCGGAGCAGTCGGCCAGTTTGCCGGGCAGGCTGGCGCTCTCCAGCACGGTCTTGCGGCGGGTCAGGTCCCGGGCCTTGCGGGCGGCTTCCCGGGCGCGGGCGGCGTTGAGGCAGCGGTCCAGGATGGCCTTCGCCACCTGGGGATTCTCCTCCAGGTAGGTGGAGAGACCCTCCGCCACCATGCTGTCCACGATGGGGCGCACCTCGCTGTTGCCCAGTTTCGACTTGGTCTGGCCCTCAAACTGGGGCTCGTGCATCTTGACGGATACGATGGCCGTCAGGCTTTCCCGCACGTCCTCGCCCTTGAGGTTGGCGTCGCTGTCCTTCAGCACCGGCGGGCGGGCCTTGTTGCGGCCATAATCGTTGATCACCCGGGTCAGGGCGCTCTGGAAGCCCATCAGGTGGGTGCCGCCCTCGGGGGTGTGGATGTTGTTGGCAAAGGTGTAGATGTTCTCGGCGTAGCTGTCGTTATACTGCAGCGCCACCTCCACCATCACGTCGTTCTTGACGCCCTCCATGTAGATGGGCTCGGGGAAGAGCACCTCGCGGCTCTTGTTGAGGTACTTGACGAACTCCCGGATGCCGCCCTCGTAGTGGAACACCCGCTCCTGCTCGCGGCCTTCGCGCTCGTCCCGCAGCACGATCTTGACGCCCTTGTTCAGGAAAGCCATCTCCCGCATGCGGGTTTTGAGAATGTCATAATTGAATTCGATATCGGGATCGAACACGCCGCCGGGGTTCTCCTCGCTGCGGATGTCGGGCCAGAATTGCACCGTGGTGCCGGTGCGCTCGCCGGCGTCGCCGATGACCTTGAGATCGTATTCGATCTTGCCGATATTGTATTCCTGACGGTAGATCTTGCCGTTCTGATACACCGTCACCATCAGGTGGCGGGACAGGGCGTTGACCACGCTGGCGCCCACGCCATGCAGGCCGCCGGACACCTTGTAGCCCTCGCCGCCAAACTTGCCGCCGGCATGGAGCACCGTCAGGCACACCTCCACGGCGGGACGGCCCATCTTGGGATGGATGCCCACGGGGAAGCCGCGGCCGTTGTCCTGCACCTCCACCGAGCCGTCGGACTTGATGGTGATGATGATGTCGGTGCAGTAGCCCGCCAGCGCTTCATCGATGGAGTTATCCACGATTTCATACACGCAGTGGTGCAGGCCCCGGTAATCCGTGGAACCGATATACATGCCCGGGCGGCGGCGCACGGCCTCCAAGCCCTCCAGCACCTGAATATCATCCGCGCCATAATGGCCGTTTTCGGTGGCGGCGGGATTCAATACGTTTTCGTTTTCAGACATTTTATCCTCCGCTTGGATCGTTTCTAAGGGATCGGACGGCAAAAGATCGCCATCTTGTTCATTATATCATAGATGCGTCTAACTTACAAGCTTTTTGCGCATATATATAGAAGAAAATCGTGCAAAACGTGGGAAGGAAGCTGTGAGGGGACTTGACGAACAGGAATTGGCGGAGGAAATTAATAATTAATAATGAATAATTAATAATTTTGTATAGTCAAAAAGCTGCCCAGCAAAAGGGAAAACAGCCTTTTGACTGGCAGCTTATATCAAACACTCTAAAATTATTCATTATTCATTGTTAATTCGCTGGTAATTTTCTGTTTTCCGCGTCTCCCATCACAGCAAACATTTGTTCCCATAAATTTTCGTTCCGCACTTGTATGCACTTGCGATTTATGCTATAATTTATTGTATTCTACACTTGACCGGAGGAACGTGCATGAACATCGGGGTCGTATCGCTGGGCTGCGTCAAAAACCGGGTGGACACGGAACAAATGCTCTCGGTGCTCACCCAGGCGGGGCATACCTTTACGCCCGATCCCGCGGAGGCGGACATCATCATCGTCAACACCTGCGGCTTCATCGACCCGGCCAAGGAGGAGAGCATCCAGACCATCCTGGAAATGGCGGGCTACAAGCAAAACGGCCGCTGCAAAAAGCTAATCGTCACGGGCTGCCTGGCCCAGCGCTACGGCGACGCGCTACTGGCCGACATGCCGGAGATCGACGCGCTGCTGGGCGTCAGCCAGTATGACCGCATCGCCGAAGCGGTGGAGAAGGTGATGGCGGGCCAACGGCCCGACTATCGCCAGCGCCGGTGGGACATGCTGGAGTGCGGCCGCGTGCTCACCACCCCCAGCTATTCCGCCTATGTGCGCATCGGCGAAGGCTGTGACAACCGCTGCGCCTACTGCGCCATCCCTCTGATCCGAGGCGGCTACCGCAGCCGGGACGAGCAGGCCATATTGGACGAGGCGGCAGACTTGGCTGCAAAGGGCGCCAAGGAGCTGATCCTGATCTCCCAGGACACCACCCGCTATGGCCGGGACAACGGCAAAAGCCTGGAAAATCTCATGGCGAAGGCCGCCGCCATTCCCGGCGTGGAGTGGCTGCGGGCCCTGTATATGTATCCCGACGAAACGCCCCTTTCCCTGCTGGACGAGATGGCCCGGCACGACAACATCTGCAAATACCTGGATCTGCCGCTACAGCACGCCAGCAACCGGATTTTGAAGGCCATGAACCGCCGCGGCACCATCGAGGAGGCGGAAGCGCTGCTCACCCGCGCCCGGCAGATGGGCTTCACCCTGCGCACCACCTTCATCGTGGGCTTTCCTGGCGAAACCGAGGAGGACTTCCAGCAGCTCATGGATTTCACCCGCCGCATGCGCTTTGACCGCATGGGGGCTTTCGCCTATTCCGTGGAGGAGGACACCCCCGGCGCGAAGATGCCCGATCAGGTGCCCGAGGAGATCAAGCAGCGGCGGCTGGATCAGCTGATGGCGCTGCAGGCCCAGATCAGCCGGGAGCGGAACGAGCAGCGCGACGGCATAATCTATTTTACCGCGGAAAAGGAACTGACCGCGGGCGAATTTGTGCATGTAAAGCTGGTGCGGGCCGACACATACGACCTGTACGGCATAATGGAGGAAGCGCAATGAATCTTCCCAACAAGCTAACGCTGCTGCGCATCGTTCTGGTGCCGGTGTGCCTGCTGCTGGCGGGCTATGACCAGTACCCCATCGCGGCGGCGGTGTTCATCCTGGCGGCGGTAACGGATACCCTGGACGGCTATCTGGCCCGCAAAAGCCACTTGATCACCAATTTCGGCAAGTTTGCCGATCCCATCGCGGACAAGATCCTGGTACTCAGCATGATGATCGTGCTGTGCCACGAAAGGCTGCTGCCCGTGTGGCTGCCCGTGATCCTGGTGTTCCGGGAGCTGATGGTGGACGGGCTGCGCATGGTGGCCGCCGAGCAGGGCCGCGTCATCGCGGCGGGCTGGAGCGGCAAGGTCAAGACCGTCTGCCAGATGGTGCTTATCGTCTACGCCCTGGTGTTCGGCTGCGACACCCTGAACCTGATCTTCAGCATTCTGGTGGCCGCCTTGACGCTGTACAGCGGCCTGGAATATTTCTGGAAGCTGCGGGATCTGTTCAAAAAGGACTTCGGTAAATGACGGCCCGGGAGATCGTGCAGGCGCTCACGGCCCGCGGCCAAACCCTGGCCGTGGCGGAAAGCCTCACCGGCGGGCTGCTGAGCGACGCCATCGTGCAGGTGCCGGGGGCCAGCCGGGTGTTCATGGGCGGCATCGTGGCCTACGACGAAGGCCGCAAGGTGAGCCTGCTGGGCGTACAGCCGGAGACCCTGGAGCGCTATACCGCCGTCAGCAGCCAGACCGCCCTGGAAATGGCCCGGGGAGCCCGGCAGCGGCTGCAAACCCATTGGGCGCTGTCCACCACCGGCTATGCCGGGCCCGACGGCGACGACGTGGGCCTGGTGTATGTGGCCCTGGCCGGGCCCGACGGCGAAAAAGCGCTGGAATGCCGCTTTGCAGGCTCCCGGCAGGAAATCAGAAATCAGGCTGTTCAAGCAGCCTTGCACCTTTTGACTTTGGAATAAGGAGATACTTTTATGGCGAAGAAAGCAGCAGAAGAAAAAGCCGCCAAGGCGCTGGACGACCGCGCCAAGGCGCTGGAAACCACCCTGGCCAGCCTGGAAAAGCAGTTTGGCAAAGGCACCGTGATGAAGCTGGGCGAGCAGGCTCACATGAAGGTAGAGGTCATCCCCACCGGCTGTCTGGAATTGGATCTGGCGCTGGGCGTGGGCGGCATTCCCAAAGGCCGCATCATCGAGGTTTTCGGCCCCGAATCCAGCGGCAAGACCACCGTCGCCCTGCATGTGGTGGCGGAATGCCAGAAGCGCGGCGGCATCGCGGCCTTCATTGACGCCGAGCACGCCTTGGATCCCGATTACGCCCAGAAGCTGGGCGTGGACATTGGCGAGCTCTACGTCAGCCAACCCAGCACCGGCGAGGACGCCTTGGAAATCTGCGAAGCCCTGGTGCGCAGCGGCGCCGTGGACATCGTGGTGGTGGATTCCGTGGCCGCCCTGGTGCCCCGGGCCGAGATCGACGGCGAGATGGGCGACAGCTTTGTGGGCCTGCAGGCTCGCCTGATGAGCCAGGCCCTGCGCAAGCTGGCCGGCGTGGTCAACAAGACCAACGCCATCGTCATCTTCATCAATCAGCTGCGTGAAAAAGTGGGCGTCATGTACGGCAATCCCGAGGTGACCACCGGCGGCCGCGCGCTGAAATTCTATTCCTCCGTCCGCCTGGACGTGCGCCGGGGCGAGCAGCTCAAAAACGGTCCCACCGTCATCGGCAACCGCACCAAGATCAAGGTGGTCAAAAACAAGGTGGCCCCGCCTTTCCGCACCGCGGAATTCGACCTGCTCTACGGCGAGGGAATCAGCAGGGAAGGCACCATCCTGGATATGGCCGTGGAGCGCGACATCATCCACAAGAGCGGCGCGTGGTTCAGCTATAAGGACGAGCGCATCGGCCAGGGCCGCGAAAACACCCGCCAGTACATCAAGGATCATCCCGAGTTCCGGGATGAGCTGGAAGCCGCCATCCGCGCCACCTTCCAGCCCGTGGAAACCCCCGCCGAGGACCCCGACGCCGACATCCCCGAAATGCCCGAAAACGAGTTTGACGAGCTGGAATAAAGCAAAAAGGCATCCCTGCGTGACAGGGGTGCCTTTTCCTGTAGACGGGAAGCGGGATTTGGAAAGGAGAAATCAGGAATTAACAATGAATAATGAATAATTTGATATGGTTGATAAGAGATCCTTCGACTGCGCTTACGCTCCGCTCAGGATGACATGTAAGTTGGGCTTTCTCTTGCTTAGCAGCTTGAATTGTTGCAAAACAGCCAATAATCAAGAAAAAACTACCAAACACTGTCATCCTGAGCGGAGCGTAAGCGCAGTCGAAGGATCTGAACATTTACTATCTAATTTACTATCTAATTATTCATTATTCATCCTTAATAATCCGTTTCCCCCTTCCCCCTCACTTGCTCTCGTCCACATACTTGCGCATGTGCTGCAAGGCGTTCTTTTCCAGCCGGGACACCTGGGCCTGGCTGATGCCGATCTCCCCGGCCACCTCCATCTGGGTGCGGCCTTCAAAGAAGCGCAGGCGCAGAATCTTCTGCTCCCGCTCGTTCAAGCGGCGCAGGGCTTCGCTGACGGCCAGGTTTTCCAGCCACAATGCGTCGGACTGCTTTTGATCCTTCACCTGGTCGATGATATAGATGGCGTCACCGCCGTCGTTATATACAGGCTCAAAGAGGGACACGGGGTCCTGGATGGCCTCCATGGCGAAGACCACGTCCTCCTCGTTCACGCCGATCTCCCGGGCGATCTCGCCGATGGTGGGCTCCCGGTCCAGCCGGGAGGACAGCAGATCCCGGGCCTGCAGCGCCTTATAGGCCGTATCCCGCAGGCTGCGGCTGACGCGGATGGGGTTGTTGTCCCGCAGGTATCGGCGGATCTCGCCGATGATCATGGGCACGGCGTAGGTGGAAAAACGCACGTTCTGGCTGACGTCAAAGTTGTCCAGGGCCTTGATCAGCCCAATGCAGCCCACCTGAAACAGATCGTCGGCATTCTCGCCACGGTTGCTGAAGCGCTGCACCACGCTGAGCACCAGCCGCAGATTGCCGTTGATAAATTCCTCCCGGGCCGCCCGGTCGCCCCCATGCACCAGGGGAAACAGCTCCCGCATGCGCTCGTTGGTCAGCACGGGCAGGGCGCTGGTGTCCACCCCGCAGATCTCCACTTTGTTGTTTGCCATACTGAAACTTACCTCCGATGCTTTCAGTATGGCTTTCCCCGCCGGGTTTTATGCGCCGGCGGGGAACTTTTGTGTAGAGGATGGATAGAGGAACAGGGGACGAAGGCGAGGGATGCGGTAAACAGAAATTTGGCGGAGATTTGATATAGTCAGCTTTTAGATCCTGCTGGCCGAGGGCCAGTAGGATCTCGTGTTAACTTACTTACAAATTTCCGTTTTTCAGCTGCTCAGCCTTGTCAATTCCGTATTCAGCCTTGCCAGTATCCGCTTTTCCAGCCGGGAAATATAGCTCTGGCTGATGCCCAGCCGGTCCGCCACCTCCTTCTGCGTCATCTCCTGGGCCCCGCCCAGGCCGAAGCGCAGCTGCATGATCTGCTTTTCCCGACCGGGCAGGCGATCCAGCGCCGCCCGCAGCAGCTGCTTTTCCACCTTGTCGTCCATGCGGCGGTACACCAGGTCGCTTTCCGTGCCCAGCACGTCGCTGAGCAGCAGCTCGTTGCCGTCCCAGTCCCGGCGCAGGGGTTCATCCAGGCTGATGTCCCGGCGGGATCGGGCGGTGTGGCGCAGGTGCATGAGCACCTCGTTTTCGATGCAGCGGCTGGCGTAGGTGGCCAGCTTGTTCTTTTTTTCGGGATCAAAGGTGTTCACCGCCTTGATGAGCCCGATGGTGCCGATGGAGATCAGATCCTCCAGCCCCACGCCGCTGCTCTCGAATTTGCGGGCGATGAACACCACCAGCCGCAGATTGCGCTCGATCAGGATGGCCCGCACGCTGCCGTCCCGATCCTCCGGCAATTGCCGCAGCAGCCGTTCCTCCTCCTCCCGGCTCAGCGGCTGAGGCAGCGGGTCCGCACCGCCGATATAATACAGCGGCTCCGCGCACAGCCGCGCCCACAGCGAAATCAAAGAGGCCCGAACATCCATCAAAACACCCCCAAACGATTGTGAGAATTAAGAATGAATAACTCAGATCGGAAAACACCATGTTGACCAATAATTATTCATTAATTGTTAATTAGCACTTCCGGCAGCAGCGCCCGCCGTCCTTCCAGCTCTGCGGAGATGGCCACCACCGCCTCCGCCGCCTGCCACACCCGCCCGCGGCGGATGTAGAGGCCCCGGGGCCGGAAGCACATCATCAGCCGGCTGCCCGCCGCCGTGCGCACCAGGATCAGCCGAAAGCCCGGCGGCAGCGTGCCCGGGTCCAGGCAGTCCGTGCCCGGCGGCAGATGGGGCAACAGCGCCTTGCCCGAGGCCACCACCACGGGCAGCGCCGTGACGGGGTCCCGCAGCAGGTTGCCGCTGTCCACCAGCCCGTCCAGGGTCACGCCGCCCTCCGCCAGCAGCAGCCGCACGTCCGCCCGCAGGCCCGCCCGGCTGATCTCCCGCAGCAGCAGCCGGGTGGCAAAGGCTCCGGCGGGCAGGCAGCACAGGGCCGCGGCGGTGATCCGCAAGCCCCAGCGGTTGAGATAGCAGGCCATCCCGCCCGTAAGCAGCCCCTCCAGCATCAGGGCCGTCATGCCCTTGGGACAGCGCCGCCGCCCAAAGGTCAGCAGGGCCATCAGCGCCGCGATGGGCAGCGCGCCATAGACCCCCGCCCGGCTGCCCCAGCAGGCCAGCACCGTCATGGCCGCCGCCGTGCCCGCGCAGGCGCCCAGCAGCACCCGTCCCGGCTTTGCGGCCAGGCCGCACAGCCGCCCCGCCGCCGTCAGGCACGCCGCGTCCATCAGGATGCTGACCCCCGCGTACCACTCCCCCGCGATCACCATCCGCCGCACCTCCTTGTCCCCCATGATAGCGCGGCGGGCAGGGCGCCGATGTCGGTTGAATGCGCAAAAAATGGCGAAAGCGAGCTGTCCTTTGCGCATCGTATCTTTTGACTTTCTATTCAGCTTAGGACAGGAAAACAGAAATTTGACGGGGAGAACGATGGGACTTTGCCCCATACCCCACCGGGGTGCAAGTTGCACCCCGGACCCCGCCAATGGCGGATACTGCATAACTTCAATAACAAGCAGCTTCCCGCAGTTACTTTGATAACGCAGACCAC
>CACWUV010000117.1 GCA_902764185.1 uncultured Eubacteriales bacterium
CTGGCGGTGGAGGATGTCAAATACATGCTGTCCACCCACTATCAGGGTACGCCCTATAACCCCTATTCCAATCAGGATACCGGCAAGCGGGGCATGTACCGCTCCATCGGCATCAACCGCACCGGCGTCACCTCCATCTGCCAGATCCGCGGCAGCGTGCCCGATGAAATCAAGGGCGTTGAATGGATCTGCTTTGGCTCCACCACCTTTGACGCTGCGCTGCCCGTCTATACCAATGTGGCCAAAATGCCCAAATACCTGAGCGACGTGACGCTGGATACCTCCACCGAGAATTTCTATTGGGGCAGCCGCCTCATCGGCTCCCTGGCCGATCCCATCTATTCCTCCGCCATCCAGATGATCGAGCGCTATCAGAACGCCGTGGCGGTCAAGGGCCGTCAGATCATCCGGGAATACGATCAGAAGATGATGGAATCCGGCGATTATTCCCTGACCGCCGAAGCCAACGAGAAGCTCTGCGAAATGGCCAAAAAGCAGACCATCGACACCCTTAATAAAGTGCTGCTGGAATCCAGCAAGCACATGAAGAACGGCTATAACCGGGCGGATAACTGACAAAAGCAAAGAACGGACGGAAGCGCAATGCCTTCCTCCGTTCTTTTTTTTACTATTGAACAAAGAAAAAAGCCCGATTTCTCGGACTTTTTCTGGTCTGGGTGGAGAGATTTGAACTCCGGGGAAAACCTGAAATTTGGTAATGTTGTACCAAATTTAGTACTAATAAGTCTAACACTTCTGTTGCTAAATACCAAACTATGATAATACGTGAAAATCCAGTTGTGGCATGGTTGTGGCATTGGCTTGGGTCTGTGGAATGATTTTCGTCAAGCATATTCATACAAACGGAGGAGAATCAGATGAAACAGAACAACAAAACCAACATTGACCTGCCCGCTAACATTCATGATGCCAGGAACGGCCTGAATTACACCCTGCATGGTGATTACTATCTGCCGGATATCATAGTTGATCCTGTAATACCTTTAGGCAAGTACGGCAGAGCGAGATTGCAGTATTTGAAAGAGCATCGCTCCAATGATTTCACCCGTCTGCTGCTCTCTGGGAAATTGTATGTCGACTTGAATGAAACGGATGCTGAAGCTCAACGCTTGCTGGAAACAATAATCCCGGCGATGGCGAAGCAGGCAGGTGTTACGGAAAAACTGAAAGCTGTTGATCCATCGCAATGGATCGGTATGATGAACGTCTTCAAAGCCCAGGTGGAGGAAATGATCTGGAAAGAATTGATCTGTGTATAATAGAACCAAAACCAGCCGCTTCCTCAGAGGCGGCTGGTTTTATCGTATGGGATTTCATTGCACAATGATTGCATCACAGAAACCGTACCGTCATTCAGCTTGCAATGCGTCGTATCCTTCCTCGCCAGTGCGAACACGCACCACGTTTTCCACGTCCTGCACAAAGATTTTCCCATCGCCGATATGGCCGGTGTGGAGAACGCTGCGGGCGGTGTCGATTACCTGGCGAACAGGCACTTTGCTGACCACGATATCCACCTGCACTTTGGGCAACAGGGTCACTTCCACAGGCGTACCGCGGTAGTATTCCGGCTTGCCCTTCTGCATGCCGTAGCCCATCACGTTGGTGACGGTCATGCCAGTAATGCCGATTTTGTTCATGGCTGTCTTGAGATTCTCCAGGCTGGCGGGACGGCAAATGATTTGCACCCGGGTATAGACAGGCGCGTCAGGCGCTTTTTCTTTTGCCCTGCGGGGCGCTTCCGCAGCTTCGATGGGAGCGGGCATCGGCACGATCTCTCCTTCGGCCAGGCTGCCGTCCGGCAGGATGGAGAAGCCGGAATAGGCGGTAACCAGGCCATGCTCGCTTCGATCCAGGCCCATCGCTTCATCCGCGGCATCAGCCCGGAGGCCAATCGTCTTCTTGATCAGTGTGAACACCAGGGTAATAACGATTGCCGTCCAGGCGATGGTGCTGGCTACGCCCAGCAGCTGGATGCCTAAGAATTTGAACCCGCCGCCATAAAAAACGCCCTTCATGGTGGAAACGCCGGTGGCGAAGAAGCCGGTCAGGACAGTGCCCAGCGCGCCGCATACTCCATGCACGGAAATCGCGCCGACGGGGTCGTCGATCTTGACTACCTTATCGAAGAATTCCACTGACAGCACCACAGCAAATCCGCAGCAGATACCGATAATGGCCGCGCCAAATGGATTCACTGCGTCGCAGCCCGCCGTGATGCCCACCAGCCCCGCCAGGGCGGCGTTAAAGGTCATGGACACATCGGGCTTGCCGTATCGCAGCCAGGTGAACAGCATGGTGACCAGCGTTGCCAGGGCCGCGGCCAGGTTGGTGTTGAAAAACACAAGGCCTGCGGAGGTGATCAGATCATCGCTATCCATGCCCACAGTGGAAGCGCCGTTGAAGCCGAACCAGCAGAACCACAGGATGAACACGCCCAGGGCGGCGATGGACAGGTTGTGGCCCAGGATGGCTTTCGGTTTTCCGTCCTTGCCATACTTTCCAAGCCGAGGCCCCAGCATCTTTGCGCCAATCAGGGCGCACACGCCGCCCACCATGTGCACGGCAGTGGAGCCGGCGAAATCATGGAAGCCCATTTCCGCCAGCCATCCGCCGCCCCAGATCCAATGGCCGGACACGGGATAGATGAACAGTGAAATCGCCGCGGAGTAAATGCAGTAGGCGGAAAACTTGGTGCGCTCCGCCATAGCGCCGGATACGATGGTAGCGGAGGTAGCGCAGAATACCGTCTGGAAAATGGCGTAGGCCCACAGGGGAACACCTGCGGGAAGGATGTGGCTGTAATCCCCCAGGATGAAGGGATCGATCCAGCCAAAGGCCGCCGTGCCCGCGCCGAACATGATGCCAAAGCCGAACAGCCAGTACAAAGGCGTGCCAATACAGAAATCCATCAGGTTTTTCATCAGGATATTGCCGGTGTTTTTGGCCCGGGTGAAGCCGGCCTCGCACATGGCAAAGCCCGCCTGCATGAAGAAAACCAGCGCCGCGCCCAGCAGGACCCAAATGGTGTTTGCGGGAGAATACGTCATACCGCTCACTTCCGTTTCTGTAGAATTTCCAACAAAAAAGGCGCCGGGTGCATCAAGCACACCCTTGCGCCTTGTTGGAATGATGGCATTTTATGCCGCGGAAAGCCGTTTGTCAAGTGGAAAACAATCAAAGAACAATCCCTCATTGATTCTCCCCGCATTACGAAAGCAGTGCCCGGTCGTTGGCAAATTCCTCGCCGCTGGCCTTGAAAAAGGCGGACATCAGGTTTTCCACGGTGAGGCGCTGTTTTTCTTCCCCGGCAATATCCAGGATGATTTTTCCGTCGTTCATCATGATCAGCCGGTTGCCGTAGCGGATGGCGTCCCGCATGTTGTGGGTGACCATGAGGGTCATCAGCTTGTTTTCCGTGACGATCTTTTCAGAAAGCTGCAGCACCTTTTCAGCGGTTCGGGGGTCCAGGGCGGCGGTATGCTCGTCCAAGAGCAGCAGCTTGGGCTTTTTCAGGGTCGCCATCAGCAGGGTCAGCGCCTGGCGCTGGCCGCCGGAGAGCAGCCCCACCTTGGCGGTCATGCGGTCCTCCAGGCCCAGGCCCAGAGCGGCCAACTGATCCCGGTATTGATTCCTTTCCACCCGGCTGATGCCTGCTTTTAACGTGCGCCTTTCTCCCCGGCGAGCGGCCAGGGCCAGGTTTTCTTCGATCTGCATGGTGGCAGCGGTGCCGGTCATGGGGTCCTGAAACACCCTGCCCAGCAATGGAGCCCGGCGGTGCTCCGGCAGGCGGGAAATATCCACGCCGTCGATCACGATGCTGCCCTGGTCAATGGGCCATACCCCGGCGATGGCGTTGAGCATGGTGGATTTTCCCGCGCCGTTGCCGCCGATGACGGTAACGAAATCGCTGTCGTTCAGGTGCAGGTTCAGCCCATTCAGGGCCACCTTTTCATTGACGGTTTTGGCGTTGAAGGTTTTCCTGATGTTCTTTAAATCAAGCATGTTCCCGTCCTCCTTTGCCCGCGCGGTTCACGGAGAAATGGGCCTTCCAGTAAGGAATGCCCAGGAAAACGGCTACGATCAGCGCGGAAAGGAGCTTTAGCAGATTGGTGTTCAAGCCCAGCCACAGCACGATCTGGATCACGATGTAATAGAGCACCGCGCCCAGGGCCACGCCCGTGAGCTTCAGGGCGAAATTCCGAAACAGCTTCCCGAACATCACCTCGCTGATGATCACTGCCGCCAGGCCGATCACGATGGCTCCCCGGCCCATGTTCACATCCACAAAGCCCTGGTAATGGGAAAGCAGAGCGGAGGAAAGGGCCACGATGCCGTTGGAGATCATGAGCCCTAAAATCTTGGCCCTGTTGGTGTTGATCCCCTGAGCCCGGGACATAGCTTCATTCGCGCCGGTGGCGCGAAGCGCGCTGCCCAATTCCGTGCCGAAGAACCAGTACAGAACCCCGATCAAAAGCGCCAGGATTAGCAGCACGGTAAAAATGGGATTGCCCAAGTCCGCGCTCCGCACGTTCCGCTGGCTCACAATCAAGGCGTATTTGGTCACGTTAATGCCCTGGTTGGCTTTGAATTCCATGATCGCCAGATTGACGGAATACAGGCTCAGCTGGGTCAAAATGCCCGCCAATATGGGCGGGATGCCCATCGCAGTGTGAAGCACGCCCGTCAGCAGCCCCGCCAGCATGCCGGCCAAAATGGCGCACAGCAGCGCGATCCATACGTTGACGCCGTTCAGCATCAGCATCACGCAAACCGCACCGCCGGTAGCCATGCTGCCGTCCACCGTCAGATCGGCCAGGTCCAGCACTTTATAGGTGATAAACACGCCAATGGCCATGATGCCCCAGATCAGGCCCTGAGCAATGGCCCCCGGCATCGCGTTGAGAAGAGCGGAAAAGTTCATACAGGAAAACCTCCAAGCGGCGGGAAAGGAGGGGTTTTCAACCGCTCCCTCCCCGCTTCAAAATCATTGGATCGCCACGTAATCCTCGGGAATCTGAACGCCCAGCAGCGCGCACATTTCCGCGTTGTATTCCTTGGTCACGTTGGGAGCGAAGCGCACGTTCATCGTCGCCACATCCGCGCCGTTGACCAATACTTCATAAGCCATTTCGCCGGTGGCGTAGCCCAGATCGTAATAGCTGATGGACAGGGTGGCTACGCCGCAGCCGGCGCAGATGCCTTCTTCCCCAGCGATCACGGGCTTTAGGGCGGGCTCCACCACGTTGCGGATGGCCTCGGTGCAGGAAGCGGCGGTGTTGTCGGTGGGAATGTAGAGCACGTCGCAGCCGTCGCAGGCGTTCTGGGTCACGGAGGCCACGTCGTTGGAATCGGCAAAGGTGTATTCTATGCATTCATAGCCCAGAGCGGTCAGGTACTCGGTGATCACGTTCACCTGATACTTGGAGTTGGGCTCGGCGGAGCAGTAGAGCAGGCCCACCTTCTTGGCGTCGGGAAACAATTCATGCAGCATGTCGGCCTGCTGCTCCAGGGGGGCCAGATCGCTGGTGCCGGATACATTCATGCCGGTGGCCCCGTTCCAATCGTCAATATCCAGGGCGGTGGCGTAGTCGGTCACGCTGGTACCCAGGATGGGAATATCGCCTGTGGCGGCCACAGCGGCCTGCAGGGCGGGGGTGGCGTTTGCCATGATCAGGTTCACATTGGCGGAAATAAAGTTGTTCACGATGGTGGAGCAGGTGTTGGAATCACCGGAGGCGTTCTGCACGTCAAAGGTCACCTTGTCGCCCAGCTTCTCGGTCAGCGCGTCCTGGAAGCCCTGGGTGGCGGCGTCCAGCGCAACATGCTGCACCAGCTGGCAAACGCCCACGCGGTAGGCGTCTTCCGCCAGGGCAGCTGCGCTCAGGCTAAGCGTCAAAACGAGGGCAAGGATCATAGCGGCTGTTTTTTTCATAAGTGGTTCCTCCTGTCGTTTTTTAATTTATCAAAAAGACGGCCCTTCCCATCCGGAAGAGCCGTCTCAATGAACTTGACCGTTCATCAGGAGCAGTTCTTGCAGATGGGAAAACGCGTAAAAAAGAACACAAAAAAGTAAAAGCGCAGAGCGTAAAGCTTCTGCGCAGCATTCTGAACCGTATTGCAAACAGATACCATGCGGACATTGCCGTGGCGGGATACGGACTGCGCGTGCAAACTGTGTTTCATCGGGATCCCGCCTTTCTGTCAATTTATGTTAGCAGTTTACCACCGTTTTTTAAGAAGTCAAGCCCATAACCCCGCAAAAACAATGTTTGTACAATCCTATTCCCACTCGATTGAGGAGGGCGGTTTGCTCGTCACATCCAGCACCACGCGGCTGGCATGGGCCACTTCGTTGACGATGCGGGAGGAGACGGTGGCGATGAGATCGTAGGGCAGGCGCGCCCAGTCGGCGGTCATGAAATCATCGGTAGTGACGGCACGGAGAGCGATGGTGTAATCGTAGGTGCGCTCGTCGCCCATGACGCCCACGCTGTGCACGCCGGTAAGGACAGTGAAATACTGGTTCACTTGGGCGTCCAGCCCCGCCTTGGCGATTTCCTCCCGGAAAATGGCGTCGCTGTCCCGCACGATCTGCACCTTTTCGGGTGTCACCTCACCGATGACCCGGATTGCCAGGCCAGGTCCTGGGAAGGGCTGACGCCAGACCAATTCGCGGGGCAAGCCCAGGGCTTCACCCAAAGCACGAACTTCGTCCTTGAACAGCATTCGCAGGGGCTCAATCAGTTCTGTAAAACCCAATTCCTTGGGCAGGCCGCCCACGTTGTGGTGGCTTTTGATCACCGCCGCGCTAGTGCCCTGGCCGCTTTCGATCACGTCCGGGTAGATGGTGCCCTGGGCGAAGTAGTCCAGCTTGCCCAATTTTGACGCCTCCTGCCGGAATACGTCGATAAAATCCCGGCCGATGATGTGGCGCTTTTCCTCCGGGTCGGTGACGCCTTTCAGGTCGGCAAAGAATTTGCCTGCCGCGTCCGCCCGGACAAAGCGCACCGGGAAGAGCTGACTGAATACATGGCACACCTGGTCACTTTCGCCCTTGCGCAGCAGGCCGTGATCCACGAACACGCAGGTGAGGCGGCTGCCGATGGCGCGATAGATCAGCGCCGCCGCCACGGAGGAATCCACCCCGCCGGACAGGGCCAGCAGGACCGTTCCGGTCTTTCCTACAGCCTCCCGAATTTGCTGAACGGCGGTTTCGGCATAGGCGTTCATGTTCCAATCCCCGGCGCAATGGCAGATGCCGTAGAGAAAATTGCGCAGGAGGGTTTTGCCTTCCTCCGTGTGGGTCACTTCGGGATGGAATTGTACGCCGTAAATACATCTATCTTCATTCGCCATGGCGGCGATGGGACAGTTGTCCGTTTCGGCGATGGGATGGAAGCCGGGCGGGCACTGGGACACCTGCCAGGTATGGCTCATCCAGCAGGAGGAGGACGGGCTCATGTCCTCCAGCAGGCCGCTTGTTTCCTGCATCCGCACCGTGACCCGGCCATATTCCCGCTCTTTTGCTTTTTCCACCCGGCCGCCCAGCAGCTGGGCTGTCAGCTGCATCCCATAGCAGATACCCAGCACAGGCACGCCCAAATCATAAATGGCGGGGTCGCAATGGGGCGCGTCCGGGTCGCAGACGGAGGCCGGCCCGCCGGACAGGATAACGCCGATGGGCTGACGAGCGGCAATCTCCGACGCAGTAATGCTCCAGGGCACAACCTCTGAATACACATGGTTTTCCCGCACACGCCGGGCGATCAACTGGGTGTATTGCCCGCCGAAATCCAGGATGATGATTTTTTCCATAAACCAATCTCCTTATTAACATTTCCTAAAGTGGCTTTCTTGGAAGGGTGCGGGGAACCATTCTTTGGCCTCCAAAGAATGGCTCCCCGCATATCTTCTTTATTCTCCGCTGGTCCCATAGTTGCTCAGCACCCGCGCTGACGG
>CACWUV010000118.1 GCA_902764185.1 uncultured Eubacteriales bacterium
GCACGGCCTTGCCGCCCACCAGCAGGCTGCCGAACCAATGCATTTTCGCGCCGGTATGATACAGCGGCGGAATGCATAGAAACACGTCATCGTGGGTCTGGCTGTGATGCTTCTGTTCACAGCGGCAGGAATGATCCAGGCTTTCATGGTTGTGCAGGATGGCCTTGGGAAAGCCCGTGGTACCGGAGGAAAAATAGATGGCGGCGTTGTCCTGGGGCGTCAGCGGAATCATGGGATCGGTGGTGGACATTTGGGCGGTCAGCGCAAAATAGCTCTCCGCAAAAGTTGGACAGGTGCCGTTCAAATAGAACAGCGCGGGAAGATCCTGATTGCTGTCCGCCAGCTCCTCAATTCGGCCAATGAATTCCGGGCCAAACACCAGGGCGTCCACCTCGGCCAGATGGAGACAATATTTGATTTCATCGGCGGTATAGCGGAAGTTGAGGGGAACCGCCAGCGCGCCGGCCTTCAAAACGCCAAAGTAGGCAGGCAGCCAGTCCAGACAGTTCATCAGCAGGATGGCCACCTTTTTTCCCTTGCCGTAGCCCCGGGACAAAAGCAGGTTGGCGAAGCGGTTGGCCTGATCGTCAAAGGCCTTCCAGGTGATCTCCCGGCGGTAGGTGGGGGCGTTGGTGGGCTCAATCAGTTCATATTCCTTCCAGGTGACGCGGCGCTTTTCCGCATGCTCCGGGTTGATTTCAACCAGTGCGACTTCGTTTCCGTATAGCTGGGCGTTTTGTCTGAGCAGATCGACAATGGGCATAGGGGGCCTCCTTCACAAGAAAAACCGCAGCGCGTGGCTGCGGCTTCGCGTTTGATGTTTCGTTTACAGCCATTACGAAACCAGCCGCATGGAAGCATACATGCAGCGGCGGTAATAGCGGTAAGTGAATGAATGCATGGATTATCTCCTGAGCACTTTAATACTTTAATGCTTTGCTCGATTAAAGTATAGCACAAAATGCAGTGGATGGGTGTTTTTCTTTTGTATTTTAAAAGCCGCCTCCGAAGAGGCGGCTGAAAAGAGATCAGGTGAAGGTGACGTATTGCTCCTTGGGCTTGTCCGCCACGGTGGCGTCCATCTGCATCAGAGCCACCATATCGTGATCCTGGGCCTTATTGTACACGCACTGGGCTTTGGCGGTCAGGGTGTACCATTTGGTCTTGGAGGGGCGCATATCGCCGCGGCAGAGCAGGGTCAGGGGCTGAATGTCGTTGGCGCAGCAGGTCATGGCCAGACGTCCGAAGCCAAAGAAACCCTTGGGCACTCCGGGATCGGCAAACACCTGGCCCTTGATGCGGATCACCTTGTCGTCATAGCGGCTGGGATGATCCATGGCATCCAGATAGAACAGGCCAAACTGCTCGTCGGTGATGTCGATCACGTCGGCCTTCATGTCGTAGGGCAGATCCTCGTCGGATACGCCGTCGTCGGAATGGCCGTCCGTGAATTCAAACAGGATGGTGGTGCTGCTGTTCATGGCCCGCAGCTGCTTGCGCCAGGTGCTGATGGGCATGCCTTCCTCCACGCGGTTGAACAGGATCAGGTCGCTGTTCTGCATGGGATCGGTCATCAGCTGGCGCATGTTGTTCATGTAGTTTTCGTAGGTGGTGGCGTCCACCATGGTAATCACCTGCACCAGCTCCCAACGTGAGGGGAGCTGCATGGTGTTCAGCTTGGCGAATTTGAATACGTTGTTGTATTCCATGATGACGCGCTCGGGCTTGATCTGCCGGTTAAGCTCCACAAAGAGCGTGGGCGTCATTTCCTCTTCGCCGTCCACCATATGCAGATACACGTTTTGCTTGGCCAGCTTCTTCTCGTCAAACTCCTCGTTGCCTTCCTCGCAGACGATCAGCAGGGTTTTTTGCCCCCGGGAGAAGCTTTCATCATCCAGCATGTTCTGGATCAGGGATGTTTTGCCGCTGTCCAGAAAACCGGCGACGATATAAATGGGGATGATTTCATCGGGACGCATGTTTTACTCCTTATACGCCAAACAGGGTGCGCAGGGCGGTTTCGTCGATATGGGTGCCGATCACGCACAGACGGCCGGTGTAATCCGCGCCGCCGTAGCGGATCTCGGTTTCGCCGGGCACATAGTCGAAATGCAGCCAGCGGCCATCCTCCGCCTGCACGATACCCTTGGCGCGCAGGATGTCGCCGTACTCTTCCTCGTCGGTCAGCTTGGCCAGCGCCTCGCGCAGACCATCCTCGGTGAAGCGCTTGGCAGTTTCCACGCCGATGTTGTCAAAGATCTCGTCGGCGTCATGGCCATGATGATGGTGGTGATGCTCGTGATCATGGTCGTGATGATGATGCTCATGCTCATGATCATGATGATGTTCATGCTCCTCATGATCGTGATGATGCTCATGCTCCTCTTCATCATGGTCGTCATGATCGTGATGATGTTCATGCTCATGCTCATGGTCATGATGGTGATGATGATGCTCGTGCTCTTCCTCTTCTTCTTCCTCGGGCAGATCAGCCAGGGTCAGCAGTTTGGAAGGATTCTCGATGGTCTCCAGCATGGTGGTGGCGTCCAGATCATCCCAAGGGGTGGTGATGATGCGGGCTTCGGGATTCTGCTCGGCAACCAGAGCACGGCTCTTTTCCACGCGCTCGGCGGACAGCAGCTGGGTGCGGCTGAAAATAATGGTCTCGGCGCTCTTGATCTGGTCGATGAAGAATTCGCCAAAGTTCTTCATGTAAATACGGCTGCGGCCGGCATCCACCACGGTGGCGCAGCCGGCGATCTCCAGCTCGGGGTGGGTTTCCTTGGCTTCCTCCACGGCGCGGCGGATGTCGCTCAGCTTGCCCACGCCGGTGGGTTCCACGATCAGGCGCTCGGGATGATAGGTGTTGATCAGGTCATCGATGGCCTTCTGGAAGTCGCCCGCCAGGGTGCAGCAGATGCAGCCGCTGTTGAGCTCGGTGACGGTGATGCCGGCATCCTTCATGAAGCCGCCGTCAACGCCCACTTCGCCATATTCATTTTCCAGCAGGATCACCTTTTCACCCTTCATGGCGCCGGCGATCAGCTTTTTGATCAGCGTGGTTTTGCCCGCGCCCAGGAAACCGGAAATAATGTTGACCTTTACCATAAATACTCACGCTCCTTGCTTATTTTGCATATATGATATCCTGCACCGCTCCCTGACCTTCTATGAAAGGCTGAAGCGGAAAGGGGGTATCGCGCTGTAGGATGTCCATGACCTCCTGGGCTGCCGCGCCCGTTACCGGCATGGGCTGATAATTGCTGTAAGGCTCGGTGCCGGTGGCGCGGAATGGCCAGACGGTCAATTGGGAACTGAACAGCCGTTTTCCGTCGAAGGTCAATTTGACCTGCATGACGGCGGTGGGAATGGAGGCGGCGAAGGGCCGGTTGTTGCCGCCAAAGCTGAAATTGCCCAGGCTATATAGGATCAGCCGATCCTTATATACCTCGATGCCCTGGAGCACGTGGGGATGGGTGCCCACCACCAGGTCCGCTCCGTGATCAATGGCATGATGGGCGAAACGCGTCTGGTCGTGATCGTTGTGCTTTTCTTCGTACTCCTCGCCATGATGCAGGCAGATGATGACAAAATCCACGCCTTCCTCATCTTTAACCCGGGGAATGGCTTCTTCCAGCCAGGTGTAGTAGGCTTCCATATAATACCGGCGGAAGGAGAACACGGCGAATTTGACGCCTTTGCGCTCGAAGGTGAAATAGTTGTTGTTGTAGGCCCACTGAACGCCGGCGTCAGTCAAAATCCGCTGACAGTCGCGCAGACCGTCAATGCCATAATCCAGCGCGTGGTTGTTGCTCATGCTGACGCCTTCCACGCTGCCTTGGGTCAGGATGTTGACATAGCTGGCAGGCCCGCGGAAATTGAGATACAGGCTGGTGTTGCGCAGCTGCCATTGGTCCGTCAGCACGCATTCCAGGTTGACCAGCGTGTAATCGTCATTGGAAAAAAGATCCTGCGCCAGTGCCAGCGGATAGCCGTAATCATTGCCCATGGCGTTCATGACGCCCACAAAGGAATCGGGGCTGCCGTGCAGCGGCTCGTCAGCGGCCAGGGTGCAGTCGCCCGCCAGAGAGATCACGATCTCAGCGATATTCGCATCAGCCTTTGCGCAGGCAAAAGCGCCCAAAGTGGTGATCAGAATGAGCAGCCATGCCGTTACTCGCCGCATTCCGTGATCCTCCTTATAACTAAATGCCCGTCTGTGTTACCACAGACGGGTGTTGGTGCCGGTGGCCGGACTCGAACCGGCACGCCATCGCTGGCGGTGGATTTTGAGTCCACTACGTCTGCCAATTCCATCACACCGGCACATGCCTGGCCGTTGCAGCCAAAAAATATTATATTAGAAACAAGCGGGCTTGTCAAGCCTTTCATTGCTTTTTTCGCCCGTTATAACAAAATAACGGCTGCGCCGTACACCGCGAATGCGCAGGCAAAAATCAGCAGCAAGCCTTCGCCCAGCCGCATGGCCCGCCTGTGGCCCGGCAGTGCCAGATACAGGGCTGCATAGGGCAGCAGATCGCAGGTGTAGCGCGCGCCAAACTGATAGCCGCCAAAGGTACGGTGCAGCAGCAGAAGAAATAAATGAAGGAAAAAGCAAAGGATGACGGCCAGCTTGGACAGGGAAAACCGACGGCGCAGAAGATCCGCCCCGATCCAGCACAGCAGCAATATAAAAACGGGATTGGCGATCAGAAAACAGAAGCCAAACTGACGGAGCTTCCAGCCATCCAGATCCTGGTAAAAAGGCAAACTCAGCAAAAAGGTCTTGACATTATCCGCCACATGGGCCAGAGAAAACTGGGTGCCGCCCTGCCAGGAGAACTCCGGCAGATAGTTGTGACCGAATTCCAGCGGGTTGCCAAATCGGGCCCAATTGTACCAGCCATAGGCGGCGGCAATCATCAGCCCCAGCACCACGCCGGGCAGCAGCCTCAGCGCGGCCTGCCGGAATTGTACCTGCTTGTTTTTGCATTGCTCGCAGTAGAGAGCAAATAAAGGCAGTCCGTACACGGCATTGAAGGGGCGGCAGCCCACGGCCAGCGCATAGCAAACCAGAGCGGGCGTAGGCTTGCCGATAAACAGCAGGCAGACCGCGGCGCTTGTGAGAGCGAAAGCCAAGGTCTGGGCCTGGAACCATACAGCTCCCTCCGTGGTCAGAGAAAGCAGACAGCCCGCAAAGCTGCACAGCAGAGAAAAGCCCGCGGCGGACAGCTTATCATACCCGGCTTTTTTGAGCAAATGATAGACCGCCAGGCAGCCGGTCAGGGCGTAGAGCTTGACCAGCAGGTTATCCGGCGTCATGTCTCCAAATATAAAGGTGAGAAAAAAGAGGGGAACGCTGGGTACGGGCGGAAAGGAGACATACCAGTCTCCCTCAAAAACCGCCAGCTCCAGCCAGGGGTAATCATGGCCCAGGGACAATGCGCCCCGACGCCAGGCCAGCGCTTGCAGGGTATAGGTAAAATATCCGCTGCTGCCGGTGGCGCTCCTGCCAAGATAGAAGCAGAAAAAGCAATAAAACACCGCCGTTGCCCAGCAAAGCAGCAAAGGCGTATAGTCCCTTTGCCGCAGCCAGGCAACGGAGGCGCGGAATATGCGTTTAATCCGATCAATCGCGGTTGTCATAGCCCAGGGTGCGCAGGTCGGCCTTGGAGTTGCGCCAGTCCGGGCGCACCTTGACCCACAGCTGCAAATTGACGCGCATGCCCAGCAGCGATTCGATGTCGATCCGCGCTTCCTTGCCGATCAGGGACAGCATGGCGCCGTGCTTGCCGATGATGATGGACTTATGAGAATCCTTTTCGCAGTAGATATCCGCATGGATTTCCATCAGGTTTTCACTCTTTTTCTCCATGCGCAAAATCTCCACGCCGATGCCGTGGGGCACTTCGTCCCGCAGATGGCGCAGGGCCTTTTCCCGGATCAGCTCGGCGCACAGCACGCGCTCAGGCTGGTCGGTGAGCATGTCATCGGGGAAGTACTTGGGACCCGCGGGCAGTCGGCGCAAAAGCTCATCGCGCAGTGTATCCAATCCTTCGCCAGTCTTGGCGCTGATGGGCAGAATGGCGGCAAAGGGCATATCCTTAAAGATGTCGATGATGCGCAGCAGCTCCTGGGGCGGCACCAGATCGATCTTGTTGAGCAGCAGCAAAACGGGCAGTTTTTTGCGGGACATATCCTCGGCGATCTGCCGGTCACCAGGCCCGACGGCGGTCACATCCACCAGCACCACCAGGGCGTCGATGCCCTCCATACCCTCCTGCACCGCCTGCATCATAAAGTTGCCCAGCTGGGTGCGGGGCTTATGAATGCCGGGCGTATCCACGAAAACCATCTGGTATTTCTCATCGCACACCACGCCCATCAGGCGATTGCGGGTGGTCTGGGGACGGTTGGACACGATGGCCACTTTTTCGCCCACCAGGCTGTTGAGCAGAGTGGATTTGCCTACGTTGGGACGGCCTACGATGGCGATGAATCCGCTTTTGAAATCGTTTGACATTTGATTAATCCTTTCCGAGATAATCGCCCGTGCCGGTGCTGGGGCCAAAGGAATGGGGGAGGAGCTCCTGCAGGTTCATTTCGTCCCGCTCATCGCCGCAGGCCACGATGACCCGCAACGTGGGCGCAAATTCATTGAGCGCCTGACGGCAGATGCCGCAGGGCCAAGGCAAAGACTTTTCCGCGGCAATGGCGATGGCCACAAATTCCCGCGCACCCTCGCTGACCGCTTTGAACAGCGCCGTGCGCTCGGCGCAGTTGGTGGCGCCATAGGAGGCGTTTTCGATGTTGCAGCCGGTGAACAGGCGGCCGTCCGCGGCCAGCAGGCAGGCGCCCACCTTATATTTGGAATAGGGAGAATAGGAAAACTGCATGGCCTCCTTGGCCTTGGCGATCAATTCATCATCGCTGACCCGGGAAATGCCGGCAGCGTTCAGGGCTTTTTCTTCCATGGCTCGCATTTGCTCCTTGTCTTTGTCGTTCATATGGTCGTACCCCATCAGGTGAAACAGGGCGTGGACAGTCAGATAGGCCAGCTCCCGGGTGACGGAATGACCGTACTCCGCCGCCTGCGAGCGCACATGATCCATGGAAATGACGATGTCGCCCAGCATACACACCCGCAGGTCGGAATCCCACTCCCGGTGAAGCAGCTGCGGCGCGAGGCCTGCGGTCTGCCGCGGCGTAAAGGGGGCGGAAGGAAAGGACAGCACGTCCGTGGCTCTGTCCACCTGACGGTATTCCCGGTTCAGCTGATGGATGTTTTCGTCATCCGTAAACCGCAGATAAGCGCCGCAGGCCAGCGTTACGCCTTCCGCGCGCATGCAGCAGCGGGCGCAGCGCAGCAGCAGCTCCTCGGTTCCATCGGGCACGGGAACATCACAGTCCAGTTCAAAATGAAATACAGGTTCCATCATGCTTGATCTTCCTTAGCGGGAGCGTCCGCATCCATTTCCTCCATGATCTCCTCAACGGAAGGAACGGCCTCGGCCGTGGGCAACTCCACCACGGGCAGCGGCTTTTCAGGCTCAAATTCGCTGGGATCAATGAAGATCTGGGGCGGTGAATTGAGCAGATCGTCGCAGTTTTCCACGGGTGCGGTCCTGGTTTCATCCGCTGGGGGTTCCTTTTCCGGGCTGACCCCGTCCCAGGGCTTGGTCAAATCCTTGTCCGCGGGGGGCTCGGGGGCTTCCGCCGCGGAGGCTGTTCCCTTGGAAGCGGGTCTGGGCGGATCGGGATATTCGATGCGCTCATGGAACACGCCGTTAAGCACGGTGGCACAGGCGTGGCAGATGTCGTCAATATCCTTGAGGGTCAGGGGACTGTTGGACAATTGGCCATCCTGCAATTTGCCGCGGACCAGCTTGATGATGAAATCCTCGATGGCTTCGGGCGT
>CACWUV010000119.1 GCA_902764185.1 uncultured Eubacteriales bacterium
CTGTGCGCATAGCGCACAGCGAAAACCGGCTGCAGGCCGGAGAAAATGAGTAAACTCATTTTTCCGGACTGCCGCCGGTTTTCTTATGCCCGGAAGCTCCCTTAGCGACTTTCAAGTTACAGGCGCTGATTGTTTGTAGCTGTTTTCAAGCCGGCTCGCCGGGATGGGTCCAGGGCCCAAGCGGGCCCTGGCGCAGAGCTCGAGGCCGCGGAGGCCTCGAACGTTCCCCCTTGCCAATTTCTGTTTTCCGCCCCAGCCCCTCACCGCAGGAATCCGTTGATGATCTGCTCCTCAGCCTCGGCCTCGGTCAGGCCCAGGGTCATGAGCTTCACCAGCTGCTCGCCTGCGATCTTGCCGATGGCGGCCTCGTGAATCAGGGCTGCGTCGGTGTCGTTGGCTTCCAGGGAGGGCACGGCCAGGATGCGGCCGCGGTCCATGATGATGCTGTCACACTCAGTATGTCCCTGGCAGGGCGCGTTGCCCGCGATGCAGGCGTCAAACTTCTGGAAGCTGTCGTCCCGGGCCACGGAGCGGCTCACCACGTCGGCGGAGGAGCCCGCGCCGTTCAGATCCACCCGGTACTTGCTGATAGCGGTCTGGCTGCCATGGGTCATGAGGCGCTCCTTGACCACCAGCCGCGCGCCGGCGGCCAGTTCGGCGGTGGTGACGCGCTCGGTGCTGTCCACGCCGCGGATCTGCACCATCTCCATCTCCATGGAACTGTTCTCCTGCATATAGACCTCGGTGCCGGGGTTAAGGATGCGCTTTCCCTGGCCGTCGCCTTCGCCATAGTGCTTTTCCACATAGCGCACCCGGGAGTTTTTGCCCACGTAGAAGCGGTGGATGCCGTCGTGCTCGCTGTCCTGACTGCCGCAGTTATGAATGCCGCAGCCCGCCACGATGACCACGTCGCAGTCCTCACCGATGTAAAAATCGTTATACACGGTCTCCTTGAGGCCGCTTTCGCTGAGCACCACGGGAATGTGGACGCTCTGTTTTTTGGTGCCGTCCTTGATGCGGATATTGATGCCGCTGGCCTCGGTTTTGCTGGTGATCTCGATATTGGCCGTGCTGCGGCGACCCGCGCTTTGGCCGTTGGCGCGGATGTTATAGGCGCCCTCGGGCACGGCGTGCAGGTCGGCCACCTCTTCCAAAATACGCTTCTGAATGGTATCCATCAGTTTGCCCCTCCCTGTATCTTGTCGCAGCCGCTCATGGCCGCTGCCGTGCCGATGAGGTGCGGCAGCACCTGCTGTCGGGGGCCATGCTCGCGGATGCGGCCTTCGGCCACCACGATGATCTCGTCCGCGATCTCCAGGATGCGCTCCTGATGGCTGATGACCAGGATGGAGCTGTCCCGGATGCTCTCCCGCATCTGCTCGAACACCCGGATCAGGCTCTGGAAGCTCCACAGGTCGATGCCCGCCTCGGGCTCGTCAAACACGCTCAGCTGGGTGCTGCGGGCCAGGATGCTGGCGATCTCGATGCGCTTGAGCTCGCCGCCGGACAGGCTGGCGTTGATCTCCCGGGTCACATAGTCCCGGGCGCACAGGCCCACGCGGCTCAGGTATTCGCAGCATTCGGCCACGGTCAGCTCCTTGCCCGCGGCAATGCGCATGAGGTCCAGCACCTGGATGCCCTTGAACCGCACCGGCTGCTGCAGCGCATAGCTGATGCCCAGCCTGGCCCGCTCGGTGATGCCCAGGGAGGTGATGTCCTGGCCGTTAAAAAGGATGCTGCCGCCCGTGGGCATGCGCACCCCGGCGATCATCTTGGCGATGGTGGATTTGCCGCCGCCGTTGGGCCCGGTGATGACCACAAATTTGTTTTTATCAATGGTAAAGCTGACGTCCTTCAATATGTCCACGTGGCCGGCGTCATCGTCCACGTCGAATCGGATATTGCGCAGTTCCAGCATGTGCCCTTCGCTCCTTCTGTATTGTAACAAAAAAATTATAGCGAAAAGCGGGCCGCCCGTCAAGGGGCGGAGGGAGGCGCAGAGGAGATAAGCGATAAACAGAAATTTGTAAGTTAGTCAATAAGATCCTTCGACTGCGCTGCGCTTCGCTCAGGATGACAATGTAAGATGGATTTTGTCTTGTTTAATGACTTAATTTGCTGCAAAAAGCCAACAAACAAGGGAAAAACAACCCATCACTGTCATCCTGAGCGGAGCGTAAGCGAAGTCGAAGGATCTCGTTCTACTCTTGCCAATTTCTGTTTACTGTATCACCCCGCTGGTATATCGCGGCCGGGGCGCCACCAGCTCGCGTTCCGGCAGCGCGGCGCTGCTCTCCAGGGTCAGGCGGCTGACGGAGACCTCGTAGGCTGTGCGCTCCTGCACCGCGCCGTCGGGCAGCTGCTTCTGATAGACGCGGCTCTGAAAGCGTCCCTGCAATTGGATGCGGTCGCCCACGCTGAGCCCGGCGGCAAAGCGGGCCGTGCGCCCCCAGGCGATGCAGGGGATGTAATCGCTTTTGCCGTAGCTGCGGTTCACGGCCACCATGAGGTCCGCGATCTCTCGGCCAAAGGGCGTGGTGCGGAAGGAGGGCGGCTTGCACAGCGCGCCGGCCAGGGCCACGGTGTTGGGGTTTTGCTCCTCGTCCACCGGGTGCAGATGCTGGGCAAAGGCGGTGAGCAGCAGGCGTCCCGCCCCGGCCATCACTTTATTATAGGAGCGCAGCTGGCCCGTCAGGGCCACGGTCTCGCCCTGGCGAAAGGCTCCGGCCATGAGCCGCTCGCTCACCGTGACCGGCAGCAGGTCAAAGGCCCCGGAGAGCCTGGGCACGCTGAGGATGGTGCGAAAAAAAGCCTCCCCGAACACCTCGTGGTCAAACTGCGGTTCCTCGGTCACAACGCCTGTCAGATTCAGCACATTGGTAACGGTTTCCATGTCATACCTCCGGTATTTTTGTTTTTGCAGGATGCATCCTTCCCTGTATATCGATGCTGGTATCCCCTTGCAGCAGGATCTCTGACACGGGCACCACGGTGAGCCCCCGGGCCTGGTAGTCCTTGAGGATCGTGGGCAGCGCGTCCACGGTGTATTCCGCGTCGTTGTGGAACAGCACGATGTCGCCGCTCTGGGCCTTGGCCGCCCGCTTGATCACGTCCTCCACGCCCCGGTTCTTCCAGTCCTGGCTGTCCACGCTCCACTGGATGCTCTGATACCCCATATCCCGGGCCGTGGTGATCAGCCGGTCGTTGTAGTCGCCGTAGGGCGGGCGGAACAGCGTGGGCCGCGTGCCCGTCAGCGCCTCCACGTGGTCGGCCTGGATGTTCAGCTCCTCCGCGATCTTCTCCGCCGTCAGCTGGCTCATGTGGGGGTGGGTGGCGCTGTGGTTGCCGATCTCGTGGCCCCGGGCCGCGATCTCCTTGACCAATTCGGGATAGTTCTTGGTCCAGATGTCCACCAGGAAAAAGGTGGTCTTGACCCCGTATTCGTCCAGGATGTCCAGGAGCTTCATGGTTTTGTCCCCGCCCCAGGAGGCGTCAAAGCTGATGGCCACCATGCCGTCGTCCCGGGCCACGCTGTATATGGGCAGTTCCCGTTTCCTGGCCACCACCGCTGCCGTCTGGGGCATGACCCCCACGTAAAACGCGCTGACGATGAGCAGCAGCGCCAGGGCCAGCGCCCCTCCCCGGCTGAGATTTTCCGGATGGGCTTTCCTCCGCTTTTGCTGCGCTTGGGGCTGTGGCTCAGGCCGCTTGATCATGTGCCGATCCCTCCTTTTTCTGTACCCCATGGATATGCCGGAGGGCGGCGCGATATTCCCGCAGTCAGGGCCGCTGCATGCCCCTATTGTATGCGGGGCCGCAGCGCGCCATGACAAAAGAGACAAAAGCGGTGTTTTTTCGCGGAAAGCAAACAAAAAAACAGCCGAAAAGCTTTCGGCTGTCGAAAATCAGGATACGTTCACCGCAGCAGATCAAGCACCTGGTTGCTCACATCCCGCATGTGGTTCACCGCGCCCACCCAATCGGCCACCAGGGGAATCAGGTCCCGGCGGGACTTGCGCTGGGCCCCGGCGTATTGGGCCGCGATCCGGGCATAGCAGGTCTCGGCGCGGGTCACGGCGTCCTCCCAGCTGAGGTACAACTGCTGCTGGGCGTTCTGTCCGATCCGGCGCACGGCGTCCAGGTTGTTACAGGCAAAAAGCACCTGGCGGCACAGATCCTCGCCGTTTTCCTCCATCAGCAGGCCGTTCTGGCTGTCGATGACGCCCTCCGCCGCGCAGCTGCCGCGCACCAGCAGCGCGCCCAGGCCGCAGGCCGCCGCCTCCCGCACCACGATGCCGTTGGTGTCGAAGGTGGAGGGGAACAGGAACAGGTCGGCCCGGCTGTAAAAGGCCCGCAGCAGCTCCCGATCCTGCACCGCGCCCACAAAGACGCATTTGCTGTCGATATAGGCCTGGCGGCACAGCTTTTCGATGGCCTCCCGGTCGGAGCCATCCCCCACGAAGATCATGCGGAAGTCCGCCCCGGCGTTTTGGGCCTGGGCCAGACCCTCGATGATGTGGCGGACGCCCTTGTACCAGCGCATGCGCCCGGCAAAGAGGAACACGGGCTGATCATCCCGCAGGCCGTAGCGGTGGCTGATCGCGTCGATCTCCGCCTGATCCGCCCGCATTGCCGGCATATCCACGCCGTTTTCCATGACGGTATATGGGCCGTTATAGCCGATGGAGCGCAGGTTTTTCCCCGCGCCGTGGCTCACGGTCCACACTTCGTCGCTGGCCTGGATGTTCTTCACCAGGGCGGTGATCAGCTCGTTTTGCAGCAGCCTGCCCTTGACGGCGGTGCGGATGTCAATGTCAAACTTGGTGTGATAGGTGAAAATCAGCGGCGCGCCGGTCTGCTCCCGCAGGGTGCGTCCAAAGAGGTTGGAGGCCACCGGGCAATGGGAGTGGATAATGTCGGGTTTAAAATCCTTGAGCGTGCCCAGCGCCGCGGCGCTGAAAGGATACCCCGCCCGATAGCCCACCAGCTTGGTGGTGTTCAGGCTGGTGTAGCGCACCACGGGGAAGGGATAATCATCCTGCGCGCCGGGCACATCCGGGGTGGCCACCACCACGTCATGCCCATGCTTTGTCAATATGGAGGCATAATTGACCACCACATTGGCCACGCCGTCGATGACCGGCGGAAAAGAATCGTTCAGCAGTGCAATGCGCACCGATATCCCCTCCTTTGGCCCCTTATTGCCGCTGGGCCCGCAGCTCCCGTTCCAGGGGCTCCACTTGTTTTTTGCGCCAGATGCCCAGCTTGTACAGGATGGCCGTGATGATCATGCCCATCAGCCAGCTGATGAGCAGCGACACGAACACCATGCGCTGCTGGGTGAGCAGCTCCGCACCGGCGCTGCGGGCGATGGCCACCAGCCCATAGGCCAGGGGCAGGCGCATGCCGATGGTGGTGCCCAGGGTGATCCACATGGGGGTCATGGTGTCCCCCGCGCCGCGCATGACGCCGGAGAGCACCTGGGTGACGGCCATGGCCACATAGCCCGCCGCCAGGATATACATCATGCCCATGGACATATCAATGAGCGCCTGCTCCGGGGTAAAGAGCCGCATGAGCTCCGGCCCGAACAGCAGCACCAGGGGCGTCAATACCAGCGCCGTCACCAGGGACATGATGAGCCCCTGCCTGGTGCCGCTGGCCAGACGGTCCAGCTTGCGCGCGCCCAGGTTCTGGCCGGCGTAGGTGCTCATAGCCTGGCCGAAGCTGAAATTGGGCAGCATGGCATAGCCGTCCACGCGCATGACCATGACGTTGCAGGCGATGAACATTTCATCCCCGAAGCCGTTGATCAGCCGCTGCACCACCATCATGGCGCAGGAGAACAGGGCTTGGTTGAGGCCGCTGGGCACGCCCAGCTTGACGATCCATTTGAGGTAGTGGCCGTCGATTTTGAGGTCGGCCTTTTTCAGCGTAAAGATCCGTTTGAGGGAAAGCAGCTTCCAGAAGCACAGGATGGCGGAAATGAACTGCGCGATCACCGTGGCCAGGGCCACGCCCGCCACGCCCATGGGGTCCACCAGGGCGATGTCCAGCACGATGTTGAGCACGGAGGTGATCAGCAGGAAGCCCAGGGCGGACAGGCTGTCCCCCAGGCCCCGGAGCACGCCGGCCAGGATATTATAGTAGAAAAAGCCCGCGATGCCCAGGAAATAGATGTTCAGGTAATCCCGGCAGCCGTCGTACATGCTGGGCAGGGTGCCCACGGCCTTCAGCAGCGGCCCCGTGATCAGGGGACCTACGATCATGATGATCACGCTGGCGATGGCCGTCACCGTGATGCAGTTGCCGATGGTCTTGGCCAGGGCTTTGCCGTCCCGGGCACCGAAATACTGAGCCACCAGGATGCCCGCGCCGGTGGCGATGCCCACAAACAGCGCCAAGAGCAGGTTCAGCACCGGCATGGCGTTGCCCACGGCGCCCAAGGCGGTATAGCCCCAGCGGCTGTTGCCTACCACCACGGCGTCCACGGTGTTGTACAGCTGCTGGGCAAAATTGCCGATCAGCATGGGGAAGGCGAACTCCGCGATGCGCTTCCACGGCGTGCCCTGGCTCATGTCCCGGGGCGTAAAAAGTTCCTTCAGCTTGGCAAACATGGGCATCCTCCTTCGCAGGTATCTTAATCAGTATAGCATGGTTCCCGTGATGGTTCAAGGAGGCGAAAGAAGAAAAGTTTACATTTCATTCGCCGTTTCTTCAACTTTGGCCCCGCCCCGCGGCTTGCGTTTCCGCATCGTCTTATGGTATGATAAGGCTGCAATTTCATTCAAAGGAGATTGACCCATGAAAAAACTCGCTGCGATCCTGCTTTCTCTCTGCCTGCTCACGGCCATCCCGGCGCTGGCGGCGGACTATTCCGACGTGTTTACCAATTTTGACAAGCGCGACAGCTGGACCGAGGCGGCCACGGTGACCTTCAGCGACGAAGGCGTCCTGGTCAACGGCAGCGGCGTATCGGTGGACGGCACCACGGCCTATATCTCCCAGCCCGGCATCTACATGCTCTCCGGCTCCTGCCAGAACGGACAGATCGTGGTGGAGGTGAGCAAGGAGGAGAAGGTGCAATTGGTGCTGGGCGGCCTGACCCTGGCCTGCGCCGATTCCGCGCCCCTCTATGTGATCTCCGCCGACAAGGTGTCCCTCACCCTGGCTCCCGGCAGCGTCAACAGCTTTACCGACAGCGCGGTGTACAGCCGCCCCTTTGAAAAAGCGCCCAACGCCTGCATCTGCTCCCGGGACGACCTGAGTATCAACGGCTCGGGAGAGCTGATCGTCACCGGCCTTAACAACAACGGCATCGGCTCCAAAAACGACCTGCGCATCCTGGGCGGCACCATCAGCGTCACCGCTCCCAAGAACGCCCTCAAGGGCAATGACTCCGTGGCCATCGGCGGCGGCGTCCTCACCCTGAACGCGGGCAAGGACGGCATCAAGGCCGAAAACGCCGAGGACGCGGGCAAGGGCTATGTGTATATCGCCGACGGCGCCCTGGACATCACCGCGGGCGACGACGCCATCCAGGCCCAGCAGGACGTGACCATCACCGGCGGCAGCATCCAGGTGGCCGCGGAGGGCAAGACCGTCAACTCCAAGGGCACCCAGGACGTGGCCTCCGGGGTGATTGGGCAGAAGTAAAGCCTGGCTAAACGCTATAACCGCAAAGCAAAGCTCCTGTTTTAATAGATTCTGCTGGCCTTCGACCAGCAGAATCTATTTGAATCAACGCCTTTTTATTTGCTTTTTCCCCCATTTTTCGCTAAAATAAACATATCTTTGCCATCCGGAGGACACCGCCATGCCCATTGGAATCATCGTCAACACCCTGGCCATCGCCCTGGGCGGGCTGATCGGCGCGAAGGGCGGCAGCCGCATCC